>DATAAR010000137.1:0-40453 GCA_036259975.1 Solirubrobacteraceae bacterium | reverse complement strand
CGATCGCGCCCTGCGCGAGGCGGATCGCGCCCGCACGGCCGCGCAGGAGGACGCACGCCGCGCCGCATGGCTGATCGAGCAGCGCCGCAAGGCGCCCCAGGAGGGAGCCTCCGCGGTGCGTCGCGCCCAGCTCGAGGGCGAGCTCGCGGCCGACCGCGAGGCGGGCGAGGGCGTCGCCGCGGCGCTGCGCGCGTGCGCGGCCGAGGAGGCGCAGATCCAGCAGCGCCTGCGCGAGCGCGGCGAGGCCGTCACGGCGGCCGAGGTCCGCGCGCAGCAGGCGCGCGACCACGAGGCGGAGGCGGCACTCGAGCTGCGCGCACTGGCCGAGCGCCTCGGGCTCGACGCCGAGCCGGCCGAGGAGCCGCTCGACCCGGCGGCGGCCGAGGCGCTGCGCGGGCGCATCGAGCGGCTCGTGCGCCGCCGCGAGCAACTCGGCGCGGTGAATCCGCTCGCGAAGGCCGAGTACGAGGACGCGCTCGCACACGTCGAGGAGCTCGAGCGCCAGCGCACCGACCTGGAGACGGCGCTGCGCGAGCTGCGCACGCTCATCCGCGACACCGACCGCCAGATCCGCGAGACGTTCGACGAGACCTTCGCCGCCGCGGCGCGCAACTTCGGGGAGCTGGCCGAGCGCCTGTTCCCGGGCGGTCGTGGGCGCCTACGGGTCGTGCGCGAGGACGCGGGGCCGCGTCCGGTGCTCGGCGGCGCGCAGGTGGACGGCTCCGGCTCGGGCGACGACGCCGACGGCGGGGCAGACGAGGACGCCGCCGCGGAGGCCGAGGAGGCCGGGCTCGACCCCGCCGACAACATGGGCGTCGAGATCGAGATCACGCCCGCGGGCAAGGCGATGAAGCGCCTGACGCTGCTCTCGGGGGGCGAAAAGTCGATGACCGCGATCGCGTTCCTGTTCGCCGTCTTCCTCGCCCGGCCGTGCCCGTTCTACATCCTCGACGAGGTCGAGGCGGCGCTCGACGACTTCAACATCGGGCGCTTCCTCGACCTCCTGCGCGCCTACGCCGACCGCGCGCAGTTCATCGTCGTGACCCATCAGAAGCGCACGATGGAGGCCGCTGACACCCTGTACGGCGTGTCCATGGGCGACGACGGGGTCTCGAAGGTCGTCTCGCGCCGGCTCCCGCGCGACGCGCCCGCGACGGCGGCCGGAGCCCAGGCCGCGTAGGCTGGGACCGTGGCCAAGAAGCCCGGCCGGCGCATCAAGCAGGCAAACGACGACCGTAACGGCGCGCCGTCGGCCGCGACCGCGGACGGGGGCGCCGCGTCGCCGGCGACCCGACCCGGACGGCCGAAGGCCGACGCACGCCTGCGCGAGGTCTCGCTGCTCGTCGAGGAGGCCGACTACCTCTCGCACCTGTACCGCTGGATCGTCCTCGTCGGCGAGCCGCCCAGCGCCCAGGACTGGCTGAAGACCGAGGACTGGCCGCATCCCGACATCGTCGTCGAGGTGTTCGGCTCCTGGGAGCGCTTCCTCGCGGCGGCCGAGATCCCGGACTCGTCGTTGCTGGCCCGCCTGCGGGACGCGGAGCGCCAGGCCCGCGACATCGAGGCCCGCGAGCGCGGGCTCGAGCGCGAGCTCACGCGCGTGGAGGACCTCCGCCGGCAGGTCGAGACCGCCCGCCGCCGGCGGGAGGCGGCCGAGGCCGAGCGCGACGAGGAGGCGCGCCGCGCGGCGCGCCTCGAGCGCGAGGTGGAGCGCGCGGAGGCGCGCGCGGCGCAGGCCGAGGGGCGCCTCGCCGAGCGCCGTCAGGAGGCGGAGCAGACCGCCGCGGAGGCGTCCGCCGGCGAGCCGTCGGACGAGTGGCTGGCCGCCCATGAGGCGCTGCTCGGCGAGCTCGAGGCCGTCCGCGCGCACCGCGAGGACCTGCTGCGTCAGGTCGAGGAGCTCGGCGAGGCGGCCGAGCGCGACCGCCAGGCGGTGGCGCGGCTGAGCACCGCCCTGGCGGAGGCGGGCGGCCGCGCGGAGGACGTCGCGGCGGCGGCCGAGCCGGCCGCGCCGCCCGCGACGGTGCTCGAGGCGGTGGAGCGCGCGGCAGGCGACCTCGAGCACCTGACGTTCACGCGCTCCGCGTTCGAGTCCGCGGCGGACAGCCCGTTCCGGCGGCCCGGCGACATCCTCGACGCACTCGAGCGCCTCGATAGGCTGGCGACGCTGTACGCCGACCCGTCGGGGTTCGGCACGTCCCTCGCGGACGCGGCCGCGTCGCTCGGCCTCACGTGGCGCGCTGACGTGTCCGAGCTCGCCCGCAGCCGCCATCCGGACCGCTATACCGTCGTGCACGACGGCGCCCGCCTCGACCTCGGCCCGCACGTCGCGATCGGCTCCGGCTCCGGCGCCGGCTTCATCGCGCGCATCTACCTGCACGTCGCCGATGGCTCGGGCGAGGTGCCGCGTGGGATCTACGTCGGTCACGTCGGGCGCCACCTGCCCGACACGACGACCTGAGCGATGGCGCACGTCCTGTTCGACGTGAACGGCACCCTGCTCGACCCGCGCGCGCTGACCGAGGGCTGGCCGGGGGCGCCCGCGGGCCTCGGGCTCAGCGTGCTCGACCAGACCGTCGCGCAGGCGATGACCGACACGATCACCGGCGGCTTCCGGCCGTTCACCGACTACCTGCGCGCGGCGCTCGCGCTGCGGGCCGAGCTCGCCGGCCTGGGCGACGACTATGTCGAGGCGGGCATGGCCGCGGCGGCCGCGCTGCCGCCGTACCCGGACGCCGCCGACGCGCTCGCCCGCCTGCGCCTCGCCGGCCACACGCCGAGCGCGCTGACCAACAGCGCCGCGGACGCCGCCCGATCCGCGCTCTCGAAGGCCGGCCTGCTCGAGCACATGCACGCCGTCGTCAGCGTCGAGGCGGTCGGCGCGTTCAAGCCCGACCAGCGCGTGTATGCGCACGCGCTCGAGGTGCTCGCCACCCCCGCGCCGGAGACCTGGTTCGTCGCTGGCCACTGGTGGGACGTGTGGGCGGCCAAGCGCGCGGGCCTGCGCACGGGCTGGGTCGGGCGCGACGAGGGCGCCCTGCTCGGCACGGTGCCCGAGCCCGACGTGCGCGCGCCCGATCTCGCAGGCGTCGCGGACGCGATCGCCTCGGCCGGCGCCTAGTCCGGTCCGAGGGCCTTCTCGCCCCAGAACGACGCCACCGGGTTCGCGTTGAAGTTGCCGATCGGGCGATAGCCCTCGGACTCGTACAGCGCCTGTGCGTGCGCCTGCTGCGGGCCCGTGTCGAGGCGCGCCGTCGAGTACCCGAGGTCGCGCGCGGCGTCCTCGAGCGCGCGAAGCAGCACGCGGGCGTGTCCGCGCCCGCGGGCCGAGGGCACCACGTACATCCGCTTGATCTCGGCCGCGCCGTCGTCGAGGCGCTTGACGCCGCCGGCGCAGACCGGCGCGCCGTCGCCGTCGAAGCCGACGAGGAACGTGCCGTGCGGCGGGGCGAAGTCGGTCGGGGTCGCGCTCGGCATGCCCGGACCGTCGATCGCGCCGTACAGGGCGGACATCTCCGCGACCATCGCGGCGAGGAGGTCGCTCGCGGGCGGCCGGTCGGCCGGGAGCGCCTGGAACGTGAGCACGGCGCTATCGTCGCGCACCTCGATGCCTCGAGAGTGGACCGACGTCTTCATCACCGGCGACGGCGCCGGCGGCGCCGCCGCGACCGCGGCCGAGCCCGAGCCCGCGCGCCGGCGCGGCTTCTTCCGCCGCCTGCGCGAGAACCTGTCCAAGACACGCCAGGCGCTGGGCGCCGAGATCCAGGCCACGCTGTTCGAGGGCACCCTCGACGAGACCACCTGGGAGCGCCTTGAGGAGGCGCTGATCATGGCCGACGTCGGGGCCCGCACGACCGCGCAGGTCGTCTCCAAGCTCGAGATGGAGGCCGAGTCCGGCGAGGTCGAGGGCGGCGAGGCGCTTACCCATCGCCTGCGCGAGCTGCTCGCCGAGATCGCCAGGCCGGGGGAGGGCCGGATCGACCTCACGCACGAGCCGACCGTGATCATGGTCGCGGGCGTCAACGGCACCGGGAAGACGACGACGATCGGCAAGCTCGCCTGGCACCTGCAGCGCGAGCTCGGCAAGGACGTCGTGCTCGGGGCGGCGGACACGTTCCGCGCCGCGGCGGTCGAGCAGCTCGCGGGGTGGGCGCAGCGGGCGGGGTGCGACATCGTCACCGGTCCCGAGGGCTCGGACCCGGGGTCCGTCGCCTTCGAGGCGGTCAAGCGCGGCCGCGAGGGCGGCGCCGACGTGATCATCGTCGACACGGCCGGCCGCCTGCACACGCAGGACGCGCTCATGGCCGAGCTCGCGAAGGTGCGCCGGGTCATCTCCAAGCAGGTCCCCGAGGCGCCGCACGAGACGCTGCTGACCGTCGATGCCACCACCGGCCAGAACGGCCTGCGCCAGGCGCAGATGTTCTCGCAGACCGTGCCTGTCGACGGGATCGTGCTCACCAAGCTCGACGGCACGGCGAAGGGCGGCATCGCGCTGGCGATCGC
The DNA here is from genome assembly GCA_036259975.1 of Solirubrobacteraceae bacterium. Classification (GTDB taxonomy): domain Bacteria; phylum Actinomycetota; class Thermoleophilia; order Solirubrobacterales; family Solirubrobacteraceae; genus JAOPZW01. The sequence goes on along the minus strand of DATAAR010000137.1, from coordinate 35,950 downwards.
GGCCGAGCTCGGGATTCCGGTCAAGCTCATCGGGATCGGCGAGGCGCTCGAGGACCTGCGCCCCTTCGACGCCGACGACTTCGCCGCTGCGCTCGTCGAACCGCGCGAGTGACCACCCGGCGGTTGTCCTCGGTTCCGCAGATCGTCCGCGTCACCGCCGCCACGATTCTGTCGCGCGAGTAACCTCGGCCGCTCATGGACGCCTGGGTGCTCTGGCTCGTCGCAGCGGTCGTGCTGGCGGTCGCGGAGGTGCTGAACCTCAGCTTCTTCCTGTTCCCGTTCGCGATCGGCGCCGCGCTCGCGGCGATCGTCGAGCTCGCCGGCCTCGGCACACCGGTCGCGGTCGTCGTGTTCGCGGTGTTCACCGCCCTGAGCTTCGGCATCCTGCGGCCGATCGCGCGCCGCCACCTCCGCACGCCACCCCAGATTCGCACGGGCACGGCCGCGCTCATCGGTCGCCCCGCGATCGTGCTCGAGCGCATCGCCAACGACGAGGGCGTCGGCTGCGTGCGGCTCGACGGCGAGGTGTGGACGGCGCGCGCCTACGACGACGACCGCGTCTTCGAGGTCGGCACGCGCGTTCACGTCATGGAGATCCGCGGCGCGACCGCGCTCGTGGACGAGGAATAGGAGGCAGCGATGACTGGTCTGATCGTCCTCGCGGTGCTGGCGATCTTCGCGCTGTTCATCGCCGCCAAGACCGTGCGGATCATCCCGCAGGCGCGCGCCGGCGTCGTCGAGCGTCTGGGCCGCTACAGCCGCACGCTTGATCCGGGGCTGGCGCTCGTCGTGCCCTTCATCGACCGCGTCCGCCCCCTGATCGACCTGCGCGAGCAGGTGGTGACGTTCCCGCCGCAGCCCGTCATCACGGAGGACAACGTCTCCGTCCAGATCGACACGGTCCTCTACTTCACGATCACCGACGCGAAGGCCGCGAGCTACGAGGTCGCCAACCCGCTGCAGGCGATCGAGCAGCTGACCGTCACGACGCTGCGCAACATCGTGGGCGACCTGACGCTCGAGGAGACGCTGACGAGCCGCGACCAGGTCAACACGCGCCTGCGCAGCGTGCTCGACGAGCGGACGGGCAAGTGGGGCATCCGTATCAACGGCGTCGAGATCAAGTCGATCGATCCCCCCGCCTCGATCCAGGAGGCGATGGAGAAGCAGATGCGCGCCGAGCGCGACCGCCGCGCCGCGATCCTCAACGCCGAGGGCGTCAAGCAGTCGCAGATCCTCACCGCCGAGGGCGAGAAGCAGTCCGCCGTGCTCAAGGCGGAGGGCGCCCGCGAGGCCGCGATCCTGCGCGCCGAGGGCGAGGCCAAGGCGATCGACACGGTCTTCCAGGCGATCCACGAGGGCGACCCGGACCCGAAGCTGCTCAGCTACCAGTACCTGCAGATGCTGCCCCAGCTCGCGCAGGGAGACGCGAACAAGATCTGGGTCATCCCGTCGGAGTTCACGCAGGCGCTCGGCAACCTCAGTGGCGCGATGGGCCGCGTGGCCGGCGGCGGCGAGGCGCCCTCCGCGCGCGAGCCGACGAACGACAGCCGGCCGTCCGAGCAGGCGACGCGATCGCTGACGGCGGGCAGCCCGCAGGGGCCGCCGCGCGACGAGTCGCCCGTCGACGAGACCGATCGGTCGCTGCCGCCGGGGGCGCCCCCGGGCGCATAGCGTGCTGCGGCGCGCGGCCCGCCCGCCGCCCGGCGGGCGACCGGCGCGCGTCAGGCCGCGGCCGCCGCGAGGGTGCCGAACGCGCCGGCGGGTCGCTCGGCGGCGGCGGCCTCGCGCGCCATCCGGCCGAGCGCGACCTGCAGCGCGCCGCCGGCCAGCACGGCGGACGTGGCCTCGGCGATCAGCCGGGCGCGCAGGCCGGGCCGCGGCAGGACCGTGACGGAGGCGGAGACCTCGCTTCCCTCGCCGGTCTCGCGCAGCTCGTAGGCGACGTCGAGCGCGACCGGCCCGTGGGCGGAGAGCGCCAGGCCGTCGACGTCGGCCTGATGGACGCGGACGTCGAAGCCGACCTCGCGGCCCGCGAGGCGCCCGCTCACCCGCGCGTAGCCGCCCTCGGCCAGGCGCGGCCCCGACAGGCGCTCGACGTCGAAGTCGACGGGCGCCCAGCGCAGCAGCGCGTCGGGATCCGTCAGGACGTCGAGGACGGCCTCCGGGCGGGCGGTCGCGGTGGTGGTCGCTGTGTAGGTGCGCATCGGTGCAGGACGGTCTTCCGACAGCGCATTCGAGCTTTGCGCGTGGCGATCGGCGCGGACAGGGAGCGTCCCACCGTCCGGTGGTGTGGCAGGCCGCACCGCAAATGTGACTGGCGCCACAGCGGCGGCGCGCCCGGACGCCGGCGCCCCATACGCCCGCGCGCGGGTTGGCGCCCCGTCGCCACGTCCGGCCGGTACGGCCGCGGCCGGCCCGTACACTGGCTTTCAGTGTTCGATGCCCTGTCCGAGAAGCTCCAGGAGACCCTGGCCGACGTCCGCGCCCGCGGGACGCTGACGGAGGACGACATTAACAAGGCCATGCGCGAGATCCGCCTCGCGCTGCTCGAGGCCGACGTCAACTTCAAGGTCGTCAAGCAGTTCACGGCGACGGTCAAGGAGCGCTGCCTCGGCGCCGACGTCGTCGGCCAGCTGAATCCCGGCCAGCAGGTCGTGAAGATCGTCCACGAGGAGCTGGCCGCCCTGATGGGCGGCGCCTCGATGGGCATCACGTTCTCGCCGCGACCGCCGACCGTCGTCCTCATGGCCGGCCTGCAGGGCTCCGGCAAGACGACCGCCGCCGCCAAGCTCGCGCGTCATCTCCAGGCCGAGCACGGCTCGTCGGTCGCGCTCGCGGCGTGCGACGTGTACCGCCCGGCGGCGGTCGACCAGCTCGTCAAGGTCGGCGGCCAGGTCGGCGCCGACGTGTACGAGCGCGGCACCGACGCCGACCCGGTCGATATTGCACGCTGGGCGCTCGACCGCGCGAAGACCGAGGGCAAGGACGTCCTGATCGTCGACACCGCCGGTCGCCTCCACGTCGACGCGGCGCTGATGGACGAGCTCGTCGAGATCCGCCGCGCGATCAAGCCGCACGCGATCCTGCTCGTGGTCGACGCCATGACCGGCCAGGACGCCGTCAACGTGGCCGAGCAGTTCGCGGAGGCGGTCGACTTCGACGGCGTGCTGATGACAAAGCTCGACGGCGACGCTCGCGGCGGCGCCGCGCTCAGCGCCAAGGCAGTCACGGGCAAGCCGATCCTCTTCGCCAGCGTGGGCGAGAAGCTCGACCAGCTCGAGCGCTTCCATCCGGAGCGGATGGCGCAACGGATCCTCGGCATGGGCGACGTGATGTCGCTCATCGAGAAGGCCGAGCGTCAGTTCGAGGAGGACGAGGCCAAGGAGCTCGAGCGCAAGTTGCGCCGCAACGAGTTCACGCTCGAGGACTTCCTCAAGCAGCTCAAGACGCTGCGCCGGATGGGGCCGCTGCAGTCGATCCTCGGGATGCTGCCCGGGCTTTCGGGCCAGCAGCTCTCGCAGATGAAGGTGGACGAGCGCGAGATCGACCGCGTCGAGGCGATCATCCTGTCGATGACGCCGGAGGAGCGCCGCCGGCCGGAGCTCATCAAGGGCTCGCGGCGACTGCGTATCGCGAAGGGCTCGGGCACGAGCGTTCAGCAGGTCAATCAGCTGGTCAAGCAGTTCGACCAGATGCGCAAGCTGATGCGCCAGATCGGGCGCGGCAAGATGCCGGACCTCGGGGCGCTGATGCGACAGGCCCGCTAACCTGCGCGTCGCCTTGTTCGAAAGGAATCCATGGCAGTACGACTGAGACTGACCCGCGTGGGCGGCAAGAAGGACCCTGTGTGGCGGATCGTCGTGGCCGACCAGCGCTCGCCGCGCGACGGGCGCTTCATCGAGACGGTCGGGCAGTACAACCCGCAGACCGAGCCGTCGACGATCCGCCTCAACGAGGAGCGGATCCGCGACTGGCTCTCCAAGGGGGCGCAGCCGACGCCCCAGGTCCGCAAGCTTCTCAAGATCCAGGGCATCGACCCCGCCGCGCGCTAGCCGCGGCCGACGATGCGCGACCTGCTCGAGTACCTCGCTCGCGGGCTCGTCGACGAGCCCGACGAGGTGTCTGTCGAGCAGTTCGAGGAGGACGACGGGACGATCGTCCTCGAGCTCGCCGTGGCCGAGGACGACTACGGCAAGATCATCGGCCGCGGCGGACGGACGGCCAACGCGCTGCGCACCGTGGTCAAGGCCGCGGCGGTCAAGGAGAATCGCCGCGTGCTCGTCGACATCGTCGACTGACGTGGCCGATGGCGCGGAGGACTGGCTCACCGCGGGCCGGGTGGGACGCCCGCACGGCCTCGACGGTTCGTTTCACGTCACCCGGGGGCGGGCCGCCCTGCTCACCGAGCGCGCCGCGGTCCGCGTCGGCGACCGCGACACCGAGATCGTCCGCCGGGCCGGGACCGACCAGCGCCCGATCGTCCGCCTGGCCGGGTTCGACGGCCGCGACGCGGCGGAGGCCCTGCGCGGCACGGACCTGCTGGTGCCGCGGTCGGCGGCGCCGCCGCTCGGCGAGGACGAGTGGTGGGCGACCGACCTCGTCGGGTGCCGCGTCGTGGACGGCGAGCGAGAGCTCGGCTCGGTCGCGCGTCTGATCGCACTGCCCTCGTGCGAGGCACTGGAGGTGGCGGGCGCCGGACCTGAGTTCCTGGTCCCGCTGGTGCGCGACGCCGTGCGCTCGGTCGACGTCGCGGCCAAGCGGATCGACGTCGACCTCGCGTTCCTCGGCGACACCGCGCCCGCCTCCGCGAGGGAGGGCTGACCGTGCAGATCGACGTCATCACGCTGTTCCCGGAGTGGTTCGATTGGTTCCGCTCGCAGCGCCACGTCGCCAACGCCGTCGCGGCCGGCCACGAGCTCCGCACGCTGAACCCGCGCGAGCACACGCCGCTCAGCGGCGGCCAGGTCGACGACACGCCGTTCGGCGGCGGCGCCGGCATGGTGCTGCGCGTGGACGTCATGGACCAGGCGCTGCGCGGCTTCTACGGCATGGACCCGGTGGAGCTGCGCCAGCAGCGCCGCGTCCTCGCGCTGACGCCGGGCGGGCGGATGCTCGACGACCGCTTCGTCGACGAGCTCGCCGCCGAGCCTGCCATCACGCTGCTGTCGGGCCGCTACGAGGGCTTCGACGAGCGCATCGTCCAGCACTTCGCGTCGGACGCCGTCTCGGTCGGGCGCTACGTCCTCTCGGGCGGCGAGCTGGCCGCGATGGTCGTCTGCGACGCGGTGCTGCGCAAGCTGCCCGGGTCGCTCGGGCACGCCGAGTCGTCGCTCGAGGAGTCGTTCAGCGCCGCCCTCGGCGGCGACCCGGAGTACCCGCACTACACGCGTCCCGCGGAGTACCGCGGGTGGCGCGTGCCCGAGGTGCTGCTGTCCGGCCATCACGAGGAGATCCGCCGCTGGCGGCGGGCCCGGAGCCGCGAGCGGGGGGCATCGGCTCCCGGCGGTTCGCTACCATGAGCCGCCCGCGCGAGCAGTGACGACCCACCGCGCGCGGCGCCTCTTGCCATGAGCACCGTGATCGACACCCTCGAGCGCGCGCAGCTGCGCCGAGTGCCCCAGTTCGCCGCCGGCGACCGCGTCCGCGTCCACTTCCAGGTCATCGAGGGGACGCGTCGCCGCACGCAGGTCTTCGAGGGCGTGGTCATCAAGCGCCAGGGCCACGGCGTCCGCGAGACGTTCACCGTCCGCAAGCAGTCCTTCGGCGTCGGGGTCGAGCGCACGTTCCCGCTGCATTCGCCCAAGATCGAGAAGATCGACGTGGCGGCCCGCGGTGACGTCCGGCGTGCGAAGCTCTACTACCTGCGCGAGCGGGTCGGCAAGCGCGCCCGCGTTCGCGAGCGTCGCTACACCGGCCCCGAGCAGGTCGTCACCCCCGGGCTGCTCAACGACCCGGCCGCAGCGCTCGAGGCCGAGGCGGCGGCGGCGCCCGAGGCGGTCGACGCCGAGGGCGAGACCGCGGAGGAGGTCGTCGACGCGGGCGGGGCAGAGGACACGGCGGCCGTCCCCGAGGCGGGCGCGGAAGGCGGCGAGCCCGACGCGACCGGCGCGGACACGGCCGCACCGGCTGAGGGCGCCGCGGCCGAGGCGTCGGCCGCGGGCGAGACCGCCGCCGACGACAAGGCGTGAAGACCAAGCAGCGGTCGGCCGGCGGCTCGCTCGTCGAGCTCGTCGTCATCGTGGCCGTCGCGCTCGGCCTCGCGCTCGGCATCCAGCAGTTCCTGGTCAAGCCGTACCGCATCCCGAGCGAGTCCATGGTCCCGACGCTCGAGGTCGGCCAGCGCGTGCTGGTCAACCGCATCGGCCACCGCTTCGGCGACCCGAAGGTCGGCGACATCGTCGTCTTCCACCCGCCCGCCGGCTCGGAGACCGACGCCTGCGGCAACTCCGACCGGCCCGAGACCGCGGCGTGCGATCGCCCCACGCCCGGCGAGTCGGATGTCAACTTCATCAAGCGGGTCGTCGCCGGTCCCGGCGACACGATCCGCATCGTGCAGGGCCACGTCATCCGCAACGGCAAGCGCGAGAGGGACCCGTACATCTTCGATACGTGTGCAAACAACGCGGAACGGGGATGCAACCTCACCACGCCGATCAAGATTCCGCCCGACCACTGGTTCATGATGGGCGACAACCGTGGCGAGTCAGACGACAGCCGATTCTGGGGCCCAGTTCCCCGAGACTCCATCATCGGGGGCGCCTTCGCCACCTACTGGCCGCCGAACCGCATCGGCCTCCTCTGAGCCGCGGGGCCCGCGCAAGCGCGGCCAGGCCAAGCGCCGCACCGGCCGGCGCCTCTTCCAGTTCGACAGGGGGCTGGGCGTGCGGTGGGTGGCCGGGGCCGACGAGGCGGGCCGCGGCTGCCTCGCCGGTCCGCTCGTCGCCGCGGCTGTCCTGTTCGACCTCGAGGCGCTCACGGTCGGCGACGTTCGCGCGCTCGGTGCGCTGAACGACTCCAAGCAGCACGACATCGAGGCCCGCGAGCGCCTGTTCCCGATCGTGCTTCGCACCGCGGTGAAGATCAACGTCGTGTCGCGCTGCGTGCGCGGCATCGACGGGCGCGGCCTGCACCTCACGAACCTGGCCGCGCTGCGCGACGCCCTGATCGGCGTCGCCCGGCCGGGCGCCCTGTGCCTCGTCGACGGGTTCGCCGTTCCGGACTTCGGCTACGAGCAGCGCCCGATCGTCGACGGCGACGCCACGAGCGCCGCCATCGCGGCCGCCTCGATCGTCGCCAAGGTCACGCGCGACCGCTTCATGCACCGCGCGGACGTGCTGCACCCCGGGTGGGATTTCGCGACCCACGTCGGCTACTCGACGCCGGAGCACCGCGACGCGATCCAGCGGCTCGGCGTGTCGCCGCTCCATCGCCTCTCGTTCCAGAGCATGGCCTACCAGCAGCTCGCCTTGTAGCGCCGGCGGCCGCATCAGAACGCCGCCTCGAGGTGGTCGAGGCGCACGAGCCCGCCCTGCGCGTCGATGACCACCCCGACCGCGTCGAAGCGCAGCTCCACCGCGCGGGGGCGCTCGTGCACGTCGGCCAGGTAGGCGGCGGCCATGCGCCGCACCTGCGTGCGCTTGCGCTCGTGCAGCGCCTCCCACGGGCCGCGGCCCGAACCGCTCGCGCGCCGCGTCTTGACCTCGACGAACACGAGCGTGGCGCCGTCGTGGACGACGAGGTCGATCTCGCCCCAGCGGGTGCGGTGGTTGCGCGCGACGAGCTCGTAGCCGAGCCGCCGGAGGTGCGCGAGCGCGAGGTCCTCGCCGGTGCGGCCGAGGTGCTGGCGGAGGTCTGCGGACATGGCCGGCCACGCTAGGCGGCTTCGCGTCACAGGGGAACACCCCGTTTGCACCAATTCTGCGCAGACATCGCGGCGCGATTCCGGCGTTCTGCGCGCGACGTCCGGCGCGGCACGAAGATGTGACGAACTCGCTGCAATCGTGCGGTTTCGCCGTCACACGAGCCGGCCTAGCGTGGCGGTCGTGCTCGCCCACGTCACCACCTTCACCATCGCCGGGCTCGACCCGCGGCGCGTCATCGTCGAGGTCGACCTGCGGCCCGGCCTGCCCACGTTCACGATCGTCGGCCTCGGCGACCGCGCGGTCCGCGAGGCGCGCGAGCGCGTGCACGCCGCGATCCTGAACTCGGGCTTCGAGTTCCCCGCTCGCCGCGTCACGGTCAACCTCGCGCCCGCGTATCTGCGCAAGGCCGGGCCGGGGTTCGACCTCGCGATCGCGGCCGGCGTCCTGGCCGCCGGCGGGCAGCTGCCCGCCGAGGCGCTCGAGCGCCTGGCGGTGTTCGGCGAGCTGTCGCTCGGCGGTGAGCTTCGGCCCTGCCGGGGCGTCCTCGCCGTCGCGGAGGGCGCGATCCGCGCCGGCCTCGCGGGGCTCGTGGTCCCGTACGAGCGCGCTGCCGAGGCGACGCTCGTCGAGGGCCTGGACGTCATCGCCGCGCGTTCGCTCGCCGAGGTCGCGCGGGTGCTCGAGGGCGGCGACCGGCCGCCGCCGCCCGAGCCGCGACCGGCCGCGCTGCGCCCCGCCACGCGGCGTTCGGATCTGGCCGACGTCCGCGGCCACGCCGACGTGATCGGAGCGCTCACGATCGCCGCCGCCGGCGGCCACAACCTGCTCCTGTCCGGGCCGCCCGGCGTGGGCAAGACGATGCTCGCCCGCCGGCTTCCGACGATCCTGCCGCCGCTCACCCGCGCCGAGGCGCTCGAGGTCACCCGCATCCACAGCATCGCGGGCCTCCACGACGGCGGTGCGCTGATCGAGCAGCGCCCGTTCCGCGCGCCGCACCACCAGGTGTCCGCGTCGGGCCTGGTCGGCGGCGGGGCGATCCCGGTGCCCGGGGAGGCGAGCCTCGCCCACCACGGCGTGCTGTTCCTCGACGAGCTCTCGGAGTTTCCACGGCCGACGCTCGAGGCGCTGCGCCAGCCGCTCGAGGACGGGCGCGTGGCCGTCGTGCGCGGCCAGCGCACCGCGATCTTCCCGACGCGCTTCATGCTCGTGGCCGCGACCAACCCGTGCCCCTGCGGCCACGCTCCGGCGCCGCGCTGTCAGTGCACCGACGCCGAGCTCGAGCGCCACCGCCGGCGCCTGAGCGGCCCGCTGCTCGACCGGCTCGACCTCGTGCTCAACGTCCAGCGCCCCGCCGCCGGCGACCTCGCCGGCCCGGCGGTCACCACGTCCGCGGCCGAGCGCGAGCGGGTCATGGCCGCCCGCGAGCGCCAGGGCGAGCGCCTGCGCGGCACCGGCGCCGCGTGCAACGCACACATGGACGCGGCGCTGCTGCGCACCCACGTCGCCATGGACGCCGACGCGGAGCGCACGCTCCTCGACGCCTACCGTCGCGGGACGCTCAGCGCGCGGGGGCGTGACCGCGCGCTTCGGGTCGCGCGGACCGTCGCCGATCTCGCCGGCGTCGACCGCGTGGGGCGCGATCACATCGCCGTCGCGCTCGGCTACCGCCACGACCAGGAGCTCGCCGAGGGAGCGGTCGCGTGAATGGGTGGGCCTGCGACGCGTGCCTGCGCCGGACCTGGCTCATCGGCCGCCTCGCCGGCGCGATCGAGCTCGCCCGCCACGAGAAGCGGGTGCTGCGCGAGCTGCTCGCGCTGTCCGACGAGGCGCTCGTCGACGCCCTCGGCGATCGCGCGGGCGCCGGAGTCGAGGCCGAGCGCGAGCGCCTCGACCCGGCGCGCCTGCGCGACGCGTGCGCCGCCGCGGCGCTCGACGCCGTCTGCCGGCACGACGACGCCTACCCGGCCCGGCTGCGCGATCTCGCCGACCCGCCCGCCGTGCTGTTCGTGGCCGCCGCGCGCGAGGGCGTCGCGCGGCTGGGGCGGCTGGCCGGCGGCGACCTCGACGGCGGAGCGGCCGCCGTGTCGATCGTCGGCACACGGCGCGCGTCGGCCGACGGCAACGAGATCGCCCGCGGGCTGGGGCGCGGCCTGTCCGCGGCCGGGATCTGCGTGGTGAGCGGCATGGCGCTCGGCGTCGACAGCGCCGCGCACGCCGGCGCGCTCGACGGCGCGACGCCGACGGTCGCGGTCCTTGCGGGCGGCGCCGACGTCGCGTACCCGGCGAGCAAGCGCGGGCTATACGCGCGCATCGTGGAGCGCGGGTGCGTCGTGTCCGAGATGCCGCCCGGCTTGACGCCGTTCAAGTGGTGCTTTCCGGCCCGCAACCGCACGATCGCGGCGCTCGGGCAGATGACTGTCGTCGTCGAGGCGGCCGAGCGCTCCGGCTCGCTCATCACAGCTGAGGTCGCGGCCGACCTCGGCCGCGACATCGGCGCCGTGCCCGGCCCCGTGACGTCGTGGCGCTCGAAGGGCACGAACGCCCTGCTGCGCGACGGCGCGACGCTCATCCGCGACGCGCGCGACGTCCTCGATGGTGTCGTCGGCGTCGAGTCGCCAACGCCCGCGGACCCCGCCGCCGGCCTTGAGCCGCGGCTCGCGTCGCTCTTGCGCGCGGTCGCCGGCGGGCGCGACACGCTGGCCGCGCTCGCCGGCGCGCCGGACCAGGCGCAGGCGACGCTCGCCGCGCTGACCGAGCTCGAGCTGGCCGGGCGGCTGCGGCGCGTGCCCGGCGGCCGCTACGTCGTGGTGTCGCGGTGGTGAGGGGCGCGGTGAGTCCTATCCTTGGCGCGGTGTCCGCAGAGCCGCGATCCATTCCCGTCTGCCTGTCGATCGCCGGATCGGATTCCGGCGGCGGCGCCGGCATCCAGGCCGATCTCAAGGCGTTCGCCCGCGCCGGCGTCCACGGCGCGACCGCGATCACCGCGATCACCGCCCAGAACACCGTCGCCGTCACCGACGTCGAGGCGATCTCGCCCGCGATGATCGTCGCGCAGATCCGCGCCGTCGTGGACGACCTCGGCGTCGACGCGGTGAAGATCGGGATGCTCGGGTCGGTCGCGACGACCGAGGCGGTCTCGCGCGGACTGAACCTGATCCCGACGGGCACGCCCGTGGTCGTCGATCCGGTGATGGTCGCCGAGTCGGGTGCCCGACTGCTCGAGATCGACGCGGAGCGCGCGCTGATCGACCTCATCCTGCCGCGGGCGACCGTGGTGACGCCGAACCTGGCCGAGGCGCGCGTGCTGGCCGGCGACGCCCGTCTGGACGTGCGGGGGCTCGCGCGCGCGGTGCGCGCGCTCGGGCCGCGCGCGGTGGTCGTCACCGGCGGACACCGCGACGAAGCGGTCGACGTGCTGTACGACGGTGAGACGGTCGTCGAGATCGCGGGCGAGCGGCACGCCGACGGCGCGGCACACGGCTCCGGCTGCACGCACTCGGCGACGCTCGCCGCCCGGCTGGCGCTGGGCGAGGACCTCGAGACCGCGGCCCGCGAAGCCAAGCGCGTCGCGTCCGAGGCGGTGCGCGACGGGCTGCGCGAGATCGGCCGCGGAGCGGGGCCGGTGAACGCGCTCGGACTCGGCGTCAGGGTGGGATGAGCGCCGCCGGCCTCTGACATAATCGCGGCTGACGATGAAGTTCCTGCGCATGAAGCCCGGCCACGGTGAGGTTCTCATCGCGGAGGGCGACGTCGAGGTGGCCGAGGACGAGGAGCGCCTCGTCGCGGAGTTCCGCCGCCAGCTCGACCAGGGGCTGTGGGCCGCGGTCCCGAGCCGTACGGCGGGCGGGCGGCGCCAGGCGCAGATGGTCAAGGCGTTCGACGACATCCCTCGCGACGCCGAGCGCGTCATCTTCTTTCCGCGGGCGGCGGGCGGCGCCTGAGATCGGCGGGCGCGGGTAGGGACGAACCATGCTGCTCGCGTCAATCGCCATCGGCGTCGTGATCGTCGCCCTCCTGTGGGACCTGCTGTTGCCGCCGGCGCGCGAGGCGTTCGAGCGCCACCGCGCCCGGCGCGCCGTCGTGCCGGCCGGCGACTACGACCCCGGCCGCGAGCGCCGGGCCGAGCAGCGGGCCCGGGAGCTCCTGCGCTCGTGCGTGAACGAGGAGGAGTGGGCGATGTACCGCGACCTCGGCTTCATCCGCGTGTGGGGCGCGATGGCGCGGGCGCCCAAGCGCCCCGGCGAGGCGGACTACGACCCGCGCACCGGCGCGCCGTACGCGTATCTGATCTACCCGCACAAGCCGATCGTCGCGTTCCTGCCCCAGACCCGCGAGCTGCTCAACGAGTACTGCGTCGCGTTTCCCGACGAGACGCGGCCGTATGGGAGCGCGCGCCTGCCCGACTCCGACGACGTCCTCGCGAAGTGGATGGCGCTCACCGGCGACGAGCGCCGCCTGATCGCCACGGCGAACATGCACCTGCCCGGCCGGCAGGTCGACCCCAAGCAGGTCCGCCGCGACCTCTGGCGGCTCAGCCAATGGGAGCGCGAGCGCATCCGCCGCACGCAGCGGCCCGAAGGTAGTGTTTCCGCGCCGTGACCGCAGGCGCGAACGGCTTCGACCTCAAGCACCGCAGCCGCGCCCTCACCGAGGGCCCTGCCCGCGCGCCCGCGCGCGCCCAGCTCAAGGGCATCGGCTACGACGACGAGGCGCTGTCGAAGCCGATCATCGGTGTCGCCTCGACGTGGATCGAGACGATGCCGTGCACGTTCCACCTGCGCGCGCTCGCGGCCAAGGTCAAGGACGGCATCCGGGCGGCGGGCGGCACGCCGATGGAGCTCAACACCGTCGCGATCTCCGACGGCATCACGATGGGCACGAGCGGCATGAAGACGTCGCTGGTCTCACGTGAGGTCATCGCCGACTCGATCGAACTCGTCGCGCGGGGCCACTTCTTCGACGCCGTCATCGCGCTCAGCGGCTGCGACAAGACGATCCCCGGGACGGTCATGGCGCTCGCGCGGCTGAACGTCCCCTCCGTGATGCTCTACGGCGGCTCGATCCCGCCCGGCCGCTTCCAGGGCCACGACGTCACGATCCAGGAGGTCTTCGAGGCCGTCGGCGCGCACGCGGCGGGCAAGATGACCGACGAGGAGCTCCACGAGCTCGAGGGCGCGGCCAGCCCCGGCCCCGGCGCGTGCGGCGGCCAGTTCACCGCGAACACGATGGCGATGGCGTTCGAGGTGCTCGGCATCTCGCCGATGGGGCCGTCGATGGTGCCGGCCCAATATCCGAGCAAGGCGGAGGTCGCCTACGACGCGGGCAAGCTCGTCGTCGACGTCCTGCGCCGCGGCCTCAGGCCGAGCGACATCATCACCCGCGAGGCGCTCGAGAACGCGATCGCCGCGGTGACCGCGAGCGGCGGCTCGACGAACGGCGTCCTGCACCTGCTCGCCGTCGCGCGCGAGGCCGGCGTCGACCTGTCGATCGATGATTTCGACCGCATCAGCGAGCTGACGCCGCTGGTCTGTGATCTGAAGCCGGGTGGCCGCTACGTCGCAGTCGACCTCCACGAGGCCGGCGGCGTGCCGGTGCTCGTCCGCCGGATGCGCGACATGCGCGTCCTGCACGAGGACGCGATCACCGTGACCGGCCAGACGCTCGGCGATATCGCCGACGCGGCGCAGGAGACGCCCGGGCAGAAGGTGGTGCGCCCGGTCGACGATCCGCTCAAGCCGACCGGCGGCCTCGCGATCCTGCGCGGCAACCTCGCGCCCGAGGGCTGCGTCGTCAAGCTCGCCGGCCACGAGCGCCGGCTGCACACCGGCCCCGCCCGCGTGTTCGACGGCGAGGAGGCGGCGATGGACGCGGCCACCCACGGCGGCATCTCGGAGGGCGACGTCGTCGTGATCCGCAACGAGGGTCCGGCCGGCGGCCCGGGCATGCGCGAGATGCTCGCAGTGACGGCCGCGATCAACGGCGCGGGCCTCGGCGAGTCGGTGGCGCTCCTCACCGACGGGCGCTTCTCCGGCGCCACCCACGGCTTCATGGCCGGCCACGTGGCGCCCGAGGCCGCCCGCGGCGGGGCGATCGCTGCCGTCCGCGACGGCGACACGATCACGATCGACGTGGACGCGCGCCGGATCGACGTCGACCTCGACGCGGATGAGATCGCCCGGCGCGTCGCGGCGTACGAGCCGCCGGCGAACGGCGACGCGACCGGCGTGCTGGCGAAGTACGCCGCGCTGGTCTCGAGCGCCGCCGAGGGCGCCGTCACGCTGCGCTGAGCGCGTCGCGCGCCACCGGGACGGGGCCGCGCGCCGACGCCGCCCGCTCACGGCCGCCCGCTCACGGCCGCCGATCGGTGTGCCCCGCCGCGCCCGAACCCACGCGCTCATGCCCGCTCACGCGCGCTCAGGTCCGCTCCCGCGCCGTCGGCCGCCGCCGGCGCGCGCCGCGCCGCCGCGACCCTCGCCGGGGCGCGCGATCCGCTCGTTCGCCTCCTCCGCCGCGAACGCGTCCACCAGCGCGTTGAACGCGGCCGGGCGCTCGAGCATCGGCATGTGGCCGGTCTTCGGCCACACGACCTTGCGCCCGCCGGGGATGAGGCGCGCGAACTCGTCGGCGTCCCGCACAGGGATGAGGTGGTCGTGCGTGCCCCAGACGATCAGGACGGGGCAGCCGATCCGGCCGAGGCTGTCGCGGATCGGGTAGTCGGTGAGCGCATCGAGCGCGTCGACGAAGCCCGGCTTGCCCGAGTTGCGGACCTGTTCGGAGACGAGCGCCGGCGGCAGCAGGTCGGGGCGGTGCACGACGAAGCCCATCAGCAGCCGCCGCGCGCGCGGGCGCCGCGCGAGCTCGTCGGACCGCGACCCGATCCAGCCCGCCCACGCCGTGATGACGTTCTCGGCGAAGCGCAGCGTCCCGAGCACCCGCTCGCGGCGCTGGTACTCGACCGTCAGGCCCGCGGCGCTCACCAGCACGAGCCGCTCGACGCGCTCGGGGAACTGGATCGCCAGCTCCGCGCCGATGAAGCCGCCCATCGAGTTGCCGACGACCACGGCCGGTCCGACCCCGACCTGGTCGAGCAGCGCGTCGACGAACCGGCCGTAGCCGGCGATCGAGATCTTCTCGCGCGGCATCTGCGACTCGCCGAAGCCGGGCAGGTCGAAGGCGATCACGCGGTGCCCGGCCGCCGCGAAGTGCGGCAGGTTCTCCAGCCAGTTCTGCCACGAGCCGTTCAGCCCGTGGACGAAGACGACGGGCGCCCGCGCGGGGTCGTTGCCGCCTAGCTCGATCACGCTCGCCCAGCGCCCGTCGACCTCGACGAAACGCTGGTGCGCGCGCCAGTCGATGTCCATCCACGCGGAGCGCCCGCTCGGCCCGTAGGCGCCGGGATCGGCGGGCAGGGCGGCCGAGGACGGCGTCGACATGCCGGATCAGGATAATCCCGGGCCGGCGCCGCTTCGCGCCGCAGGCCGCGGGCCGGGCGGCGGAGCGGGCAGCGGGCAGGTTCCCATTCACCATGCGCATCGCGATCGACATCGACTCCACCCTGCACCACTACTGGCCGCTGCTCTCCGCGGCGGCCAAGCGGCGCTTCGGCATCGATCTGCCGTATGAGCAGCAGTTCACCTGGGACATCAGCCGCCTGCGCACCGAGCAGGTGCGCGTCTGCGTGCAGGACACCCACACCGACGAGGCGATCGCTGCCGCCGAGCCCTACCCGCACGCCGTCGAGACCGTGAACGCCTGGCACGACGCCGGCCACTGGATCCACGTCACGAGCCACCGCGCCGAGGGCTGCCACGTCGCGACTCAGCGCTGGCTCGACGCCATCGGCCTGCGCCACCACGAGCTCTACTGCTCGTACGACAAGATCGCGCGCTGCCGCGAGATCGGCATCGACCTGCTGATCGACGACAGCCCGAAGAACCTCCTCCGGGCGCTCGACGCCGGCATGCTCGCCGCCACGCTGCGGCACCCCTGGAACCACGACGTCTGCGAGGAGGAGGACGTGATCTGCGCCGACGACTGGCCGCAGCTCGCGCGCCGCCTCGAGCCGGTCCTCAACGGCGACCGCCGCCCGGCATGACGCCGGCCCGGCGCGCACGAGGCGGCGCGGGGCCGCGCGCCGACGCCACCGCTCCCGGCACCCGTCTCGCGCCGGTCGACCCCCCGACCACGCCGCCCGAGGACAGCCCGGCGCCTGCCGGCGCCGAGCTGCGGGATCTCCTGCCCGCGATCGAGCCCGAGCGCCGACTCGACGACTGGGGCCGCTCGGAGCGCATCGAGGGCCTGTTCGACCGGACGGTCGCCGACTTCCTGTACCACCTGTGGTTCCGCTGCGAGGTCGAGGGGATCCAGAACGTCCCCGCCGACGGCGGCGCGCTCGTGGTCTCCAACCACGCCGGAGCGCTCCCGCCCGACGCGGCGATGATCGCCAAGGCGATCCGCGAGGAGCACCCGCGCGCCCGCCCGCTGCACATCACCGTCGAGCACTTCTTCAAGGGCTATCCCGGCTTCAGCGCCCTGCTTCCGAAGCTCGGCTGTGTCCCCGCGCACCCGGCGAACGTCCATCGCCTCCTGTGCGACGAGCGCCAGCTCGTGCTCGTCTTCCCCGAGGGCCGCAAGGGCACCGAGAAGCTCTACAAGGACCGCTACCGGCTGCGCCGCTTCGGCCGGGGCGGGTTCGTCGAGGCGGCGATGCGCGCGCGCACGCCGATCGTGCCGGTCGCGGTCGTCGGCGCGGAGGAGGCCGCCCCGATCTTCGCCCAGGTCCCCGCGCTCAAGAAGCTCACCGGCCTCATCTACTTTCCGATCACTCCGACCTTCCCGCACTTCGGAGTGCTCGGCATGGTCGGCTACCTGCCGGCCAAGTTCCGCATCCGCTTCCTCCCGGCGGTCCCGACCGACGACATGGGGGAGGAGCCGTGGACGGACAAGGGGCTCGTCCAGCGCGTCTCCGACGAGGTGCGCGAGACGATCCAGGCCGAGGTGCTCGACATGGTGCAGCGCCGCCGGTCGGTGTGGTTGTAGAGGCGCGAAACGTGCCCTCCCGCCGCATCCTCATCACCGGCGTCTCGACGTACTGGGGCGGGCGCCTGGCCCAGCAGCTCGAGGCCTACGATGACGTCGAGGCGATCATCGGGGTTGACCGCAACCCGCCCAAGGTCGAGCTCCAGCGGGCCGAGTTCGTCCAGGTGGCCGACTCGCACTCGCTCATCCGCCGCATCGTCGACGCGGCGGAGATCGACACGCTGGTCGACACGCGGCTGGTGGTGGACTCGATCGTCACGACCCCGCGCCTCGCACACGAGAACAACGCGATCGGCACGCTGAACGTCCTCGCCGCCTGCAATGGCCCCGACTCACCCGTGCGCAAGGTCGTGTTCAAGTCGAGCGACCACTACTACGGCTGCGAGCAGGACGACCCGGCGTTCTTCACCGAGGAGATGGTCCGCCCGCATCCGCCGCGCACGTCGCTCGAGCGCGACATCGTCGACGCCGAGCGCTCCGTGGGCGACTTCGCCGCCCGCCATCCCGATGTCACGGTGACGGTGCTGCGGTTCGCCAACGGCCTCGGCCCCGACCTGCGCACGTCGTGGAGCCGCCTGTTCGCGCTCCCGGTCGTGCCGATGATCCTCGGCTTCGACCCGCGGCTGCAGTTCATCCACGAAGACGACATCGTCGGCTGCCTCGAGCACGCGGTCCGCCACGACACCGACGGCGTCCACAACTGCGCGGCCGACGGCGTGCTCGCGCTCAGCGAAGTCGTCGGGCTGCTGGGCAAGTCCTATGCGCCGGTGCTGCCGCCGTGGGGCACCGGCGTGGCGGCGGCGGCCGCGCGGCGGCTGGGCGTCCAGATCCCGCCCGAGATGCTGCGTCAGATGCGCTTCGGGCGCGGCCTCGACAACCGCCGGTTCAAGGCGACCGGCTATCGCTATCGCCACACGACCCGCGAGACCGTCATCCGCCTCGGAGAGCACCAGCGCCTCGAGCCGCTGCTGCGCGGGGCGGGCGAGTCCTACCGCTACGAGCGCGAGCTCGAGGAGTTCCTCCGCTACAGCCCGAGCGTTCGCGCCAACGCCGGCCGCCCCGCCGAGGTCGAGGGCGGCACGGGTACCGGCGACGCCGGCGAGCGCGCGCCCCGCGACGCGGCCGCCGCCGACCGCCCCGGCTACGACGACCTGCGCGCCGACGAGGTCGTCGCGCTGCTGCCATCACTCGACCAGGACGCGCTGCGCGCGCTGTACGCGCACGAGACCGCCCACCACGGCCGACGCACCGTCCTGCGGGCGATTGAACGCTTGCAGCGTTGGGAAGCCGAATCGTAACTTCCTACACTCTCCCGGGTTCCTGCAGCCCGTAGCCGCCGTGCGCCCAAGAACGATCCTCCTCACCGTCCTCCTGCTGGCAGTCGTCGGCGGCCTCGCCGCCGGCATCTACGCCTACGACGACGCGCGTGCCGACAAGATCGGCAAGGGCGTCAGCGTCGGCGGCATCCCGCTGCAGGGCCTGACCCGGGCGGAGGCGCGGGCGAAGCTCGAACGCCTCATCCTCGATCCGCTCGAGCGCCCCGTCGTCGTCCACCACGACAAGTCGACGTGGCGCCTGGGCGCCAAGGAGGCGCGGATCTCCGTCGACCTCGACGCGATGGTCGACAAGGCGATGGACGTCAGCCGCGAGGGCAACATCTTCGCGCGGACGGTGCGCAACCTGACGGGCAAGTCGCTGAACGCGCACATGGAGCCGACGGTCCGCTACTCGGACAAGGCGATCGTCCGGATGCTCGACAAGATCCGCGGCGCGATCGATCGCAAGCCGATCGACGCGAGGGCCAAGATCGACTCGAGCGGCATCGAGACCCGCGAGAGCCGCACCGGTCTGGAGGTTCGCGCCAGCCTCCTGCACAAGAACATCCGCCGGGCGCTCGTCTCGACGACCGCCGATCGCACGTTCATCGCGCGCACCCGCAAGCTCCAGCCCAAGGTGAGCACGAAGGACATCGAGGACCGCTACGGGACGGCCATCATCGTCCACCGCGACCAGTTCAGGCTGACGCTGTACAAGCAGCTCAAGCCGGCCAAGACCTACTCGATCGCGGTCGGGCAGGCCGGCCTCGAGACGCCGGCCGGCCTCTACCACATCCAGAACAAGGCCGTGAACCCGGCCTGGAACGTGCCCGACCGCGACTGGGCCGGCGACCTGGCCGGAACCGTCGTGCCCGGCGGCTCGCCCGAGAACCCGCTCAAGGCGCGCTGGCTGGGCATCTTCGACGGCGCCGGAATCCACGGCACCGACGCGATCAACTCCATCGGCACGGCCGCGTCGCACGGATGCATCCGCATGCGCATCCCCGACGTCATCGAGCTCTATGACCGGGTCCCGGTCGGAGCCCCGGTCTACATCGCGTAGCCGCTCGCGGCGCTATGCGCCGGTCCCCGCGCCCGGCCCCATGTTCGCCGGATCGACGCCGATCTCCTCGATGGGAACCTCCTCCCACCCCTGCCGTCCCAGCAGGGTGTGGTGGTCGCCGTGGCGAAGTACCAACGTGCCGATGTACACCCCTCGCTCCTGCTTGCGCATGACCGCGTACCACATCGTCGAGGCGTCGACCGAGCCCTGGACCCGGTGCCAGGGCCGCGGCGGCAGGGCATCCGTGTCGGCCACGCCCGCGTCGATGAGCTGGCGATGCGTGGCGACCTGACCGGTGGCGGTGTCGATGAAGAACAGTCCCACGGCGCCCGAGGATAGGCGCCTGCAGCCGACCCCCGCCTGGCGCGAGGCGCTCGCCCTGTTCGACGCCGACCTGCGGCGCCGCGGCGCGGCCGAGAAGACGCGCCGCGCCTACGGCGTCGACCTGGGCCAATTCGCGCTGTGGGGGACCGCGCACGGGATCGAGCCCACCGAGATGACGCCGCGGGCGCTGCGCCGCTACGCCGCCGTCCTGTCGGACTCGCGCGCCGCCGCGACCACGGTCGCACGCAAGCTCGCGTCGCTGCGCGGCTTCTATCGCGCCCTGCGCGAGCATGGCCTCATCGCGCACAACCCGGCCGACCTGATCCCCGCGCCGAAGCGCCCACGGGGGCTACCGCGCGTCCTGCGCCCGGACGAGATGGCGGCCGTGCTCGACCGCATCCCCGCCTCGACGCCGCTCGAGCTGCGCGACCGTGCGCTGTTCGAGATCGCATACGGCAGCGGGCTGCGGGCCGAGGAGCTCGTGACGCTCGACGTCGGCTCGGTGGACTTCGACGCCGAGGAGCTGCGCATCGAGGGCAAGGGCGCGAAGACCCGGATCGTGCCCGCCGGCGAACCGGCGCTGCGCGCGCTCGCGCGCTACCTCGACCGCGGGCGGCCCGCCCTGTACGAACGCGACGGCGAGAGCGCCCTGTTCCTGTCGAGGTCGGGGCGGCGCCTGTCGACGTCGGACGTCCGGCGGCGCGTGCGGGTCTGGGCGCGCCACGCCGAGGTCCAGGGCGGGGTCTCGCCGCACACCCTCCGCCACTCGTTCGCGACGCACCTGCTGGAGGGCGGTGCCGACCTCCGCGCGATCCAGGAGCTGCTCGGCCACGCCTCCATCTCCACGACGCAGATTTACACTCGGGTAGAGTCCGCCCGGCTCAAGTCCGCCTATGCAAAGAGTCATCCGCGGGCCTGACGCGTTCAGGGGACACAGTGGAGACGAACGTCAAAGCGATCGAGCTGCGGGATCTCTGGCGGCGCTTCAAGGCGACGGGCGACCTCCAGGCCCGCGAGCGCCTGGTGGTCGCGTACTCGCCGCTCGTCAAGTACGTCTCGGGCCGGATGGCGTCCGGCCTGCCCGCGCACGTCGACGAGGCGGACCTCATCTCCTACGGCCTCGTGGGGCTGATCAACGCGATCGAGCGCTTCGAGCCCGCCCGCGAGATCAAGTTCGAGACCTACGCGATCACCCGCATCAAGGGCGCGATCATCGACGAGCTGCGCTCGCTGGACTGGGTGCCGCGGTCGGTCCGCGCCCGGGCCCGCGAGATCGAGAAGGCAAACGCCAAGCTGGAGCACAAGCTGCAGCGCGCGCCGACCGACGACGAGATGGCGGCCGAGCTGAACACGACCGTCCAGGAGTTCCAGGACTTCCTGCTGCAGATCTCCAACTCGACGGTGGCCGCGCTCGACGAGCTGTGGACCGTCAGCGACTCTAGCGGCGACGCCGTGTCGCTGCTCGACACGATCCACGACCCCGACGCGCCTGATCCGGCCACGGTCATGGACCAGACGGACCTCAAGGATCGGGTCGCGGACGCGATCGCGCGCCTGCCCGAGCGCGAGAAGCTCGTCGTGGCGCTCTACTACTACGAGAACCTGACCCTCCGAGAGATCGGCGAGGTTCTCGGCGTGACGGAGTCGCGCGTCAGCCAGTTGCACACGAAGGCCGTCCTGCGCCTGCGCTCGCGCCTCGGCGACTGAGCGATGGGCGAGCCGGGCCGGTACGCCGTCGCCCACCTCGACGACATCGAGGCGCTCCCCGGCCCGGGCACGCTGACCTGGCGCCCGGTGCGGGCGACGCTCGGCGTCCGCGCGTTCGGCACGAACGCCTACACCGCCGCGGAGGCCGGCCCAGGACGTCGTCGAGCCGCACACGGAGAGCCCGGAGCTCGCCCACGAGGAGAGCTCTACTTCGTCGCCCGCGGTCGGGCCGCGTTCCGGCTCGACGGCGAGGAGATCGACGCCCCGGCCCGCACGTACGTCTTCGTGCGCGACCCGTCGGTGCACCGCCACGCGATCGCGACCGAGCCGGGCACCACGGTTCTGAGCTTCGGCGGCCCGGCCACGTTCACGCCGTCGGCGTGGGAGTGGTCCTTTCGCGCCGACCCACGTGTCGACACCGATCCGGAGCGGGCGCGCGCGATCGTCGACGAGGGCCTCGAGACGCATCCCGACAGCCCGGGCTGCTCATCTACGTCGCGAAGCTCGAGGCGCGGGCCGGCCGCCCCGACGCCGCGCGGGGGGCGCTACGGCGGGCGCCGGAGCGCCAGCCGTCCGGCTCGAGCTCGCGCGGGAGGACGAGCACCTCGTCGCGCTCCTCGGCGAGCGCTGAACGCCGCACCTCGCGTGTCCGTTGGCGCTAGGGTCCGTCGCTCCGGGTCCCGAGGAGAGGAGAGACGGCAATGCACCGGGCCGACCGCATCAGGAATGTGGCCCTCGTCGGTCATCGCGGCAGCGGGAAGACCTCGCTCAACGAGGCGCTGCTGTACCAGGCCGGCGTCATCAACAGGCTGGGCTCCGTCACGGACGGGAGCACCTCGTCGGACGCCGACGCCGACGAGCAGGCGCGTCAGATGTCGATCAGCGCGTCAATGAGCTCCTTCGAGTGGCAGGAGCGCAAGATCAACCTGATCGACACCCCCGGCGAGCCGAGCTTCGTGGCCGACGCGCTCGGCGCCATGCGCGTCTGCGAGTCCGCGATCTTCGTCGTCAACGGCGTCATGGGCGTCGAGGTCACCACCACCCGTCTGTGGCAGCGCGCCGAGGAGCTCGACCTCGCGCGCATGATCTTCGTGAACATGCTCGACCGCGAGCGGGCGGACTTCTACCGCACGCTGGACGGCCTCAAGGCCGCATTCGGCCAGCACGTCGTCGCCACCGAGATCCCGATCGGTGCCGAGCACGAGACCCGCGGCGTCATCGACCTCGTCGACATGAAGGCCTACGAGTACGACGGGGACGGCCGCGACAACTGCCGCGAGGTCCCGATCCCCGACGACCTCCAGGACCTCGCCGACGAGTACCGCGAGAAGCTCATGGACGAGGTCGCGGAGGTCTCCGACGCGCTGATGGAGCGCTACCTCGACGGCGAGGAGATCTCCCACGACGAGATCGTGACCGCGCTCAAGGACGGAACCAACCACGGCGGCATCTTCCCGGTCGTCTGCGGGGTGGCGACGCGCAATCTCGCCACGAACCGCCTGCTCGACGCGATCGTCGACGATCTCCCGAGCCCGGTGAAGCACGGCGCGCTCGAGCTGCCCGAGGTCACGCTGCAGCCCGATCCGGACGCCGAGCTGTTCGCATACGTCTTCAAGACGAAGGCCGACCCGTTCGCCGGGCGCATCAACTTCTTCCGGGTCTACCAGGGCACGATGAAGCCCGACCACCAGATCCTGAACACGCGCGCGCACAGCAAAGAGAGGATCGGCACGCTGCTGGTCCCGCAGGGCAAGGACACCGGCCACGCCGACTCCTTCGGGCCGGGCGACATCGGCGCGGTGGCCAAGCTGAAGGAGACGCGCGCCGGCGACTGGCTCGCGGACCGCGACGAGCCGATCGCGATGCCGCAGGTCAAGCTGCCGCAGCCGGTCATGGCGTTCGCGATCGAAGCCAAGGCCAAGGGCGACGAGGACAAGGTGTTCAGCTCGCTGCGCCGCCTGCAGGAGGAGGATCCGACGATCGACCTGCACCGCGACATGCAGACCGGCGACCAGATCGTGGCCGGCCTGTCGCAGGTGCACGTCGAGGTCATCGTCGACCGGCTCAAGGACCGCTTCGGCGCCGAGGTGACGCTGAAGCCTCCGCGCGTGCCCTACCAGGAGACGATCCGCAAGCCCGCCAAGGCGCACGGGCGCCACAAGAAGCAGACCGGCGGCCGCGGCCAGTTCGGCGACTGCCACATCGAGATCGAGCCGCTCCCCGACGGCACCGGCTTCGAGTTCGTCAACGCGATCAAGGGCGGCGTGATCCCCAACAGCTTCATCCCCGCGGTCGAGAAGGGCTGCCTGGAGGCCATGCAGCACGGGGTCGTCGCCGGCTACCCCGTGAAGGGCGTGCGGGTGACGCTGTACGACGGCTCCTACCACTCCGTCGACTCCTCGGAGATGGCGTTCAAGATGGCCGGCTCGATCGCGATGAAGCAGGCGCTCGAGCAGGCCGGCGCCGTGCTGCTCGAGCCGATCATGCTCGTCACGCTGAGCGTCCCGGAGGACGCCGTCGGCGACGTCATCGGAGACCTCAACTCGCGGCGCGGGCGCCCGCAGGGGATGGAGCCGGGCCTCGGCGGGATGACCGACGTCAAGGCCGAGGTGCCGATGTCAGAGATGCTCACCTACGCGCCGGACCTCCGCTCGCTGACCGGCGGGCGCGGCGACTACACGATGGAGTTCCTGCGCTACGAGGAGGTGCCGGCGCACCTCGCTCAGAAGCTCATCGAGGCGCTGAAGGCGGAGGACGAGGCGGTGCGCGCCTGACCCCGGCGCCGGGGCCGGGACGCGCGCAACCCGCATGCGGCCGAGGGTGGCGCCACTGCTACCCTCGGCTGTCTCGTGACGCGGAAGTCGATCAGCACGAACGCTCCCGTCGTGAACTGCGACGTGTGCGGTCGTACGCTGCTTCCGGGCGAGACGCCCGACGTCTTCCTCGCGGCCGGGGCCAAGCGCAACGTGTGCGAGCTCTGCACCCAGCGCGCGTCGCACGAGGGATGGATCCGCGAGGGCCTCGACGACGCGACCGTGCGCCGCGCCCACAACGGCCGCTCGCGCTCGCTGCTCTCGCGCCTGCGCGGCCGCCGGGACGCGGCGTCCGAGGAGATCGCCCACGACGACAGTCACGACGCCGGCCGCCACGGCCACCATCATCACCATCATCCGGCCGCCCAGCCCGACCGCCCGCCGGTCCAGCGCGAGCAGCGCAGCGTCCACGCGATCCCCACGAACGCGGACCTCAAGATGGCCCGCGCGCTCGACCTCTTCAACTCGAGCTCCCACCCGCGCACCGTCGCCGGGGTGGCGCGCTCGCTCGGCTCGCCGATCGTGGCGGTGCGGCCCTCGCCGACCGAGGGCAGCGTCGTGACGATCGTCGTCGGCTGGGAGCTGAGCTGGTACCGCTTCGAGGTCGACCTCGGCGACGAGGCTGCGGGCGTGCGGCTCGTCAACCAGGGGGCCGAGCTGTCCGAGCTCGAGCCCGCCGACCAGATCGCCAACGCGGCTGCGGACGAGCACGGCGAGTTGCACCTCGCGACGCAGCACGCGTAGATTTCCGCGCCGGTGATCTACTCCGTCATCCCAGAGGAACTGGCCCCGGAGCTCTACGACCGCCTGGTCGAGTACTACAAGGACGACCCGAACGTGAAGGTCATCATCGACCGGCGCAAGAGCGAGCGGCGCGCGCGCGGGTCCAACGACGCCAGCGAGCAGCGCGAGCTGCGCGACCGCCGCCGGGCGCGCGTGCCGGGCGAGTTCCCGCCCATCGACGCGGAGTGAGGCTGGTCGTCCACGTGGACGGCGGTGCCCGGGGCAACCCGGGGCCGGCCGCGGCCGCCGCGGTCGTCTCGACGCCGGACGGCGACGTCCTCGACGAGGCCAAGCAGACGCTGGGCGTCGTGACGAACAACGTGGCCGAGTACCGCGGCCTGCTCCTCGGCCTCGAGCGGGCGCGCGCGCTCGGCGCGACGGAGGTCGAGGTCGTCAACGACTCGGAGCTCATCGCCAAGCAGGTCAACGGCCAGTACAAGGTCAAGCACCCGGACATGAAGCCGCTGCACGCGGAGGCGATCGAAGCACTGCAGGGCTTCGACCGCTGGAGGGTCCGCAGCGTGCCGCGCGCGCAGAACGCGGCCGCCGACGCGCTCGTCAACGCGGCGCTCGACGCGGCGGGCTGACGCGGCCACCGCCCGCGTCAAGCGACGCGCCCGCGCTGCCGATAACCGCGACATGGCCTCCGTTCCCGTGTCGCCCGCCGCTGCCCTCCCGGGACTCACCGCGCCGTCCCAGCGCGGCCGCTCCGCACGCCAGATCGGCGACATCGTCGTCGGCTTCGGCTACGCCGGCGGCGAGTCGGTCGAGCTCGCGATCGAGGAGGCGCGCTCCAGCGGCCGCCGCACGGGCGAGGTCCTGGTCGACCGCGGCGTGCTCACGCCCGACCAGCTCGCGCGCGTCATCGCCGAGCGCTTCGGCGTCGACCACGTCGACCTGAACGCCTTCCGCGTCGACATGACCGCCGCGAACCTGCTGCCGTCGTCCGCGGCCAAGCGCTACTCCGCGGTCCCGGTCGGCTTCGCCGACGAGCGCACCCTGCTCGTCGCGATGGTCGACCCGGGCAACGTCCTCGCGATCGACGACATCGCGCTCATGACGGGCCTCGAGGTGCGCCCGGCGGTCGCCGCGCAGGAGGACGTCACCGCCCTCATCGGGCGCATGAACCACATCGACGAGATGGTCGTCGAGGAGGCCGTCGTCGAGGAGGGCCCCGAGGTCGTCGACCTGCGCGAGTCCGCCGACGACGCGCCGGTGGTCAAACTCGTCAACTCGCTCGTCGCCCAGGGCGTCGACCAGGGCGCCTCCGACATCCACTTCGAGCCGGTGGCCGGCGAGCTCGTCGTCCGCTACCGCATCGACGGCGTCCTGACCGAGGCGACGCGCATCCCGCGCCAGCTCGTCGCGGGCGTCGTGTCGCGCATCAAGATCATGTCCGAGCTCGACATCGCCGAGCGGCGCATCCCGCAGGACGGCCGCACGACGCTGAACATCGACGGGCGCAAGGTCGACGTGCGCGTCGCGACACTGCCGCTCGTCGGCGGCGAGGGCGCCGTGCTGCGGGTCCTCGACAAGGAGGGGTCGGTCATCGACCTCGACCACCTCGGCATGGTGGCGCCCGAGCGCGACGCGTTCGTCGAGGCGTTCTCGCGCGCCCACGGCGCCGTGCTCGTCACCGGTCCGACCGGGTCGGGCAAGAGCACCACGCTCTACGGTGCGCTGACGATGCTGCACACGCCCGAGAAGAACATCATCACGATCGAGGACCCGGTCGAGTACGAGCTCGGCGGCGTCAAGCAGATGCAGGTCAACCCGAAGGCAGGCCTGTCGTTCGCCAACGGGCTGCGCTCGATGATGCGCGCCGACCCGGACATCATCATGGTCGGCGAGATCCGCGACAAGGAGACCGCGCAGATCGCGGTCGAGGCCGCGCTCACCGGCCACCTGGTGCTCTCGACGCTGCACACGAACGACGCGCCGGGCGCGATCGCGCGACTGATCGAGATGGGCGTCGAGCCCTTCCTCGTCGCCAGCGCCGTGCGCTGCGTCCTGGCCCAGCGCCTCGCGCGGCGCCTGTGTGAGTACTGCAAGAAGCCCGTCGTCGTCGACGGCGAGACCGTGCGCGCCAACGGCTACGAGTGCGCGGACGCGCAGCTCGACGTGTTCGAGCCCGTGGGCTGCGCCCGCTGCGGCGGCACCGGCTACAAGGGCCGCATCGGCCTGTACGAGGTCATGCCCGTCACCGAGGAGATCCGCGGGCTGGCCGTCAAGCGGGCCTCCGCCGACGCGATCGCCGAGGCCGCGCGGCGGGCCGGGATGCGCCAGCTCCGGGCCGAGGGCCTCGAGAAGGTCCGCGCCGGGCTCACCTCGTTCGCCGAGCTCGCGCGCGTCACCGTCTGACGGGGCGCGCGGCGCGGGCGCGGGCGGCGCAGGCTCGCGGCTGCGCCTCAGCGCAGCCAGGCGTACAGGTGCTCGGGCCGGCCGGTCCCGCCGTAGCGCATCGACAGCTCCACCGCGCCCTCGACTGCGAGGTGCTCGAGGTAGCGCCGCGCCGTGACGCGCGACAGCCCGGCGCGGCCGGCGACCTCCGACGCGGTCAGCGGCTCGCCGGCGTCGCGCAGCGCCGAGCGGACGCGGTCGAGCGTCGTCGCGTTCAGGCCCTTCGGCAGCGCCGGCTCGGCCGAGCCGCGCAACGTGCCGAGCAGTCTGTCGACCTGGGCCTGCGTCGGCTCGGCGGCGCCCTCGATGCCCGCCCGGTAGCGCGCGTAGCGCTCGAGCTTGTCGGCGAACGTCGCGAACGCGAACGGCTTGACGAGGTACTGCGTCACGCCCTGGGCGATCGCCTGGCGGATGCTCTCGGGGTCGCGGGCGGCCGTGACCGCGATGACGTCGACCGGCGCGCGGCTGCGGGCGCGCAGCGCGCGCAGCATCTCGAGGCCCTTGACGTCGGGGAGGTGGAAGTCGAGCAGGACCAGGTCGACCGGGCGCGAGGCGAGGATCTCGAGCGCCTCGGTGGCGCGATGCGCCACGCCGGCGAGTGCGAAGCCCGGCACCCGCTCGACGTACGAGGCGTGGACCTCGGCGACGAGCGCGTCGTCCTCGACGACGAGCGTGCGGATCATCGCGTCCTCGCCGCCGTCTCCGCCCGGACCGGCACGCGGACGGTGAGCACGGCGCCCCCGTCGTTGCGGGCGCTGGCGGCGCCGCCCAGCCGCGCCGCCGCTGCGCTCACCAGTGCAAGGCCGAGCCCGCGCCGGGCGCCGTCGCCCTTCGTCGACCACCCGGCGTCGAAGATGCGGCCGAGGTCGGCGTCGGCGATGCCGTCGCCGTCATCGCGGACCTCGAGCACCGCCACGTCGCCGTCCACCGCGAGCAGGACCTCGATCCGGCCCCCGCCGCGGCCGGCGAGCGCGTCGAACGCGTTGTCGATCAGGTTGCCGACGATCGTCACGAGGTCCTCGGACGGAACGGCGCCCTCGGGAAGGCTGCTCGCCGCGCTCAGCGCGACGTGGACGCCGCGCTCGCGGCCCGCCGCAGCCTTGGCCAGCAGCAGGGCGGCGAGCGCCGGGTCGCCGACGCGCTCCTGGATGAAGTCGACCTCGTCCTGGGTGACGCCGATGCGGCGGGTGGCGAAGGCGACCGCGTCGTCGTGCCGCCCGAGCTCGACGAGGCCCACCACCGTGTGCAGCTCGTTGGCCGACTCGTGCGCCTGGGCGCGGAGCGCGTCCGCCAGCCCGCGGACGGTCGCGAGCTCGCGGACGAGGCCCTCGAGCTCGGTGCGGTCGCGCAGAGTGGTCACCGTCGCCAGGTCGCGGCCGTCGCGCGCGGCCGTGCGCCGGCCGCTGACGAGCACCCGGTCGCCGACCACGTGCAGGCCCTCGCTCGGGCCTGCTCCGCCGCGCAGCGTCTCGAGCAGCGATGGGTCGTGGACGACCTCGGCGACGGGCCGGCCGACCGCGTCCTCGCCGAGCTCGAGCAGCCGCTGGGCCTCCGCGTTCGCGAGCAGGAGCCGGTCGTCGGGACCGACCACCACGACGCCCTCGCGGATCGCGTGGAGCACCGCGTCGTGATGCTCGTAGAGGGCGGCGAGCTCGTCCGGATCCAGTCCGCGCGTCTGCCGGCGCACGCGCCGCGCGACGAGCAGCGACAACAGTCCGCCCGCGACCAGCGCGATCGCAAGCGAGGCGAGCAGGCCCGGGAGCTGGCGGCGGACCTGCTGCGCGATCGCCTCCTGCAGGACGCCGACGGCGACGAGCCCCGCGACCCGGCCGCCGTCGCGGACGGGCGCGACGGCGCGGATCGAGGGGCCGAGCGTGCCGGTCCTGGTCTCGGTGAACGCCCGGCCCGCGCGGGCGGGCGAGATCGTCCCGACGAAGCGGCCGCCGATGCGTGCCGGGTTCGGATGCGAGAAGCGGACGCCGTCGGGGCTCATGAACACGACGAAGCCGAGATCCGAGTCGCGCCGCACGCGCTCGGCGAGCGGCTGCAGGACGGCGGACGGATCGCGCTGCGCGAATGCCGCACGCACCTCCCCGGAGACGGCGAGCGTCTCGGCGATCGACAGCACACGCGCGCGCTGGTCCTCCTTCGCGCGGCTGTCCGCCGCGCGCACTGCGACCGCCCCCGCGACGGCGACCGCCACGAGGACGACGGCGAGCTGCAGCAGCAGCAGCTGCCGGGCAAGGCTCATGCGGCGCACAGGGTGATGCTGCCACGTGCGCCGCATGTCGCCTAGCTCCCGTTACCCGCCTCAGGTCAGCGCCGGCACGGGCTCGCGCCTGCTGCGGGGCGCGGTGTCGGCGGGCGTGGCTGGCCCGGGCTCGGTGGCGGGCGGCGCGGCGGCCGGGTCGGCCAGCGAGGGGTCGTCCAGAACGGCCTGGAAGCGCTTCTCGTCGAGCTCACCCTGCCAGCGCGACACGACCATCGTCGCGACGCTGTTGCCGATGCAGTTCGTCAGCGCGCGCCCCTCGGACATCATGCGGTCGATGCCGACGACGAGCGCGATCCCGGTCGCGATCGACTCCGCCGAGAAGAACGTCCCACCGAACGCCTGCAGGGACGCGGTCAACGTCACCAGACCCGCGCCCGTGATGCCCGCGGCACCCTTGGACGTGAGCACCATCAGCCCGGCGAGCGCGATCTGCTCGCCGATCGCCATGTCCTGGCCGGTGGCCTGGACGATGAACAGCGCGCCAAGCGTCAGGTAGATGCACGTGCCATCGAGGTTGAACGAGTAGCCGGTCGGCAGCACCACGCCGACGCTCTGGCGCGACGCGCCGGCACGCTCGAGCTTGACGAGCAGGCGCGGCAGGACGGTCTCCGACGACGACGTGCCGAGGATGATCAGCAGCTCGTCCTTGATCAGGCGGATGAGCTTGAGGATCGAGAAGCCGTTCACGCGCGCGACGACCCCGAGCACGACGAATACGAACACGGCCGCGGTCGCCCAGAACGTGACCAGCAGCGCGCCGAGGTGCTGGAGGGCGCCGCCGCCGAACTGCGCGACGGTGAACGCCATGCCGCCGAACGCGCCCAGCGGCGCGGTCCACATGATCAGCCGGATCACGCCGAACACGATCTGACCGGCGACCTCGAGCCCGCCCACGACGCGGCTCCGCATCGAGGGCGCGAGCGCGGACAGCGACGCGGCGACGAGGATGGCCAGGACGAGGACCTTGAGGACCTCGTTCTCCACGAACGGCTGGACGAAGCTCGTCGGCAGCAGGTCGTTCGTGATGAAACCGACGACGCCGTGGCCGGCCTCGCCGGCCTCGGCGATCTTCTCCTTCGCGGCCTCGCCCGCAGCCGCCGACGGCCCGCCGGCGAACCCGGCGCCGGGATGTAGCAGGTTGCCGGCGAGCAGCCCGAGCCCGAGCGCGACGACCGTTGCGCCGAGGAAGTAGCCGAGGGCGCGCGCGGCAAGGCCACCGGCCCGGGCCATGTTCCCGAGCGACGCGATGCCGACGACGACCGTGATGAAGATGACGGGCGCCGTGATGGTCTTGACCAGCTGCAGGAACGCGTCGGCCAGCCACTTGGCCTCCGTCGCCGGGCCGGGCGCCACCGTGCCGAACAGCGCGCCCGCACCGATCGCGACGAGGACCCAGAACCACAGCTGCGTGACGACGCCGCGCCGCCGGCGCGTCGGGATGACCTGCATGAGGATGCTCCTCCCCTGGTGGATGACGGTGGATCCGGTCGCGTCTCTCCAGCGCGACCATGCCGGGCGAAGGTATGGAGGCGGCACCGCGCGGTCGAGGTTGCGGTCGCATCGGTCGTTTCGGTCGTTTCGGTCGCAGGCGGTCGTCGCGGCGTCGCGGTGCAGATCGGCGCGTCGCCGGCACCGGGCAGCGGCAAGCGTGGCGGCGGCGCCGCGCGGTGGGCGGCTGAGCTACGCGGGCTCGAGCAGGCCGCGCCGAACCACGACATCCAGCGCGAGCGTCTTGTAGCCCACGTCGTCGAACAGCACGACGACCGCGCGGTCGCGGTCGTAGCGCTGCACGACGCCCTCGCCCCATTCGCGGTGGGCGACGCGCGCGCCTACCGTGAACGGCTCGTCGGCGTCGTTGTCCTCCTGGACGCGGCCGGCGCGGCAGTTGTCGCAGCGCCCGCACGGCGCCTCGAACGGCTCGCCGAAGTACGACAGCACGAACTCGCGCCGGCAGCCGCCGGTCTCCGCGAACCCGCGGATCATCTCGAGGCGCGAGCGCTCGAACTCGCGGCGGTCCTCCTCGGTCTCGAGCGCCTCATCTACCGCCTCCTCGACAGGCGGCGCCGACGGCGGGCGCACGACATGGCCGGTGGGGAGGACCTCGACCGCACCCGCGTCCTCCAGGCGCGACACCGCCGTCGCGAGCTTGGTCTGCGACAGCTCGGTGCGCTCCTGCAGGTCGGTCGGCGCGATGGGGTCGCGCGCGTCCGCGACGGCCTCGGCGACGTCGCGCAGCTCGTCGGCGCCGACGCGGCCGGTGCCGGCGAAGAAGCGCCGTAGGCCGAGGTCCTCGGGGCGGTAGAACAGGACCGCCCGCGCCGGCTCGCCGTCGCGGCCGGCGCGCCCGACCTCCTGGTAGTAGGAGTCGACCGACTCGGGGATCTCGGCGTGGAAGACGAAGCGCACGTCGGCCTTGTCGACCCCCATCCCGAACGCGGTCGTGGCGACGATGGCCTCCAGGCCGCCGTCCATGAAGCGCTCCTGCGCGGCCTCGCGGTCGGACGCCTTGAGGCCGGCGTGGTAGGCGCACGTCTCGACGCCGCGCTCGGCGAGCGCGGCCGCGATCTGCTCGGTGCGCTTGCGGGTCGCGGCGTAGACGATGCCCGGCTTGTCGGCGGCCTCCACCGCGTCGAGCAGCGCCTCGTCCTTGTGGCGCTCGTCGTGGAAGCGCTCGACGGCGAGGTCGATGTTGGGACGGTCGAAGCCGCGGACGACGATCGCGGGCTCGCGCAGTCCGAGCCGCTCGACGATCTCGTCGCGTACGGGCGGGGCGGCGGTCGCGGTCAGCGCGAGCACCGGCGGGTGGCCGAGCGTCTCGATCGCCGCCCCGAGCCGCAGGTAGTCGGGGCGGAAGTCGTGGCCCCACTCCGAGATGCAGTGCGCCTCGTCGACGACGATCAGCGACGGCGCGCCGGCGGCCAGCTCGTCGAGGACTTCGGCATTGCCGAGCTGCTCGGGGGCGAGGAACAGGAACTCGAGCGAGTCCTCGGCGAGCTCGGCGAGCGCGTCGGCGCGCTCGCCCTCGGGGACGCTCGAGTTGAGCTGGGCGGCGCCGAGCGCGCGCTCGCGCAGGGCGTCGACCTGGTCCAGCTGAAGGGCGATGAGCGGGGAGACGACGAGCGTCGCGCCCTTCGACAGCAGCCCAGCGAGCTGGTAGATCGCCGACTTGCCCGAGCCGGTCGACAGCACCGCCAGCGTGTCGCGGCCGGCGAGCACGCTCTCGGCCGCCTCCGCCTGCCCGGGGCGCAACCGCTCGAAGCCGAGCACCTCGCGGGCGGCTCGCTCGATCCGGTCCCGGCGCGAGGGCATGGCGGCGCGCTACCCGCCACACCGCCGGCGCGCACGCCCGTTCGCGACTTCAGGCGCGGCGACCGGGTAGCGCGCACGCCAGGCGCTGGCGGACCGTGTCCGGATCGATGCCGAGCTCGTGCAGCGTGCGCGCCGCGCCGCCGACGTCCTCGCGCAGCAGCGCGAGCAACAGGTGCTCCGGCCCGATGAATCCCTCGCCGCGGGCGACCGCCTCGCGCAGCGACTGCTCGAGCACCGAGCGCGCGTAGTGCGAGATCCCATCTCTGCCGCCGGGCTCGGTGGGTTGGCCGTCGACCAGCGTGGGCTGGGCCGCGCTGCGCGCCTCGGCGAGCGAGACGCCGAGGTCGTGCAGCACCCGCGCCGCGGCGTGGTCTCCGCTGCGCAGCACGCCGAGGAGCAGGTGCTCGCTGCCGACGACGTCGGAGCCCATCGCGCGCGCCTCCTGCCGGCCCAGACGCACCGCCATGCGCGCCGGCGCGGTCACGAGCACGGTGCGGATCGGCCCGGGGCCAGAGATCTGCGCCGGCGCCGCGCCCCGGTGGCGCTTCTGCGCCGCCTGCCGGGTGATGCCCAGCGCGTCGGCGATCGCGCTCCACGAGGCGCCGGCCACGCGGGCGCAGCTGACGTGGTCGCGCTCGAGGCGGTCGAGCTCGCCGCGCAGGACGGTGATCGCGCGCAATGCGTCCTCGGGGTCGTCGGTGCTGACGGCGCGGCGCAGCAGGTCGCCGAGTTGGCGGTCGCCGGATCCCACGTTGAGCGTGTACCCGCGCAGGGGTGACGTCAACTCCGCGTGCCCCAACGATTCCGGTGCGTTGGACCGGAGCGCCTGCCGGGGCGGCTACGCGAGGCCCAGCCGCCGGACCTCGATCGCGGGGCAGCGGTCCATCACGACGTCGAGGCCCGCGGCCTGCGCCCGTTCCGCGGCCGCGTGGTCGATCACGCCGAGCTGCATCCACACGGCGCGCGCCCCGATCTCGATCGCCTCGTCCACGTGCGCTCCGGCGGCGTCGGCGCGGCGGAAGATGTCGACCACGTCCACTGCCGTGCCCGTCGGCAGCGTCGTGAGGCTGCGGTGACACGGCTCGCCGAGGATGGCGTCGCAGTCGGCGTTCGGGTTGACGGGGAGGATGCGGTTGCCGCGACGCTGGAGGAGCGCCGCGATGCGATGGCTGTCGCGGTGCGGGCTCGGTGAGCAGCCCACCACGGCCCACGTGCCCTCGGTGGAGAGCAGCGCGCGGACGGTCTCGTCGGAGTTGAGTGCGGCGATGCTCGCGAGGCTAGCGGACCCGAACGGCCGGCCCTTGAACGGTCCGCGAGGAGCGAAGGGCCGTCGCCTCCGGGCGGGCGGCCCGTCGTCGTTCGGGGACGCCCGCCTTCAGCGCCCGGGCAACCCGACCCGGCGGCGCGAGGCCACGTATCGGCGGGCGGCGTCCTGCCAGGCCCGGCGCTGCTCGGCGGTGGGCCGCCGCGAGCCGATCGCCACGCGGGCCTCGCGCAGCGACTCGCGCGCGAGCCAGGTGGCGCGCCGGAGGGCGTCGTCGAAGTCGGGCGTGGCGACGGCGTCCGGGGCCTCGGGCTCCGGAGCGGGGGCGATCTCGCGGCGGAGCCGGTCGAGCAGCGGCGCCAGGGCGTCGACCGCCAGCAGGAGCGCCTCGGCCTCCTCGCGGCCGATGCGCAGCTCGACGGTGTCGTCGCCGGCGGGCCCCGGGGCACTGGTGGACTCGGCCGCGGCCGCCCCGTCGACGGCGGCCGAGGTGGGGGCGACGGGATGCTCGGTCATATGCTCGGTCATACCCTGCCAACGGCCCGCGGCAGCCCGAGTTCTCGCGCCGCCGCGCCCGGCGTCGCCATTATCGCTGCGCGGCGACGCCGGGAGGTCGGCCGGCCCGCTACGGCCGGCGGGTGGCGGCGCGGTAGGTCGCGGGCAGGCCGGCGATCATGCGCTCCCGCAGCGACGGCGTGCGGTGGACCGCACGCAGGCCCTGGGCGCGGACGCGCATCGTCGCGAGCAGGTGCGCGGTGGGGCGGAACGGGTCGGCGATCGTGCGGTCGTCGGCCATCGCGCGCGCGGCGACGGGCTCGCCGTGGAGCTCGCCGATGACGACCGAGCCCTCGAGCGGCGGCTGCGCGCCGAGCTCCGCGAGGCGGCGCAGCGCGTCGGCGTCGGCGTCGGTGGCGAGACGGATGGTGTAGCTGTTGGCGGCGTACATCGTGACTCCTCGGCCGGGTGCGAAAACGGAGTCGGCAGAGTTCCCGCCGCCGCCGGCCCGGTTGTGATGCCAGTCACGAAGCGCGCGAGCGCACAGATGCGGCGGGTCAGCGCAGCTTCTCGGCCATCCAGTCCGACACCAGCGGACGCAGCAGGTACGGGTAGTTCGACAGCACGTGCGTGCCGCCCTCGACGAGCACGAACTCGCCCTGGGGCGCCGCCTTCGCCTGCATCTCGGTCTGCTGCCACGGCACGAGCCGGTCGCGCGTCCCCGTGGCGAACAGCGCGGGGCGGTCGAGGCGCTCGAGCACGCCCTCGAGGTCCATCGCCAGCGCCACCTCGCGGGCCTCGTCGGCGTCGCGCGAGTGCGTCTTGTAGATGAACGTCTCGCGGTTCACGGGCGGCAGGCTGTCCCAGATCTCGATGCGCCTGTACGCGCCGCTGAGCCCGACCACGGCCCGGACGCGCGGCTCGAACGCGGCGGCGCGCGGCGCGAAGTAGCCGCCCATGCTCTGCCCGACCATCCCGACGCGATCCATGTCGAGGTCGTCGCGGCCCGCCAACACGTCGAGGGCCGAGGTGACCGCGACCTCGTAGTCGTACCGGAGCGGGAGCTCGTACGTCGACTCGCCCTGGCCCGGCCCGTCGAGCGCGAAGGTCGCCATGCCCCGGCGCAGGAACGCCTCCTCCATCCCGAGCAGCTCCTCCTTGGTGGAGTCCAGGCCGGGGATGAGCAGGACGAGCGGCGGGCGGTCGAGACCCGGCGGGCGGCGCAGGTTGCCGACCATCGCCTTGCCGTCGAGCGGCGCCTCGATCCGCTCGACGTCGTTGCCGAGCGCGCGGTGCCCCG
>DATAAR010000136.1:0-2675 GCA_036259975.1 Solirubrobacteraceae bacterium | reverse complement strand
CCGCGAGCAGAGCGTCGCGGTCGTCACGAGCCGCCGCGGCGCGCTGTCGTTCGCGCCCGGCCAGGAGGTGCGCGACGTGCGCGGCGCGGAGTGGGTCGTGCGCGGCAACCTCGACGTGCTCGACGCGCGGATCGAGGACGGCGTCTTCCACAGCGACGTCTACCCGGACGCGCTCGCGCGCGTGTGGGCGGCGCTCGACTGCCCGACGTCCGGCGACGTGCTGCTCTCCGCCGCGCCCGGCTACGAGTTCGCCGACTGGGGCGGGGCGGACCACGTGGGCGGCGGCTCGCACGGGTCGCTGCACCGCAGCGA
This sequence comes from Solirubrobacteraceae bacterium, assembly GCA_036259975.1. GTDB lineage: Bacteria > Actinomycetota > Thermoleophilia > Solirubrobacterales > Solirubrobacteraceae > JAOPZW01. The sequence continues at coordinate 2,363 of DATAAR010000136.1, read as the reverse complement.
CTCGCTCGGGGCGCTCATCGTCACCGGCGTGGAGCTGCCGGAAACGGTGCCGGCGCAGTGGTCGATCCGCGACGTCGCCGGCATGGTGCGCGGGCACTTCGAGCTACCCTCGGGCCGGTGACCGACGAGCTGGCCGCCACCGTCGACGCTCCTCCGCGCTTCCGCACGCGGATGCACGCCGGCGTGCGCAAGCAGGCGAACTGGCTGCAGCTCGTGCGCTTCGGCCTCGTCGGGGCCAGCGGCTACGTCGTCAACCTCGCCGTCTTCACGCTGCTCGTGCACGCCGCTGGCGCGCACTACCGGCTGGCCGCCACCGGCGCGTTCCTCGTCGCCGTCGCGAACAACTTCCACTGGAACCGCCACTGGACGTTTCGGGCGCGCGGCGGGCACGCCGGCTTCCAGGCCGCCCGCTTCCTGACGGTCAGCCTCGCCGCGTTCGGGTTCAACCTGCTCGTGCTCGAGATCCTCATCGCCGGCCTCGGCGCGCCGGAGGTCCCGGCGCAGGCGCTGGCCATCCTCGCCGCCACGCCGCTGAGCTTCCTCGGCAACAAGCTCTGGAGCTTCGCGCGGTGAAACGGGCCGCGGCGCGGTGAAACGGGCCGCGGCGCTGGTCGCCGCGGTCGCGCTCCTGCCGGCCCTGGCGCCGGCCGACGCGGGGGCGCAGGAGCTCGTCCGGCCGAAGTCGCTCGACGAGAAGCCGCGGTTCCACCGGCTGACCGGCCGGCAGGTGCTGCGCATCGCCGACCGCCTCGAGGAGGTGCGGGAGGAGCGGGCGGAGCACCCCGGGTCGACGCGCGAGGTCTTCACGAAGGGGCCGACCCTCTGGCAGGTCAGCTACTACGCGAAGACGCCGAAGGGCGAGCCGCGCGAGGAGATCGCGCAGGTCATCGTCAGCGACTTCAACGGCGGCGTGGTCGAGGTGTGGACCGACTTCTACGTCGCCTGGACGATGGCGCGCGGGTATGAGGGCGCGTTCGGCAAGAGCGTCAACGCGACGTACGTCTGGATCCCCCTGCTCGTGATCTTCGTGATCCCGTTCCTGCGGCCCCGGCGGCCGCTGTCGCTGATCCACCTCGACCTCGCGGTGCTGTGCGCGTTCTCCGTCTCGATCGCGTACTTCAACGCCGCGGAGATCGAGACGTCGGTCCCGATCGTCGCGCCCCTGCTCGCGTACCTGCTCGCCCGCATGCTGTGGGTCGGCGTGCGCGGCGAAGGCCGCGGCCCCCCGCCGCCGCTGCTGCTGCCGACGCACTGGCTCGCCGTGGGGGTCGTCTTCCTGATCGGCTTCCGCGTCGGGCTCACGTTCGTCGACTCGAACGTCATCGACGTCGGCTACGCGGGCGTCATCGGCGCCGACCGCCTCGCGGACGGCGACCCGCTCTACGGCGGCTGGCCCGGCGACAACGAGCACGGCGACACGTACGGGCCGCTGGCGTACGTCCCGTACATCCCCTTCGAGCAGCTGATGCCGTGGAGCGGCACGTGGGACGACCTGCCCGCCGCGCACGGCGCCGCGGTCGCGTTCGACCTGCTGACGCTCGCCGGCGTGTGGCTGCTGGGCCACCGCGTCGGCGGCGGCCAGCTCGGCGCCGGGATGGCGTGGGCGTGGGCCGCGTTCCCCTTCACGCTGTACTCGCTCAACTCGAGCGCGAACGACTCGCTCGTGGCGCTGCTGCTCGTCGCGACGCTGCTGGTGGCGACGAGCGCGCCGGCCCGCGGCGTGGCGGCCGCGGTGGCGGGGCTGACGAAGCTCGCGCCGCTGGGACTCGTGCCCGCGCTCGCGACCCACGGCCTGCGCGGGCTGCCGTGGCGGGCGCGCCTCGGGCGGCTCGCCCTGTTCGCCGTGCCGTTCACCGTGGTGGTCGGCGTCACGTTCGCGCTGACCGTCGACGACGTGGGGACGTTCTGGGACCGCACGATCGCCTTCCAGGCCGACCGGGGCGCGCCGTTCTCGATCTGGGGCCTGTACGACCTCGACGTGCTCCAGCGCATCGCGCAGGTGCTCGCCGTCCTGATCGCGCTCGGCGTGGCGCTCGTGCCGCGCGGGCGCGACGAGCGGGTGCGCCTCGCCGCGCTGTGCGCGGCGGTCATCCTCGCGCTCCAGCTGGTCGTGACGTACTGGTTCTACCTCTACATCGTGTGGTTCTTCCCGCTCGTGATGCTCGCGCTGCTCGGCCGCGACCGCGCTCGGGCGTGAGCGCGCTCGCGCTCGCCGCGGCCTTCGTGCTCGTCACGACGGTCGGCCCGCTCTCCGACACGTCGGTGAGCGACCTGTACCTGTACGGCTCGGTCGCCGGGCTGATCGCCGACGGGCACGTCCCGTACCACGACTTCGGCTTCGAGTACCCGCCGCTCGCCGCCCT
>DATAAR010000135.1:0-5254 GCA_036259975.1 Solirubrobacteraceae bacterium | reverse complement strand
CTCGCCGCCCTGCGTGAAGGCCACCACCGACGGGGTGGTGCGGCCGCCCTCTGCGTTCTCGATGACGGTCGGCTCGCCGCCCTCGAGGACGGCCATGCACGAGTTCGTCGTGCCGAGGTCGATGCCAATGGTCTTGGCCATGTCTGGACGTTCTCCTTCTGCCAGTTCTATCTGCGCAAAATCTTAGCGCAGGTATAGCAGATCCTCTACGCCGGTCCAACGGTCTCCGTGCGAAACGGGCGCAGTCCGCGAGCCTGGTAGTTGGCCAGCGCGTGCGGTCCGTCGAGCGTGCACGTGTGCACCCAGGCGCGGGGCGCGAGTGCGAACGCGCGCTCCAGGGCGTGCGTGAGCAGGTGTCCCCCGAGGCCCTGACCCTGGAACGCCGGAAGCAGGCCGAAGTACGCGATCTCGGTGCCCTCGTCGCCGGGGCGCAACTCGTAGTAGCCGGCGTTCGCGCCGTCGACGGTGGCGACCCACGTCTCGACGGACTCCGCCCACGCCTGCCACTCCGCGTCGCTGCGGCCGAGGTTGTCGGTCCACTGGTGCGGGGCGCCGACGTGCTCGTAGAACCAGCGGCTGGTGGCGCCGTCGGGCGGCTGCACCCTGGCGATCGCGATGGCGCGGTCGGTACGCGGCACCGGAGCGCGGCGGAGCCGCGACGCGTCGGTGATCTCGAGGTAGGTGCGAACGACCGGGTCGGACACCGGCGGAACCGTTGCACGCCGGCGCGCGCCGCGCTCAGCCGACGCCCGCGAACGTGGCGAACCGCACCGCGGCCGCCGCCCGCGCGGCCTTGCCGGAGATGCCGAGCTTGGCGTACGTGTTCGACAGGTGCCGCTCGACGGTCCGCACGCTGAGGTACAGACGTCCGGCGATCTCCTCATTGCTGAGGCCGCGCGCGACCAGCCCGAGCACCTGCTCCTCGCGCGAGCTCAGCTCGCCGGGCATCTCGCGCGCGGGCCCCGCCTCCGACTGCCCGAGGAACGCGTGGACCTCCTCGAGGAAGACGTCCCAGGCCGGCTCTCCCTCGAGCAGGACGTGGTTCTGGCTCTCCAGCGACGTGAAGCGCGCGCCGGGGATCAGCGTCGCCATCAGCCGGCCCTCGTCGAACGGGACGAGCGCGTCGTCGCGCGCGTGCATGACGAGCGTGGGCGCGCGCACCTCGGGCGCGAGCCGCGTCACGTCGAGCCGGTCGCGTGCTGCGGCCGGGCGCGTAGCCGCCGTACAGGACGAGCCGGCTCACGCGGTCGGGGTGGCGCACCGCGTAGGCGATGGCGATGGCCGCGCCCTGGGAGATCCCGAGGAGGGTGAACCGGTCGACGCCGGCGGCGTCCACCACGGTCTCGAGGTCGGCCACCGAGCGGTCGAGCGCGAAGTCGGTCACGTCGCGGTCGGACAGCCCGCAGCCGCGCTCGTCGTGTCGGACGACCATGTTGCGCGCGGCGAGGCCCTCCAGCCAGTGCCGCCAGACCGGGCTTGTCCCAGTCGTGATCGAGATGCGTCAGCCAGTTCGGCGCCTTGACGATCGGCGGGCCCTGCCGTGGACGGCGTAGGGGAGGCGGACGCCGTCAGGGCTCGTGCAGAAGCCTCGTCGACCGGGCGCTCGCGCTCGTCGGCGGCGCGGCGTTCCGCAGCGGGCATCCGATCCGCGCGTACCGCGACGTTCGCGCGGGCGCGTTCATGAACCCGCTCGCCTCCGGCCGCGCCTACGAGCTCATCGGGCAGGTCGCCCTCGGCCTCAGGGTCTCGCTGAGCTGACATGCGCGCGAGCCACGCCCCCGCCTCGGCCCCGCTCGTGGTGGGCATCGGCGGCACGCTGCGGCCCGGGTCACGGACCGAGCAGGTCCTCCGTGCCGCGCTGACCGCCGTCGAGCGCCGCGGCGCCCGCACCGTGCTCGTCGCGGGCGCCGCCCTCGACCTGCCGATGTACGCGCCGCCGGCCGGCGAGCGCAGCGCAGCCGCACGGACGCTCGTCGATCGAGTGGCGCAGGCCGACGGCGTCATCGTCGCCAGCCCCGCCTACCACGGCGGCGTGTCCGGGCTCGTCAAGAACGCGCTCGACCACGTCGAGGACCTGCGCGACGCGTCGCGCCCGTACCTCGACGGACGCGCGGTGGGGTGCATCGCGTGCGCCGGCGGCTGGCAGGCCGCGGCCGCGACGCTGACCGGCCTGCGCTCCATCGTCCATGCGCTCCGGGGGTGGCCGACGCCGCTCGGCGTCGCGCTCAACACCTCCGACCCCGTGTTCGGCGCCGACGGCGCGCTCGTCGACGCGACCGCTCTGGCCCAGCTCGAGATCGTCGCCGACCAGGTCGTCTCGTTCGCGCGGCGGCACGCCGGCGCGGGCGCCCGCCGGCACGACGACCGCCTGCCTCTCATCCGCCGTGCCCGGCCGCTCGTCCGAACCCATCCCTCGCACGCATCGTCAGCAAAGGAGCCGACATGACCCCAATCCGCACCGACCGCGATCGCCTGGCGCTCGCGTTCGCCGAGCTCAACCGCCATGGCGTCCTCGCGCGCGACGGCCTCGCGGCGACCGCGCACGAGGGCCACGTGCTCCTGCGCCGGTATCTCGTCCGCCGGTATCCGCACGGCATGGGCTCGTACGTGTTCTCGCAGGCCGACGACGACCGCTTCGACGCGGACGGCGCGCTCATCTCCGTCCTGCCGCTTCACTGCAGCGCCTACAACGTCGCTGTCGCAGTCGCGGCGGCGTGCCGCAACGCGGGGCTCGTCGCGGATCCGGACGGCCGCGCCACGATCCTGCGGCTCGCGCCGGCACACGCGCGCTGACCCGTGGCGCCCGGCGCGGGGCCGCTACTCCCGCCGCGCCGGGCACATCCGCCGCAGCGCGCACGCGCCGCACGCCGGCCGCTGCGCGTGGCAGGTCCTCCGCCCGTGGCGAAGCATGTTCACGTGGAACTCGAGCTCCGCGCCGGGCGGCGTGAGCTCGAGCAGCGCGTCGTGCTGCTCCTCGGACCGCGCTCCGGGCCGCAGCAGCGCAAGCCGCGTGGCGACGCGGCCGACGTGGGTGTCGACCGGCACGTCGCGCAGCCCGTAGGAGAACAGCAGCACGCACGCGGCGGTCTTGCGGCCGACGCCCGGCAGCTGCACCAGGTAGGCGCGCGACTCGGCCACCGGCGCGGAGCGAATCCACGACAGGTCGAGCGGATCGCCGATCGCGCGCAGGATGTCCTGGATCCGCACCGACTTGACCTTCGAGATCCCGCCCGGCCGGATCGCCTCCTCGATCTCCTCGACCGGCGCGTCGCGGACCGCCTCCCACGCCGGGAAGCGCTCGCGCAGCCGCAGGAACGCCACGTCGCGGTTGCGGTCGTTCGTCGACTGCGACAGGACGGTGAGCACGAGCTCGCCGACGGGGTCGCCGTGCGGCGCCATGACCGGGACGCCGTACATGTCGCGCAGCCGCGCGCGCAGCGCCCGCACCCGGCGCGCCGCCGGGCGCTGCCAGCCGGTCACCGCCGCCACGGGCCCCTCACGGAGCGGACGGTATCGTGGCGCGCCGCGTGCCCGGAGTGAGCGAGCACACCGCAACGCTGGGCGACCAGCCGGTCTTCTGGCGCGCGGGCCAGGACGGCGGTCGCGCGCCGGTCCTCTATCTCCACGGCGTCCCGACGAGCAGCGACCTGTGGCTGCCGTTCCTCGAGCGCACCGGCGGGCTGGCCCCCGACCTGCCCGGCTTCGGGCGCAGCGGGAAGCGCGGCGACGGCGACTTCACCATCGACGGCTACGCCCGGTTCGTGGACGCGTTCCTCGACCTCGTCGGCGTCGAGCGGGTGCGCCTCGTCGTCCACGACTGGGGCGCGGCCGGCCTCGTGTGGGCGCAGGCGACCCCTGAGCGCGTCGAGCGCCTGGTCGTCATCGACGCGGTGCCGCTGCTGCCCGGCTACCGCTGGCACCCGGTTGCGCGCGCGTGGCGCACGCGCGGCGTGGGCGAGGTCCTCATCGGCCTGACGACCCGCTTCGCGCTGCGGCGGGTCATGCCGCGCGCGCTCGCCGACGCCGTCTGGCCGCAGTTCGACCAGGGCACGCAGCGCGCGATCCTGCGCCTGTACCGCACGAGCCCCGAGGAGCGCCTCGCCGCCGCGGGGGCGGGGCTCGGCCGGATCGACGCCCCCGCCCTCGTGCTCTGGGGCGAGCGCGACCCGTACGTGCCGCCCGGCTTCGCCGACGGCTACGCCGCCGCGCTGGGCGACGCCCGCGCCGAGCGCCTTCCCGGCGCCGGGCACTGGCCCTGGTACGACCGGCCCGACGTGGTCGACCGCGTGGCCGCGTTCCTGGCCGGCTGAGGCACGGTCAGGGGACATGACGGTTCGCCAGGGGTGCGGCTATCCGCACCGGAGCGCCCGCCGGCGAGGTCTAGGATCGGGCGCTCCCCATGCCGGCGCGCCGTATTCGGATCTCCGCGGGGCGGCTCCTGCCCCGCGGCCCCCTGGACGTCGTGCGGCAGGTGCTGCTCTTCGCGCTCGCCTACCTCGCGTACCGCATCGCCCGCGGCGCCGTCGACGACCCCGCGGGGGCGGCCGTGGCGTTCGAGAACGCGCGCAGCCTGATCCACCTCGAGCAGTCGCTGGGCGTGTTCGCCGAGCCGAGCGTGCAGGCGTGGGCGAGCGGCAGCCGCTTGATCATCGACGCCGCGAGCTGGACCTACGTCAACGCGCAGTCCACGATCACGACCGCCGCGCTCGTCTACCTGTACCTGGCGCACAACCGCAGCTTCTACTTCGTGCGCAACATGTTCGCCGTCGCGATTGCGATCGCCATGGTCGGCTACGTGGTCGTCCCCACGGCCCCGCCGCGCTTCTTCCCGGAGTGGGGGTTCGTCGACTCGGTCGCCGAGCTGACCGGCGTCCGGCACGACAGCGTGGTCGCCCACGCGCTGTTCAACCCCTACGCCGCGATACCCTCGATGCACGTGGCGTTCGCGCTGATGATCGCGGTGCCGATCGCCAGGCTGGCCAGGCACCGCATCACGCGCGTGGCCTGGTCGCTGTATCCACTGCTCGTCACCTTCGTCATCGTGGCCACCGCCAACCACTTCTTCGCCGATGCCGTCGCCGGCGGCCTCACCGCCGCCCTCGCGGCCTCCGCCGCGCTCTGGCTCGCCCGCGCCCGCCCCGCCGCGTGGGCCTTCCGGGACGCCGAGGTCGCCGCCTGATGGCCGAGCCGCGGACGGAGCCGCGCCCGCCGCGCCAGGCGCCTCCCGGCGGCCGGCGCGCGCCGCTCGGCGCCG
>DATAAR010000134.1:0-16784 GCA_036259975.1 Solirubrobacteraceae bacterium | reverse complement strand
GCGCAGGCGCTCGCCGCCCTGCGGCCACTCCACGACAGCGTCCTCGGCGTAGATCTCCGAGGCGCGCATGATGTCGTCTTGTGGTCCGCCCCCGGCCACGCCGACGTTCGAGGCGTCGAAGTGCGCCTGAATCATGGCCTGCGCCGTCGCTTCGTCCATCGATGATCTCCTTCCCCGGGCGCGGCCTCATCCCGGGTGAGCGGGCTGTCGGGCTGCGGCAGTCTCACGGTGCGGCATCTACGGCGCGGCCACGGCCACGGGGCGAGGTGGCCAGCGGGCGCCTCGCACGTGAGCCTACGCCGACGCACCAGCGATGCAAAGCCGGCTCGGACGGCCGATCGGGGCGCACGACCGGCCGGAATGAGAACGGCCGAGACCCCGCCGATCAGGCGGGGTCTCAGCCAGGTGCGGGCTTACCGATGCGTGCGCCATTGACGGCGGATCGAACGGCTCACCAGGTCGGAGAGGGCCTCGAGACGTTGGACGTCATCGGAGAAGAGCACGGCCCGCCTCCTGCATGTAGCGCGCAGCGCTGGTCGAGGCTTCCTCCGGTGTGCTGCCGCTCTGGCGCGCATCCATGTACGCGCCGTACCAGTCCCACCAGTCGTGCGGCGGGGCGCTTCGCTCATACGGGTCGTGATGCTCGGCCGTCTCGTGCAGCAGGTTGGCGAGGGTCGCGATGTCCATCGCTCAGCGCCCCGGGAGTCGGGTCGTGAGCTCCTGGAGCAGCCAGGCGTTGCCGTCGGGGTCGCTGAACGACGCGTACGAGGCGTAGGAACGCCGCTGGGGGTCGTGCCCCGGCGCGCGCGCTTCGGGGGCAGCGATGAAGCCGCCGCCGAGGCTGCCGCCGGCGTCGTGGAAGACCTCGCTGACGTCGACGCCGTGCGAGATGAGCTCGGCGCGGGCCGCGTCGATGTCGTCCACCGCCAGGAGCAGGCCGGCGACCGAGCCGGGCTCCGCCGAGGTGACGCCCCTGTTGCCGATGAGGATCGACGTGGCCGACCCGGGCGGCGTCAGGTGCACCGCGCGATAGCCGCCGCCGGCGGCGATGTCGACGTCCTCGCGCCAGCCCAGCCCCTGGTAGAAGCTCTTCGCGCGGTCGACGTCGGCGACAGGGACGACCACGACCTCGAGCTTCATGTCGACGGCCCGGTTCGTGGGGGTTGCGGTCTTGCTGGTGGTGGTCTGCATGGCGGTCATCTCTGCCTCCGTCGCGGAGTGGTTGTTGATGCAACGATGGTCCTCCGTGACCGCCGGGGTGTCCACGACCTTTCAGGTCACGCTGATAGACGCGGACTAACAGCGGGCGTAAGCTCGGGCCGGCGTGGAACTCCGCCAGCTGCGGTACTTCGTGGCAGTCGCCGAGGAGCTGCACTTCGGTCGCGCGGCGGATCGGCTGCACATCGCCGCCCCGTCGCTGTCGCAGCAGATCAAGTCGCTGGAGGCGAGCGTCGGAGCGCCGCTGTTCGTCCGCGATCGCCGGCACGTCGAGCTGACGGCCGCCGGCCGGGTCCTCCTGGACGACGCGCGCGAGATCCTCGCCCTCGCCGCCTCCGCCCAGCGGCGTCTTGCCGGCACGTCGGGCCCGTTGCGGCTGGGCTATGTCAGCTGGCTGCCGGATGAGCTCGTCGCGTCCGTGCGGTCGGAGCTACGGGTGGACGAGTGGGTGATGCCGAGCCACCTGCAGATCGCTCGCGTGCTCGACGGCGGCCTCGACGCGGCGATCGCATGGGCCGACGACGCCGATGAGCGGCTTCATCTCCAGCTGCTGTGGGCGGAGCCGCTCGGCGCGGTCGTCCCGGCCCGGATCAAGGACGAGACGATCGCCGCCGGTGACCTGCGTGTGCTGGTCGGGCAGGACGAGACCTCGTGGGGTGCGTGGAACCGGTTCGCGCGCGAATTCGCCGAGGCGACCGGCGCCCGCGTCGTGGAGGTCGACGATGGGGGCGTCGCGGGCGCCGGATTCTACGAGCGCTGCCGCAAGCTGAACACACCCGTGCTCCAGGGTCCGAAGCGGGCCGTCGTTCCGGTGCCCGCCGGACTGCGCACCCGAGCCGTGGGTGAGCCCACGCCGCTGTGGTGCTGGTCGCTCGTGACCCGCGCCGACGACGACCGCCCGCCGATCCTCGCGCTGCGCGACAACGCCGCCAAGGTGACCCACGCCGCCGGGCTGCACGCGCTGCCGAACCCGGCGACCTGGGTTCCGCCGCACGATCCCCACCGCGACACGATCGCCGCCCTGCCGGTCGCATGACTCGCGCCGCGACGCGCGTCGGCGCAGTGCCTCCCGAGCGAAGTCTCCGAGGAAGGCACGGCACGTCGTGGTCCGGCGGACCACGACGTGACGGACTCGCGTTCGCGAGTGACTATGCGCCGCGCTTCGACCCGGACGTCGTTCCCGCGGCCTTCTTGCCCGAGGCGTCCTTGGAGCCCGCCGTCCCGCTCGAGCGCTGCTGCGACCCGGACTTGTTCTCGCTCGAGCGCTGCTTCGAGCGCGTAGTCGTCTCGCTGGAGCGCTGCTGCGACCGCGAGGTGGACCCGCTCGAGCGCTGCTGCGACCCCGACTTGCTCTCGCTCGAGCGCTGCTGCGACCCCGACTTGCTCTCGCTCGACCGCTGCTGCGAGCGCGTGGTCGTCTCGCTGGAGCGCTGCTGCGACCGCGACGTGGAGCCGGTCGACCGCTGCTGCGACCGCGCGTTCGTCTCGCTGCGACTGGCGGCTCGCTGCTTCTCGCGGGCGTCGATCTTCGCCAGCTCGGTCCTCACGGTCGCGGCGTCCGTGCGCCGGTCCTGCCGGTTGTTCGACGTGACGCCGACGAGCTTGATCCGATCCCTGGTCGGGGCGGCCTTCGTCGTGGTCCGAGCCGACTCGCTCGTGCTGCCGGAGCGCGACGACGAGTCGCCGGCGGAGGTCGACTCCGTTCTCGTGTCCGCGACCTGCGCGTCGGCGCTCGCCCGGGCCTCGGCCTTATCGCGCGGCGTCTGCTCGACCGTCGACCGGCTGGCCCGTTCGACCGTCTTCGCGCGGGCCGGGCTGCCGGCCGCGGTATCGGTGGCGACGGTCTGCTCGCCCGAGAGGTTCCGCCCCTCGACCGTCGACTGGTCGCTCTGGTTGACCGGTGACCACAGGTCCGCGGTGGCCGACGAGCCGCTGTTCTCGACGCTGTCGGCGGTCCGCGACACGGAGCCGGTGGCGTTCGCGCGCTGCGCCGTGGTGGAGGTCGCCGTCGCGTCGCTGCCGACCCGGCCGTCGATCGTCTGCGTGCCCGCGCGGTTGTCGCCCCGCTCGTTGACCTGCCACTCCTGGTTGGCCGGCTCGTACGCGTTGACGGCACTCGACGCCCCCGCGCCGCTCTCCGTCGTGGCGGCCTGGGTGACCGAGCCGTTGGAGTCGCTGCTCTGCGTGCTCGTACCGTTTCCGTTCGCGCCGGCTCCGGCGGCGATGTCGATGAGCTGCGTGCCGCCGATGTTCGCGCCCGAGCCGTTGTGCTGCGTCAGCAGGTTGCTCGGCGCGCCCCCGATGTGGTCGGCCGTCGCCCCGGCCGCGCCGGTCCCGCTGGTCGTCGACTGCTGCGACACGGTGCCCGAGCCGCCGCCCGCCTGGGAAGCGCTCTGGGTGGCGCCTGCGGTGCCGTCGGCCAGTGCGGTGACGTCGGTCATGGCGCTCTGACGACCGCCGGCGTTGTCGCCCGTCTGGTTGACCTGGGCGGTGACCGTGTTCGGCGCGTACTGCTCGCCTCGGGCCTCCGTGCCCGCTGCGGCCGCAGTGCTCGACGTCTGCTCGGCCGCCTGTCCGCCGCCGCCGTTCTGACCGCCGGCCTGCGTCGTGCCGGCCTGCGCGACGGCGGAGCCGGTCGCGCTGGCCGTGCTGTCCTGCGTCCCTCCCGCGTTCGTGCCGGTCTCGCTGACCTGGACCACGACGTTCTGCGGCCAGCTCTGCGCTGCGGTCGGGCTCGTCTGCGCGGTGGCCGAGACGCCCGCGTCCTGCCGGAGCGCCTGCTCGCCCGCGCCTGCCTGCTGCTGGCCGACCGCCTGGTCGACAGCGGCGGTCGTCGCCGAGTCGCCCGACGCCGACGCGGTGTTGCCCTGCGCACCGGCGGTGTTGCCGTCCGCGTTCTGCGAGACCGACACGTTCTGCGGGAGGACCTGGAAGGCGGTCGGCGCGGCGACCGACTGCGCCGAACGCGTGGCCGACTGCTCGGCGACCTGCGTCCCGGCGCCGCTCTGCTGCTGACCGGCGCCCTGCGTCACGCCGTCGCTGCTCGTGGCGGACGCGACCGCGGTGCTGCTGTTGGTCTGGCTGACGAGGCCGTCGCTGCCGGAGGCGCCGTCGCGCACGCTGGCCTGCTGGTTGACCGCGCCCTCGTCCTGGAACGCGAACGGGCTGGCGGTCGCGGACTGAGAGCCGTCGGCGGACTGCGCGGAGGTCTGCACCTGGGCCTCGGCGCCCGCCTGGGACTGCGCGGTGGCCTGGGCGCCCGTCGCCGTGTTCGTCGCGACGCCGCCGGCGGTCGCGGCGTTCGTCTGGGTGGCCGGGCCCGACGACGCGTCGACGCCCGCGGTCGTGGCCAGCACGCTGTTGAGCGGTGCGATCTGCTCAGCGAAGGGCGAGGTGTCGGCGGACTGCGTCGTCGTGGTGGCCTGCGCCGCATCCTGCTCCTGCACGCCCGCAGCTCCCGACTGTCCCTGCGTGCTGCCCTGGCTCGTGCTCAGGTCGTTGACCGCGGTTCCCTCCGCGGCGCTGACGTTCTCCTGGCTCACGGCGCCCGTACCGGCGTCGACCAGACCGACCGTGTTCTCCGCACCGCGCTGCATCGCGTGCGGTGTCGCCGTCGCCGTCTGCGCCGCATCGACCGACTGCGATGTCGCCTCGAGCTGGACGCCGCCGGTGCCGACCGCGCTCTGGGCCTGGGAGCTCGACTGGTCGACCGCCCCGGTGTTGCCGGCGTCGGCCGTTGCCGCCGCACCCACGTGCTGGGTGACGTCGCCGAGGCTGCCGCCGGTCGCCTGAGCGTCGTTGAACGGGTTCCACTGCAGCGCGTCGGCGCCGGCCGCAGCTGTCTGCAGGACCCCGGCGCCCTGGCCGCTCAGCGCCACCTGGTCGGTCGCGCCGGTCTGGGTCTGGTCGGTGGTCTGCGCGACGGTGGTCGAGTTGCCGGCGGCCGCCTCGGCGCGCACGTCCACCGCGCCGCCGGTCAGCTCACCGTCGGCACCGCTCTGGGAGGCGGTCGCGGTCGCGCTCGCCGACTGCGTGACCGCGGCGCTCGTGTCCGACGCGGCGATCTGGGCGCCGTCGGCGGCCGTCGCATCCTGCTGCTGCGCGGTCGACTGCGCCGTCGCGTTGAGGTTCGTCGCGGTCGCCGAGCTCGTCACCTGGCCCTGCTGCTGCTCGACGCTCGTGCTGGCGGAGGCACCCTGTGTCAGCGAGTCGGCTGCGAGCGCGTCCTGCGACTGGAAGGCGGACTCGGCGGTGGACCACTGCGACTGGGTGAGCGCCTGCGTGGTCGCGCTGTCGTTGGTCGCGCTGGCGGTCGACGACGCGGGGGAGGCGTCCGGGCTCGCGTCCGGCGCGGGCGTCTGGGTTGCGTACTGCTCGACGACCTGCCCCGTCGAGCTCCCCGTGGCGGCCGCCTGCTGCTGGTCCGTCGCCGTGCCCCGGGTCGACTGTGCCTGCGTGGCCGATTGCGTGACGGCGCTGGTGTTCGCCGCCTCCTGCGTCTGCGGCGACGCACCGCCCGCCTGCTGGTCCTGCAGCACCGACTGGCCCGTCTGCGCGTCGGCGCTGGTGCCCTGCGTCTGCGAGGTGGCGCCGCGCTGCGTCTGCCCGCTGGTCTGGGCGGAGGACGTCGACGTCCTGGCGGAGGCCGCCTGCTTGGTGGAGCCGAGCGAGAACTGCGTCTGCGTCACCGACGTGGTACCCGCCGTCGACTGCGAGGCGGTCTGGGTGACCGTCGCGCCGTCGCAGCGGTGCACGCAGCCGATCTGGATCTGGCGCAGCTGCTGGTCGACGCTGGTGGTCTGAGCCGTCGACGCGGTCTGCGTCGTGCCGTCGCTCTGGACTGCGTCGCCGTCTGGGTCGTCACGGCCTCCTGCAGGGCGGTCTGCTGCTGCGTCGTGCCGTAGCAGAAGGCGACGCAGCCGATCTGCACCTGCGTCATCCGCTGCACCGTCGTGGCGGACTGCTGCGCGGACGCCTGCTGCGTGGTCGCCGCGGCCTGGTCCTGGCTCACGGACTGGCTCGTGGTGGCGATCTGCGTCGCGCTCTGGTCCTGCGTCGTGCCGTAGCAGCGGACGAGGCAGGACCCGATCTGCACCTGCCGAAGGCGCTGGGTCGTCGTGCTGACCTGGGTGCCCGACGCCGTCTGGGTTCCGCTCGTGCTCGTCGGCTGGGACTGCGTGAGCTGCTGGTCGACCGTCGTCGTCTGGCTCGTGACCTGGCTCGGGGCGGTGGACGTCTGGACCTCGTTGACCGTCTCGCTGCTCGTCTGCGTTTCCGACACGGTGTCCGGCGTCGCTGTGTCCGTCTGGGCGGCGCCGAGGTCGGGCGCGTCACCGGCGCCTTGCGCCGGCGAGACGGGGTCGGCCTCCGCCGCCTGAGCTTCGGCGTTGGCCGCTGCGATGGCCAGCGCCAGGGCGGCGACGGCCGCGAGCGCGGGGCGCCCGTTGTTCATTCCAGATCTCCTCGACTTCGGCGTGCTCGACGGAACGCCCGGTCCTGCGCGACGCAGGCCCGGGCGCTTGGGTGCTGGCACGGCTTGCGCCGTGGGACATCCCGTCCCGCCTTCGCGGGGTCGCTCCGACGCCGCGGTGCCTCCTCCGGGCCGTTCGTGCCCTCGGTCTCAGAAGCGTGGCGACCGGCGGCCTGGTCCAACAGCGAGGCGTTGGTGAAACGCGCTTCCTAGTCGTGCACGGCCGGTCCGTGGAATTACCGATGCCCGGCGGGAAGGCGAGCGCGGTCGAGCCTGGTTGCACGCCGTCCGAGCGAAGGGTCGCCGGACCATCGCTCCCGGCGCCACGCAGTGACCACCAGCATCGGGTCATGCCCGGTCCGCTACGCGTGCTGGTCGCCGGTGGCGGCGTCGTCGGGTTGGAGACGCTGCTCGCGCTGCGCGACCTCGCGGGGCAGCGCGTGCGGTGCGCGCTGCTGACGCCGGAGCCGGAGTTCGTCTACCGCCCGATGGCCGTCGCCGAGCCCTTCGCTCGCGGCCGCGCTGCCCGTCACCGGCTCGACGTCATCGCGCGTGACCTCGACGCCGAGCTCATCGTGGGGCGACTGGCCGAAGTCGACGTCGACGCCCGCGAAGCGGTCACCGACGACAACCGCCGTCTCGGCTACGACGCCCTGGTCATCGGCGTCGGGGCCAGAAGCGAACCGGCGTTGCCGCACGTCCTCACATGGACGCCCGAGAGCGACGCCGAGGTCTACGGCGGGCTCCTGCGCGACATCGACGAGGGCTACACCAAGCGCGTCGCGTTCGTCGTGCCCGTCGGTGTCGCGTGGGGGCTGCCCGGCTACGAGCTCGCGCTGATGACGGCGTGGCAGGCGCGCAGCCTGGGCCACGACGACGTGCAGATCACGGTCTACACGCCGGAGGATGCGCCGCTCGCCATGTTCGGCGCCGCGGCGAGCGCCGCCGTACGGGAGGACCTCGACGAGGCCGGCGTCCACGTGCAGACCGGGGCTGTCGTCACCGCCGCAGACGGCCGCCTCCGCGTCGAGCCGGGAGGCCGGGAGCTCGGCGCCCAGCGGGTCGTGGCCTTGGCGCGGGCGGTGGGGCCGGGGCTCGGCTGAATTCCGAGCGACGAACGGGGATTCGTGGTGTGCGACGCGCACGGCCAGGTCGCGGGGACCGACACGGTGCGGGCGGCCGGTGACGCGACGACCTTCCCGGTCGAGCAGGGCGGCGTCGCGGCCCAGCAGGCCGACGCGGCCGCCGAAGCGATCGCGGCGCGCGCCGGCGCGGAGGTCGAGCCGCGGCCGTTTCGCCCCGTCCTGCGCGGCGTTCTGCTGACCGGCCGCGGGCAGCGATGGATGCGCGGTCCCCGCGACACCGACGAGGGCGCCGCCGCGCGGCACGCGCTGTTCTGGCCGCCGACGAAGATCGCCGGGCGCTACCTGGCGCCGTACCTGGCGGCGCGCGACGAAGCGCAGGCCCTCGGCCGCGCGCCCGAGCCGGCCGGTCATGCTGTGCAGCTCGACGTCGAGCGGGAGGTCCCCGCCGCCGCCGACGCACTGCGCGCCGCCCGCGAACGGGGCGGCGACTGACGATCGTCCCCGGTCCGCGCGGGCGCCGGTAGAGTCGCGGACGGTGGCGGACGTGACCGACGTGTCCGAGCCGGTCAGCATCGTGATCGCCGACGATCACGCGATGGTGCGTCACGGCCTGCGCATGCTGCTCGACGCCGAGCCCGACCTGCGGGTCGTCGCGGAGGCGGGCGACGTCGACGCGGCGCTGCGGTGGACGCGCGCCTACCACCCCGCGGTCGTCGTGCTCGACCTCAACATGCCTGGCGAGCCGAGCCTGCCATCGATCCCGCGGTTCCTCGAGGCCGCACCCGGCACGGCGGTGGTCATGCTCACCATGCAGGACGAGCCCGCGTTCGCCCGCGAGGCGCTGTCGGTCGGCGCGAGCGGCTACGTCGTGAAGGCCGCCGCCGAGACCGAGCTGGTCGAGGCGGTGCGGGCGGCGGCCGCCGGCGGGACGTACCTCACCCCGGCACTGGGCGCCCTGATGGCGAGGACGGCGACGCGCCCGCCGTCCGGCCCGCGCCTGGTCGCCGCCGAGCCGGAGGTCGGCACGGTGTTCGCCGGCCATCGCATCGACGGGGTGGCCGGGCGCGGCGCCATGGGTGTGGTCTTCCGCGCCACCGACGTGGTGCTGGATCGTCGCGTGGCGCTCAAGGTCATCGCGCCGTCGCTGGCGCACGATCCGGTGTTCCGCGCCCGCTTCGAACGCGAGTGCCGCATCGCGGCGGCGCTCGACCATCCCAACGTCGTCGACATCTTCCACGCGGGCGAGGAGCGCGGCCAGCTCTACGTGACGATGCGCTACGTCGAGGGGACCGACCTCAAGTCGCTGCTGGCGCGGGAGCGGTGGCTCGATCCGGCGCGCGCGGTCGCGATCGTGACGGAGGTCGCCGGAGCGCTGGACGAGGCGCACCGGCACGGACTCGTGCACCGGGACGTCAAGCCGGCGAACGTGCTGCTCGCCGAGCGCGACGGCGAGGAACGGGCGTTCCTGACCGACTTCGGCGTGACGAAGCAGCGCAGCAGCGACGACACGAGCCTGACCGCGACCGGCATGGCGCTGGGCTCGGTCGACTACATGGCGCCCGAGCAGGCGCGGGTCGCCGAGCTCGACGCCCGCACCGACGTCTACGCGCTGGGTTGCGTGCTGTTCCACGCGCTCACCGGCTCCGTGCCGTTCATCCGCGGCAACGCCCTCGAGCGGATGTGGGCGCATGTCCACGAGCCGGCGCCGGCGCCGTCGTCGATCGACCCTCGCCTGCCGCGCGGGCTCGACGACGTGCTCGCCCGCGCGCTCGCGAAGGACCCGGCCGAGCGGCAGCAGTCCGCCGGCGCGCTCGCCCGCGAGGCGGGCGCCGCGCTCGAGCGCTGAGCGCGTTTTGCTCACCTGAGCACGGACCGGACCTGGGCGCCCTGGTCCCAACACCGCAATCCGTAGTTTCGTGCAGCGTCTCTCGCTGGGCGGCACGGGCGGCGCTTCGGCGCTGCCGCGGCCACAGCGGCGCACGCTCCCGCCGCGCGGGAGGCTGGTGGCGCGAATTCCCGACTTTCGTCGCGTTGCTTCCTCGACCACGTCAGGAGCATGCTCACCGTGCCGACCTGGGCGCTGGAGATCGCTCCGCGCCCGGCCGGTCAAATACTCCACGAGGTGCACGCACACATGTGCTGCGACGGACACCACGACGTACAGGCCAGGCTTGACGTCCCGGGACACATCCGATTCGTGGTCATGTGCGCCAGCTGCGGCAAGGTCCAGCGCGAGATCGGGCGCCAGACCTACGTCCCGCTTCCCCGGCTGGGCAGTGCACCTCGCCGGGCCGAGCGGTAGTCCCGCTCCACAGGCGGAAGTCGTCCCCGACGGCCGGTTCCGATAGTTCCCCCGGTCGAGCGCGAGTTCGCCATGAGATACATGGCGAATCCGCCACTCGATCCGCGGCCGCGCGGAGCGCCGGAGCACCCTCGCTCAGCGCCAGGACGACCCGCGCGCGGCCGGATGGCAGTCCTCGGTTATGTCGCATCGGTCGCCCGAGTCGACGCCGCCGACGCGGCCCGGCACTTCGCCGCCGAGTCGCGCGGCCGCTCGCCGCTCGGGGACGCGGTCAACCGGTTCTGTGGGGCGGACGGGCGCATGCTGCGCCAGTGGCCCGCCAACGCCTACGACGCCGTCGACGACTCGCTCTACACGCGCCAGCCCGTCGACTTCACGCCCGGCCTGAGGCAGACCGTCGTCGCGAAGGCCATCGCCGGCGCGATGCTCCTGCTCGCCCTCGTCACGGTCACCTCGCTGCTCTGGCTGGCGAGCCGGGCACGCCGCCGGCGCTTCGGCGTCAGGACGAGCGTCCTCCTGCGCTCGATCCACGCGGCCGTCCTCGGTCTCGGCGGATGGCTCCTCGCCGCGCTCGTAGCGATGGTGGTCAGCCCCGACACGCCGATCGACGACGAGTTGCTGGCAGCGATCTCGATCGGGGTCCGGTCGCTCGCCGTCCACTGGGCGTCGGTCGACCCCGAGCGCGCGAGCGCGATCCGCATCGGCGGCTGCGCTGCGGCGGTCGCAGGGGCGGTGCTCGGCGCGTGGCTCGGGTCGCGGGCGCCCGGGACGCTCCTCGGCCTGCTCACCGCACGCGCCGGCGGTGGCCGCGTCAGCGCGATTCCGCGAAATCGGTCAGGACCTCGCGGATGTCGCGCCGCGCCGGGGCGGCGTCCGGCGAGTCGTTCTCGAGGTGCCCGACGAGCGAGATCAGCGCCTTCCACAGCGCCCAGCCGCGCCCCCGCCGCCACGTGTCCTCGTCCACGTCGAGCGCGGCCCGGAAGCGCGCCCGGCTCGGTCCGGTGAGGAACGTCCAGGCGATCACCGTGTCGCACGCGGGGTCGCCGACGCCCGAGCACCCGAAGTCGATCACGGCCGCCAGCCGCCCGTCCCGGACCAGCAGGTTGCCGGTGGCGACGTCGCCGTGAAGCCACACCGGGTCGCGGTCCCACGCGGTGCTCATGGCGTCGGCCCAGACCCGCTCGATCGCGTGGCGGGGGACCTCGTCGCCGAGCGCGTCGATCGCCTGCAGGGCCTCGTCCTCGTACGTGGCGAGCGGGCCCCCGCGGAAGAAGTTGTGCTGCCCGGGCTCGGGGCCGCCGGTCGCGTTGACGCGACCGAGCGCGTTCAGGAACCCGGCCAGGCTCGCCGCGAAGTCGACCGGGTCGGCGATGCGCGCACGCGACGCGAGCTCGCCGTCGACCCATCGGTACACCGACCACGGGTACGGGAAGCCCGAGCCGGGCTCGCCGCGCGCGACCGGCGTCGGGATTGCCAGCGGCAGCTGCGGGGCGAGCACCGGCAGCCATCGCTGCTCCTTGTCGACCTGTTGCGCGTACCAGCCGCCGGTCGGCAGCCGGACCGAGAGCTCGGAGCCCAGACGGAACGTGCGGTTGTCCCAGCCGTCGGCCGCGACCGGGGGTGATCGGCAGACGCGACCACCGCGGGAACTGGCTGTCGACGAGGCGGCGGGCCAGGGAGTCGTCGATCGCGTCGCGCGGCGGTGCGGTGCGCTGGTCGTCGCTCACGCGCTCCAGTGTTACGCGGCGTCCTCGGTCGAGGTGTCCGCGAAGGAGTGGTGCTCGTGCGCGACGACCCACCGGCCGTCCTCCTTGCGCAATCCCACGGTCAGCCGCAGGCGGCTCTCCGGCTGCTCGGCGAGCTGCTGCGCGGTCCCGCAGCGCAGGAGGGCGAAGGCGTAGCCGACGTCGTCGCCGGCGGTGACGTCGAGGGACACGATCTCGAACGACGCGCCGCGGGCCTGCCACTCGAAGAACGGCGGCCACGTCTGGCGGTAGGCGTCGATTCCGCGGACGCCGTCGTGGGGCGGCGGCACGTCGAACATCACGATGTCGCGGGCATGATCGGCCAGGACGCCGTCGATGTCGCCGCGGTGCACCGCGGCGGCCCAGCGCTCGATGAGCGCGCGGATCTGGTCCTCGTCCTCGGCGGGCATGGTCTCGGCACTCGCTCCTTTCTCGTGTCGCGTTCCTCCTCACCGACCCCCGCGCAGGCCGAAACTCATCGGCGGGCGCGTGCGGTCCGGCGGCGACGGAACAATGCGCGCCGCAGATGACCGCCGCGCTGAGCAAGAAGCTGATCGAGGTGGCGCTGCCGCTCGAGGCGATCAACCGCGAGTCCTCGCGGGAGAAGTCGATCCGCCACGGCCACCCGTCCACGGTCCACCTGTGGTGGGCGCGGCGGCCGCTCGCGGCGTGCCGCGCGACGCTCCTCGCCGCGCTGCTCGACGACCCCACCTCGGACCCCGAGCGGTTCCCCACCGAGGAGGCGCAGGACACCGAGCGCGAGCGGCTGCTCGACCTGGTCGAGCGTATGGTGGCGGGGGAGCCGGCCACCGACCCGGCGCTGCTCGCCGAGGCTCGTCGCGAGCTCGCCGCGCACTCGCCCGGCGGCCTGCCGGCGATCGCCGACCCGTTCTGCGGCGGCGGGTCGATTCCGCTCGAGGCGCAGCGGCTCGGGCTGCGCGTGCTGGCGGCCGACCTCAACCCGGTCGCGGTCCTGATCACGCGCGCGCTGACCGAGCTTCCCTACGCCAACCTCCACCGGCCCAGCGTCAGCGGGGACGGGGCGGGCACCGCGGCGCCGGGTCCGCTCGACGGGCTGGCGCAGGACGTCCGCCACTTCGGCCGGCGCGTCCTCGACGAGGCGCAGCGGCGCCTGGCGCCGCTGTATCCCCCGGTCGCTGCGGCCGGCGGGGCCTCGGGGCCGCCCGAGGTCGTCGCGTGGCTCTGGGCGCGGACCGCGCAGTGCCCGAACCCCGCGTGCCGGGCGACGATGCCGCTCCAGAGCTCCACCGTCCTCGCCGCCGGGCAGCGGAGGCGGGCGTGGGTGGAGCCGGTGGTCGACCGCGGCTCTGCAAGCCTCTCGTTCCGCGTGCGCACGGGCGAGGGAACGCCGCCGGCGCCGTCGAAGCTCGGCCGGGGCGCGAGCTTCCGCTGCGCGGCGTGCGGCGAGGTCGCGCCCGAGGCGTACGTCAAGCGCGAGGGCCACGCCGGGCGGCTCGGCCTGGTCCCCACCGCCACGGTCCTCAAGGGCGTGCGGGGGCGGCGCTACGTCGACCCGCAGCCGGTCCCCGCGACCGGCGCCGGCGCGGACGACCTCGCGTGGCTCGACCAGCCGCTGCCGTCCAACACGCGCTGGTTCTCGCCGCCGGTGTACGGGCTCACGAGCTACGCCGACCTCTTCACCCCGCGCCAGATCGCAACGCTCGGGACGCTCGCCGAGCTCATCGGCGACACGTTCGACGCCGCGTTGACCGCCGCGCGCGGCGCCGGGCTCGGCGAGGAGGAGGCCCAGGCCCGGGCGGAGGCCGTCGTGACGTATCTCGCGCTCGCCCTGGATCGCGTCGTGATGAGCGCCAACACGCTCGTGCGCTGGAACAGCGTGGGTGAGAAGGCGCAGCACGCCTTCGGCCGGCAGGCGCTGCCGATGGTGTGGGACTTCGCCGAGGTCAACGTCCTCGGCAGCGCGACGGGCAGCTTCGCGGCCGCCCTCGAGCTGCTCGTCGATCCGCTGACGCGGCTGGAGCCGGGTGCGCCGGCGTCGATCGAGCAGCGTGACGCCACGGACGGCGTCCGCGCGGATGGCGCCGCGAGCGTCATGGTCTGCACGGACCCGCCGTACTACGACAACATCGGCTACGCGGACCTGTCGGACTTCTTCTACCTCTGGCTGCGGCGCGTGCTGCGCGGCCGCCAGGGCCGGCTCCTGGCGACGCTGCTCACCCCGAAGGCGCAGGAGCTCGTCGCCGACCCGCACCGGTTCGGCGGCCGGCCGGAGGCGGAGCGTCACTTCCGCGACGGTCTCGAGCTCGCCTTCCGGCGCCTGCGCGACGTGCAGGACCCGGACCGCCCGCTCGCGATGTTCTACGCGTTCAAGCAGACCGCGCGGACCGGCGACAGCCACGCGTCGACCGGCTGGGAGACGATGCTCGAAGGGCTCGTGGCGGCCGGCTTCTGCATCACCGGAACGTGGCCGATGCGAACCGAGATGGCGACCCGGCAGGTCGCCATGAACACGAACGCGCTGGCGTCGTCGGTCGTGCTCGTCTGCCGGCCGCGGCCGGCAGACGCGCCGCGCACGACCCGCAACGAGTTCGTGTCGCTGCTGCGGGCCGAGATCCCGCCCGCCATGCGCCACCTGCAGGCCGGCAGCATCGCGCCCGTGGACCTCGCGCAGGCGGCGATCGGCCCGGGGATGGCGGTGTACTCGCGGTACTCGGGGGTCATCGAGGCCGGCGGCAAGCCCATGTCCGTGCGGACCGCGCTCGAGCTGATCAACCGCACGCTCGACGAGGTCCTGGCCGAGCAGGACGGCGACTTCGACGCCGAGACACGCTGGGCGATCTCGTGGTTCGAGCAGTACGGCGCCAAGCCGGGTCCGTTCGGCGTCGCCGAGACGCTCTGCAAGGCGCGCAACGTCGCGATGGACGGGCTGATCGAATCCGGCATCGCGGCGGTCGCGGCCGGGAAGGTGCGGCTGGTCGACCGCGCGGAGCTGCCGCACGACCGGGATCCGCGGACGGGCGCGCGGCCGACCGTGTGGCACGTGGTCCAGCACCTCGTCCGGCGGCTGGAGACCGAGGGCGAAGCGGCGGCGGGGGCGATCCTGCGGCACGTCGGCGGACTCGGCGAGGCGGCCAAGGAGCTCGCGTACCGGCTGTACGTCCTGTGCGAGCGCAGGGGCTGGGCGCAGCCGGCGGTCGGCTACAACGGGCTCGTCGTCGCCTGGCCCGAGCTGACGCGGCTGGCCGCCGAACGGGCGACCGCTTCGCGGACCGACATGGAGCGGTGAGCAATGGCGGCCACGGGTCACGAGCGCGCGCGGCGCGCGCAGCGCAAGGCCGTGGCGCCGGTGGAGGGGTCGCCGGCGGGGGCACTGCGGCCGTGGCGGGAGATCGTGATGCCGCACCCCGACGTCGCCTCCGGCCGCTATCAGCAGGCGGAGTTCGCCGCGGACCTGCATCAGGTCTGGCGCGGGGAGGCGACCGGCGAGTACGGCGATCCGGTCCAGTTCTTCCGGCGGACGTTCCTCACCGACGGCCTGCACGAGCTGCTGCGCAACGCGGCGCGGCGGCTGAGCGGCCAGGGCGGCGACCCGATCGTCGGGCTGCAGACGAGCTTCGGCGGCGGCAAGACGCACTCGCTGATCGCGCTCCACCACCTGGCCGGCGGGCGGCCCGCCGGTGAGCTGCCGGGGGTCGGCGAGGTCCTCGCCGAGGCCGGCGTCCCGGCGCTCGAGGCGCAGCGGGCGGTGCTGGCCGGCCAGATGATCGGGCCGGGGCAGGTCGACGAGAAGCCCGATGGCACGGCGGTGCACACGCTGTGGGGCGAGCTGGCGTGGCAGCTCGGGGGCGCGGAGGCGTACCCGCTCGTCGCCGACGCAGACCGCACCGGGACGAGCCCGGGCGCGGCACTGGTGGCGCTGTTGCGGGCGCACGCGCCGTGCCTGGTCCTGATCGATGAGTGGGTGGCCTACGCGCGCCAGCTGTACGGCGTCGATGGCCTACCGGCGGGGTCGTTCGACGCGGCGGTCACGTTCGCGCAGGCGCTGGCCGAGGCGGCGCGGGCGGTGCCGGGCGTGCTGCTGGTCGTCTCGATCCCGGCGTCGGGCATCGAGGTCGGCGGCGAGGGCGGCCGCGCGGCGCTGGAGCGACTCGAGCACGTGGTCGGGCGCATGGAGTCGTCGTGGCGGCCGGCGAGCGCGGACGAGCAGTTCGAGATCGTGCGCCGGCGGCTGTTCGAGGAGCTGCCGCCCAACAGGGCGGCGCAGCGCGACGCGGTCGTGCGCGACTTCGCGCGCCTCTACCGCACGCGGGCGGCGGAGTTCCCGTCGCCGTGTCGGGAGGCGGAGTACGAGCGCCGCATCGCGGCCGCCTATCCGATCCACCCCGAGCTGCTCGACCGCCTCTACGACGACTGGGCGTCGCTCGACGCCTTCCAGGGCACCCGCGGGGTGCTGCGGCTCATGGCCGCGGTCATCCACGCGCTGTGGGAACGCCAGGACGGCAGCCTGCTGATCATGCCGGCGTCGGTGCCGATCGACGCGCCGCCGGTGGCCGCCGAGCTGACGCGGTACCTGGAAGCGGGCTGGGCGGCGGTGATCGACGCGGACGTCGACGGCCCGAGCGCGTTGCCGCCGCGGCTCGACCGCCAGAACCCGAACCTGCGCCGCTACTCGGCCACGCGCCGCGCGGCGCGCGCGATCTTCATGGGCTCGGCGCCCGACGCGCGGCCCGCGAGCCGCGGGATCGACGACCGCTCCATCAAGCTCGGGTGCGTGCAGCCGGGCGAGGCCCCGGCGACGTTCGGCGACGCGCTGCGGCGCCTGACCGACCGGGCGACCTACCTGTACGCCGACGGGCAGAGCTACTGGTACGCCACGCAGCCGACCGTCGCGCGGCTCGCGACCGACCGCGCGGCCGCCCGCTTCGGCGACGACCACGCCGACGAGCAGCTCGTTCGGCGCCTGCGCGCGCTCTCGTCGCGCG
>DATAAR010000133.1:0-20418 GCA_036259975.1 Solirubrobacteraceae bacterium | reverse complement strand
CGCGGCGCTCGCGCTGCTCAAGTGGGGCAAGGCGCTCGTCCTGCTGCTGCCGAAGGCGAAGCTGCTGACGACGTCCGGCTCGATGCTCGTGTCGGTCGCCGCCTACGCGCTGATCTGGGGCTGGAAGTTCGCGGCCGGCTTCGTCGGGCTGCTGTTCCTCCACGAGATGGGCCACTACATCCAGCTGCGGCGCGAGGGTGTCAAGCCGTCCGGCATGGTCTTCATCCCGTTCCTCGGCGCCGCCGTCGGCACGCGGTCGCTGGGCGGCAGCGCGCTGGCCGAGGCGCGCGTCGGGCTCGCCGGCCCGATCCTCGGCTCGCTCGCCACCGCGGCGCTGCTGCCGGTGATCGCGGCGACCGACGACGACTTCTGGCGCGCGCTCGCGTTCACGGGGTTCTTCCTCAACCTGTTCAACCTGCTGCCCGTCGTGCCGCTCGACGGCGGCCGCGCCATGGCCGCGCTGACGCCGTGGATGTGGTTCGCGGGGCTGTTCGGCGTGCTGCTGCTGGCGTTCACGTTCCCGAACCCGATCATCCTGCTGATCGCGCTCTTCGCGGCGTTCGAGACGTGGCACCGCTGGCGTGCGCTGCGCCGCGGCGACGAGAGCGTCCGTTCCTACTACCGCGTAACGCCGCGCCAGCGCGCGGCCATCGCCGGGGCCTACCTCGGGCTCATCGTGCTGCTCGTGGTCGGCATGGACCTCACCCACGTCGAGCGCACGCTGGACGACGCGTAGTGGCGCTCAGCGGCCGGCGTCGCGCAGCTCGCGCTCGACGTCGCGGCGCTGGTCGCGCGCCTTGATCGACTCGCGCTTGTCGAAGCGGTCCTTGCCGCGGGCGAGCGCGATCTCGACCTTGGCACGCGGGCCGGAGAAGTACATGCGCGTCGGCACGAGCGTCAGCCCGCGCTCATGGATCTTGCCGATCAGGCGCTCGATCTCACGCTTGTGGGCGAGCAGCTTCCGCGGGCGCTCCGGATCGTGGTTGTCGCGGCTGGCCGGCCCGTACGGCGGGATGTGGACGTTGTACAGCCACAGCTCGCCGTCGCGGATGTTCGCGTAGCCGTCCTTCAGCTGGGCCGAGCCCGCGCGCAGCGACTTGACCTCGGTGCCCTGCAGCACGACGCCGCACTCGAGCTTGTCGATGAGCTCGTAACGGAACGACGCCTGGCGGTTCGTCGCGATGTCGCCGGGCGCCGCCTTGCGTTTCTTGCCGGTCTTGGCCACGAATCCAGCGTAGTGGCTCGGGCGCGCCGGCCGTCCGCGTCAGTGGGTGCTTGCGCCGCGGTAGGCGGCTCGCAGCGTCGCCACCGCCGTCGTCGGCTCGTGTGTCAGTTGCGTGTGGCTGAAGCGCAGCGTGCGGTAGCCGGCTCGGGTCAGCGTCGCATCGCGGTGGCGGTCGCGCTCGAACTGCTCCCTCGTGTGGTGGAAGCGGTATCCGTCGGTCTCGACGATCAGCCGCTGCTGGGGGAAGAGGAAGTCGACCTCGAGGCCTTCCACCCACGCGTTCACGCGTGGCCTCGGCAGCCCGCTGTGGTCGCAGAGTGCGAGGAAGCGTTCCTCGAGCTCGCTCTTCGTGATCGTCGTGCCGGGCGCGTGGGTGTCGAGGGTGGCCAGCAGCCTGGGCGCTCCGCGGTGGCCTGTGTGGGCTCGGGCCAGGGCATCGAGGGACGCGACATCCGTCAGCCTCGTGTTCTCCGCCTGGTCGAGGAGGCGCTCGAGCGGGCGGCGTTGGAGGGTGGCGGCGAGGTCGAGCGTCGTCCGGGCCGGCGTGGTCACCGGGATGCCCTCGTGCATTGTGATCTGGCCGGTCAGGTCGCGGGCCCGGTGGATCCGCAGCCCGGCGCGCTTGCGTGAGCCGCCGCCGACGATCGTGACGTCGACGATGACCGCGGCGCTGGCGCGCAGCTCCCACAGGGCGCCCGCTGCAGCGTGACTGAGGAACGCGTTCGGCCCGGCGGCGAGCACGGCGGCCGACCAGCGTCCGCGTGCCCCGAGCACCGCGTGGCCGAGCGCGTACACACCGTGATGCAGGCGATGCAGCCGGCCCGCCGCGACTCGGTTTGCGATCGCGCCGTCGCTCAGACCCAGCTCACGCAGCTGCCGGCGCGCGACGACGCCGTGCTGGCGCGTCGCGAGCGCGGCGATCTCCACATCCACCGGTGGTGGTGCGGATTCTTTCGCGATAGCAGCCATTTTCCGCACCACCTCGGGCATGGCGGCCAAGGTGTGACAGCGGACCGCGCAAACGCACCAATTCAGCGCAAGACCGGCGGCAGAACACGCGCGCCGGCGCCCTCACCCCCTCGATGCAGCCGTCCGCGAGCGCGATTGAACGCCACCGCGCCACGCGCGGGAAGCCGCTAGCCGGCGTCCTCCGCCGGGTCCAGGTCCACCCGCCCGCGCGCGGCGTCGACGCGGTGCACCCGCACGCGGATCGGGTCGCCCATCCGGATCGTCGAGCCGCTGCGGGTGCCGAACAGGATCGTGCCCTCCTCGTTGAGCTCCCACCAGTCGCCGCGCAGCCGGCGCACGGGGACGAGGCCCTCGTGGCCCTCGCCGAACGCGACGAACGCGCCCGCGCCGATGACCCCGGTGACCTCGCCCTCGAACTCCTGCTCCCAGCCGTCCTCGAACAGCTGGCGCTCGAGCAGGAAGCAGCGCGCGACCGCGTCCGCGGAGCGCTCGATCGCCATCGCGTCGCGCTCGCGCGCGCTCGTCCACTCGCCCGCCTCGTCCAGGCGGTCGGCGCGCGGCGCGTCCTCCCCGCCGCCGACCGCGCTCAGCAGCGCACGGTGCGCGACGATGTCCGGGTAGCGCCGGATCGGCGACGTGAAGTGGCAGTAGCACGGCGACTGCAGCCCGGCGTGGCCCATGTTGCGCGGCGCGTAGTGCGCCTGCTTCAGCGTGCGGAGGATGAGGAACGTGAGCGCGCGTCGGCCATGGCCGGTGCGGCGCACGTGCTGGTCGACGAGCAGCGAGCACTCGCCGACGATGTCGGCGGCCTGCGACGGCGACATCGAGTCTGGTACCGGCGGCGTCGCCACCCCGAGCGACGCGAGCTGGGCCACGAGCCTCTTGACCGCCTCGGGCTCCGGGCGCTCGTGCACGCGGTACAGCGTCGGCACGCCGCGGTCGTTCAGCAGCTTCGCGACCTGCTCGTTCGCCGAGATCATCAGGTGCTCGATGAGCCGGTGCGACTCCGTCTGCTGCGTGATGCCCTGGCTCGTCACGAGCCCGCGGGGGTCGAACGCGAACTCGGGCTCGGAGCCCTCGATCGTCAGGCTGCCGCGCGCCTCGCGTCGCGCCTGCAGCGCCGCGGCGGCCGCGCGCGCGGCGGCGAGCGGGCCCGCCCACGGCTCCTGCGCGTACTCGGACCCGGCGAAGATCCGGTCGACCTGGTCGTAGTCCAGGCGCGCGTCGGAGCGGATCGTCGAGCGGTGGAACGCCGCGCGCCGCACCTCCGGGCCGTGCATCTCCATCTCGACCGTCACGGCGAGGCGGTCGACGCCGGGGCGCAGCGAGCACGCGTCGTTGGACAGCGCCTCGGGCAGCATCGGCTCGACCGCGCCGGGGACGTAGACGCTCGTCGCCCGCCGGTAGCCCTCGCGGTCCAGCGGCGAGCCGGGCCGCACGAATGCGGTGACGTCGGCGACGTGCACCCAGATCCGCCACCGGTCCTCGCCGAGCGGCTCGGCCGAGATCGCGTCGTCGAAGTCGCGCGCGGTGGCGGGGTCGATCGTGAACGTGACGACCGAGGTGAGGTCGACGCGCGGCACGTCGGCGACGGGCGCGTCGCGCGCCTCCTGGGCCGCCCGCTCGATGCCCGGCGGGAAGCGCCGCGCCAGGCCGCGGTCGAGCATCAGCGCCTCGATCACGTCGCGCGCGACGTCCGGGCGGCCGATCGTACGCGCGATCCGGGCGCGCCCGCCGCCATCCGAACCCGCCCGCCCCGGGCGCAGCACCGCAAGCGTCCCCGGCCGAGCGTCGCGCGAGCGCTCGACGGTCACGCGCCGGCCGCGCTCGAAGAACGGCTCGCCGACCATGAACCGCCCCCGCTGCTCGAGCAGCACGACCCGGGGCACGTCGGCCGGCTCGTCGCGGCGCGGCCCGCGGTCCTCGCCGCGCGGCTGGCGCCCGTGGCGCCGCGTCACCCGCGGCACGAGCTCGCCAGGACGGAGAGCGCGCGGGCCTTGGCCTCGTCGCGCTTGGTCTTGGGGTCGTCCATCGCCATCACGTCTGGCGAGATACCCGATCCTGGCCTTGCGCCCCTGCCGCCCAGGTTCCTGCCGCTGGGCGTGAAGTACTGACCGGCGGTGATGTCGAGCGCGCCGCCGTTGGAGAGCTCGAGGATCTGCTGGAAGACGCCCTTGCCGAACGTCCGCGTGCCGACCACCTCGGCGCGGTGGCGGTCCTGCAGCGCGCCGGTCACGATCTCGGAGGCGGAGGCCGTGTGCTTGTCGACGAGCACGACAAGCGGCTGCTTGGGGACCACCGGATCGCCGCTGGCCCGCAGCGTCCGCTCGCGCACCGCGCGCCCGCGCGTGGTGACGATCACGCCGTCCGGCAGGAACGCGCTCGCCACGAGCTGCGCCTCGTTCACGAGGCCGCCGCCGTTGCCGCGCAGGTCGAGCACGAACCCCGTCGCCCCGGCCTTCTTCGCCTTGCGCAGCGCGGCGTAGACCTCGCCGTGCGCGCCCGAGCTGAACTGCGCGAGGCGCACGACGCCGACCTTGCACGCCCCGGCCCGCTCGAGCTCCGACGCGACGACCGGCACCGAGACGGTGCTGCGGGTGATCACCTTCGTCCTGCGCGCGCCGTCGTGCAGCCAGGTCACCTTCACCTCGGTCCCCGGGGGGCCCTTGATGAACGAGACCGACTCGTCCTGGCTTCGGCCCGTGAGGTCGTGGCCGGCCGCCGCGACGACGATGTCGCCCGGCGCGATGCCCGCCCGATCGGCGGGCGAGCCGTCGTAGACCTCCTCCACCCGCAGCCCGCGGCGGTGTTCGCTGACGGCGAGCCCGATGCCCGAGAACTCGCTGTTCTGCGACTCCTTGAAGCGCTTGTACTCGGCGGCCGTGAAGTAGTTGGAGAAGCGGTCGTCGAGGCGCTTCACGACCCCCTCGATCGCGTTGTCGGCGAGCTGCTCCTTGGGGATCTCGCGGTAGTAGGTGCGGCTCACGTCGTCGATCGCCTCGCGTACGACGGCCGAGCTCGCGTCCCCGACGAGCACGGCGCGGACGGGCCCGGGCAGCCAGCCCGGATGGCGCGCGCCGAGCCAGATCCCGAACGCGAGCATCGCGAGCACGAGCGCCCCGAGGGCGACGGGCAGGCGGCGTCTGCGACGGGAAGGGCGCACGGACCAAGAGGGTACGGCGCGCCCGTCAGATTGCCGTCAGCGGTCGCGCATCAGACCCGCAGGAAGCGCCGGAGCGACAGCCCCGACCCGGCCGCGCTCACGGCCACCGACGCCGCTAGCAGCACCGCGATGAGGAGCCCGAAGTGGATGGTGTCCGGCGCGGCCAGGAGCGAGAACTGATCGGTGAGCGGGTCGAGCAGCGCGATCTTGCCCACGAGCAGCAGCAGGATCGCGAGCCCGCCGCCGAGCGCGCCCAGCACGATGCCCTCGATGACGAACGGCCACCGGATGAACCAGTCCGTCGCGCCGACGAGCTTCATCACCTCGACCTCCCGCCGGCGCGAGAACAGCGACAGCCGGATGGTGTTCGAGACCAGCAGCACCGACGCGACGATCAGCAGCGCGGCGAGCAGGCCGGTCGTGAGCTTCACGACGCGGGTTGCGACGAGGATCTTCTGCGTGTCGTCGCGCGAGTTCTTGACCGTGTCGATCGACGGGTCGATCGTCGTGCGCCCGCCGCCGGGGGCGGTCGGGGTCAGCGCGTCGCGCAGCTTGAGCGCGTTGTCCGGCTCGTCAGGCGTGACGCGGAACGTGTCGGGCAGCGGGTTGGAGCCGAGCAGGTCGTACGCCTCCGGGTAGCGCTTGCGTTGCTCGGCCAGCGCCTGGCGCTTGGACACGTACTGCACCGCGCCGACATGCTCGACGCGGTCGTTCAGCAGCGCCCGCACCCGCTTGACGTCGCCGGGCTTGGCGTTGGTCTTGAGGTAGACGTTGACGAGCACGCGGCCGCGGACGTCGTTCGCCGCGCCGGTGGTCGCCTGAACCACCGGGATGAACATGCCGAGCACGAGGACCGTGACGAGCACGGACGCCATCGCCGCGAAGCTGGGGACCGCGTTGCGCGACATCGAGCGCAGCGCCTCACGCAGGAAGAAGCCGACGCGCATCAGTCCGTGTACGCCTCGTCGAACATGTCGCCGGGGTGCTCGACCCGCTGCGGCTCGGGCGCGGGCTCGCGCAGCAGCGCGCCGAACTCGGCGGTCGTGAGGTCGCGCGGCGCGTACTGCCCGCCGAGCTCGTCGCGCACGATCTTGCCGCGGCTGAGCTCGATGACCCGGCGGCGCATGCGGTCGACCATCGCGTGGTCGTGCGTGGCCACGACGACCGTCGTGCCCGCGCGGTTGATCCGGTACAGCAGCTGCATGATCCCGATCGAGGTCTCGGGGTCGAGGTTGCCGGTGGGCTCGTCGGCGAGGAGCAGCGGCGGGTGGTTGACGAACGCGCGCGCGATCGAGACGCGCTGCTGCTCGCCGCCGGAGAGCTGGTCGGGGTAGCTGTGGAGCTTGGTCGAGAGGCCCGTGAGGCGCAGGATGTCGGGCACCTTGGCCCGGATCTCCTTGCGGCCGCCGCCGGTGACCTGCAGCGCGTAGGCCACGTTGTCGTGCACGGTGCGGTTCGGCAGCAGCTTGAAGTCCTGGAACACCACGCCGAGGTTGCGCCGGTAGTGCGGGATCTTGGACCGGTTGATGTCGGCCAGGCTGCGGCCCGCGACGCGGATCGTCCCCGAGCTCGGCTCGAGCTCCTTGATGAGCAGGCGCATGAGCGTCGACTTGCCGCTGCCGGTCGAGCCGACGAGGAACACGAACTCGCCGCGGCGGATCGTGAACGAGACGTCGTCGAGGCCCGTGTCGCCGCTCGGGTAGAGCTTCGTCACCCGCGCGAACTCGATCACGACGGGACGCGGCGCGGACGTCGCCTCGGGCGCGCCCTCGCGCGCGCGATTCTCGGCTTCGCTCGTGGCCATGTGGCCCCAAGTTAGCCGCGACGGCGGCGTTCCCCTGCCGGTCCCGGGCCCGTGCAAGGGCGGTTGCACCGGACCGCTATCTTGACCGGCGATGCCGCGGATCACGTCTTCCACCGCCCCCAACGGGCTGCCCATCCACCGCGTCGCGCTCGAGGGCACGCGCGCCACGACGGTCCTCGTCGCCTTCGACGCCGGCGCGCGTACCGAGCGCCCCGAGGAGAACGGGATGGCGCACTTCCTCGAGCACCTCGTGTTCAAGGGCGGCGAGATCTACGACGACTACCGCAAGGTCAACGAGACCGCCGAGCGGATGGGCGGCTCACTGAACGCCTACACCAGCCACGACCTCGTCGCGTTCCACATCACGGTCCGCGCCGAGTCCGCGATGGACGCCATCGACCTGCTGACGGACTTCGTGGGCCGCCCCCGGATCGACGCGGCGGAGCTCGACCGCGAGCGCGGCGTCGTGATCCAGGAGATCCAGCGCTACAAGGATCAGCCGTCGATGGTCGCCGAGGAGGTCATCGACCGCGCCGCGTTCGGCGACCACCCGCTCGGGCGGACGGTCCTCGGACCCGAGGAGCACCTGCGCACCTTCACGCGCGAGGGGATCGTCGCGTTCCGCGAGCGGCGCTGGGCCGGCGCGCGCGGCGGGGCGTTCATCGTCGGCAACCTCGAGCACGTCGCCGAGAACGGCGCGGTGGCCGAGCGCTTCGGCCGCTTCCCCGACATCCCGGCGCCCGAGCCCTACGAGCCGGCGCCGCCGCTGCGGGCCGACCGCTTGGTCGAGCAGCGCGACACGAACCAGTCGCACCTGCGCATGAGCTACCGCCCCGACATCGACGTGTCGGACCCGCGCGCTCGGGCGGCGTTCACGATCTACGCCACGCTCCTCGGCGGCTCGATGGGCTCGCGCCTGTTCGACGAGATCCGCGAGCAGCGCGGGCTCTGCTACTCGGTCTGGGCCGTCGACCACGCCTACGCCGATGTCCCGTCGCTGCAGCTCGGCGCCGGGCTCGAGTCGGCCAAGTGCATCGAGGCCTACACGCGCATGCGCGAGATCGTGGCCGAGCTGCATGCCGACGGGCCGACCGCGGAGGAGGTCGAGCGCGCGCGCGCGTACGCCGCCGGGCGCCGCGTGCTCGCGTTCGAGAACACGAACGCGGTTGCGCGCTACGCGGCGAACCAGACGATCGTGTTCGGCGAGGACATCGACCCCGACCAGGCCATCGCGCTGCTCGACGGCGTGACGGCCGACGAGGTCGCGGCGGCGGCCCGCGCCGTCGACCCCGACGCGCTCGCGGTCGCGTGCGTCGGCCCGCACGACGTCGGCGACTTCTAGGCAACGTGCGGTAAACCGCCTTGGCGCGGCGTCGCTGCTGCGCCAGAATGCGCGCGTGGTCGTGGCCGAGCGGCTCAACCGGCGCGAGCTGCACCGCTACGTGCAGCGCGTCAGCGACCGCTGGCCGCTGGAGCGGGCGGTGCTCGGCGGGGCGCGCGTCGACGACGCCCTGGGGCTCGGCGAGCAGCGCGAGCGCGGGCCCGAGTTCGTCGTCGTGCTCGTGTCGGAGTTCTTCGACGGCGTGCCGTGGCTCGAACGGGTCTACCAGGCGGGCAGCCTGTGGGACGCCGCGGAGATGGGCGACGCGGCGGACGTGCACTGCTACACGCCGTCGGAGTTCGAGCGCAAGGTGACCGCGCTGGCGCCGGTCCGCCGGGCGGCCGAGTCGGGCATCGACCTGCTGCCGTAATCCGGCATATCGAATCCGAGCGTGACGTCCTGGCGCTACGGTTGTCCCAGGGATCGTCGCCATGACCCCGCTGCTGTCCTCAGCCCTGCTGCGCGCGCAGTCCGACGAGCGGCTCGTCGCGCTGGCGGCCGCCGGCCACGACCGCGCGTTCGAGGCGATCGTCGAGCGCTATCGCCGCCCGCTGCTGCGCTACCTGCGGCGGCTCCTCTCCGAGACGCTCGCCGAGGACGTCGTGCAGGCGACCTTCATCAACGCGTGGTCATCGCTGCGGACCGGCACCGACGTGCGCGACCTGCGGCCCTGGCTGTACCGCATCGCCCACAACGCCGCGATCAACACGCTCAAGAAGGTCGGCGAGGCGCTGGAGGAGGTGCCCGAGTCGGCCGGCGGGTTCGCCACCGAGCCAGCCACGGAGCTCGAGCGCCGGGACGAGATGCTCCATGCGCTGACGAACATCGCCGCGCTGCCGTCCCGCCAGCGAGCCGCGTTGCTCGCCGTCGCCATCGACGGCCGCGCGCACGCCGACGTGGCCGAGGAGCTCGGCCTCACCGACGGGGCCGTGCGCCAGCTCGTGCACCGCGCGCGGACCACGCTGCGCATGGCCGCCACGGCCCTGACGCCGCTCCCGCTGCTGAACGCCGTCGTCGCGAACGCCGGCGACGCGACCGTCGCGCGGGTCGCGGAGATCGCGGCCGGCGCCGGCGGTGCGGGCGCGGCGTCGGTGTCCCTGAAGGCGGGAGCGGCCGCGGTGATCGCCACGGGCGCGCTCGTCACCGGCGGGCCGGAGGTGGCGAAGGTCGTGCACCCGTCCCAGAAGCCCCACGAGCCGGCGTCGGAGGGCCCCCCATCGCCATCGCAGGGTTCGGGAGCCGGCGGCGGCGGGACGTCGGCGCCGCCGGCCTTCGCGCCCGCCGCCGACAGGTCGGCGTCGTCCGCAGCGTCAGGCCACTCCGGCTCCGCGACCGGCGAGGGCCGTAGCGGGCGGCGCGGCGGAAGCGGCGGCGGCGACGACAGCGGCCCGTCCGAGAACAGCGGCCGGCGCAAGCGCGCGGCCGGCGACGACCGGCGTGGCCGCCGCAGCGGCGGAGGCGGCGAAGCCCGCTCCGGCCCCAGGCGCCGATCCGCATCCTCCGGTCGCGGTGGCGGCGACGACGGCCGCGGCTCGCGATCGTCGGGTCCCGGCTCGAGCGGCTCGGGCTCCGGCGGCTCGGGCTCCGGCGGGTCCGGCGGCGGCGGCCCGTCGGACGGCGGCGGCGGCTCCGGTCGCAGCGGCGGCGGGGACGGCGGCGGCGCCGACGACGACCTCGTCGTGACCGCGCCGGTCCCGACGGCGCCCAGCGGCGACGGTGACGGCGGCGGCGGCAGTGGCGGCAGTGGCGGCAGTGGCGGCAGCAGTGGCAGTGGCGGCGACGGCGACTCGAACCAGGCCGAGACGCGGGCGCGGAGCGTCCCGCCGGCGGTGCCCACTGCGCCGCCCGCCGAGGCCGCGGCGGCTCCGCCCCCGGCGGATGGCGACGGCGGAAGCGGCAGCAGCAGCGGCAGCAGCGGCAGCAGCAGCGGCGGCTGAGCCGCGGCCGTCAGGCGGTCCGTTCGAGCCAGCCCTCGATGAGCCGCCGCGCGATCGCGAGCGGCGGCGGCAGGAGCAGCGGCCCCTCACCCGCGACGGCGCGCGCGAGCTCGGCGCGCGGGACCCAGCGCACGTCCTCGAGCTCGTGGTCGTGCGGGTGCGCGTCGCCGCCCGCGTAGGCGGCCTCGAAGCCCAGCATGAGCGAGGCCGGGAACGGCCACGGCTGCGAGGAGCGGTAGCGCACGGCGGTCACGGCGACGCCGGCCTCCTCGCCGACCTCGCGCACGACCGCCTCCTCGAGGCTCTCGCCCGGCTCCACGAACCCGGCGAGCGCCGAGTAGCGGCCCGCGGGCCACGTTGGCTGGCGGCCCAGCAGGACGCGCCGGTCGTCGTCGTGGACGAGCGTGATCACCACGGGGTCGGTGCGGGGGTGGTGCTGCGCCCCGCAGCGCGGGCACGCCCGCACGTGGCCCGCCTCGGCGATCGCGGTCGGGGCACCGCAGTTCGCGCAGAACCGGTGACGTCGGTGCCAGTTGAGCACACCCGTCGCGTGCGCGAGCAGGCCCGCGTCGGGCGGCGCCGCCTCGGCCGCGACGTCGCGCAGCCCGCGCAGCGCCGCACCCGGAGCCAGCGCGGCGGCGCGCTCGGCGCCGGGATCGGCGGCGAACACTGCCGCGCCGTCACGGTCGATGCCGAGCAGGACGAGCTCGATCCCGGCCGGCAGCTCCCCAAGGCCCACAAGCGCCGGCGTCGCCCCGTCGCGGACGAGCACGCCCTCGCTCGTGGCGAGGACGGCGCGCGACGCGGGGTCGGCGCGCCGCTCGGCCACCCAGCGGTCGTCGGTGCGCCGGGGGCCGCCGCGGTCCAGGCGTCCCCCGGCGAAGGTGTTGACCGCGGGCACCGAGCCTCTGGCTATCCGATCGCGACCATCCGCTGGAGCGTCGAGGTCGGGGCCACGGGAAGGTTCACGGCAGCGGCTCCAGAGAAGGGAGATCGAGTGCGGGGGCCGAGTGCGACAGCGCGCCGGTGGAGAGGAAGTGTACGCCCGACCCGGCGATCGCCCGGATCGTCGCGCGCGACGCGCCGCGCCCGGCACGCGGCGCACGGCCGGGTAGCGTGTCGCGGCCGTGATCGCCGCGCACCTCGACGACTGGATGGCGCGCCCGGCGGTGCGCAGCCGCCACCGCCGCCGCGCCGCCGCGCCCGCCGCCGCGCTGTGGACGGCCGCCGCCGAGCTGCGGCTGTCGGACACGCGCACGCTCGGGCGTCTCGTGCGCTGGCGCATCCCGGGCACGCCGCCCGCGCAGACGTTCCGCGGCCTGCTCGCCGAGTACCCGTTCGTCGTCCTCGACGAGGGCGAGCGCTGGTCGCTGTCGGGGCTGTGCGGGCGCATCTGGACCCTCACCCGCGACTACCCGCGGCTCGCGGGGCCCGAGGCGTTCCGCGCATGGGACGAGCCCGGCACCGTGCGCGTCCTGTTCGCGCACTGGGTCGAGGACGACGGCGCCGGCGGGAGCGCGATCGTCAGCGAGGCGCGCGTCCAGCCGGTCGACCGCGCGGCCGAGGTGCGGCTGCGCTCGCTGTGGCTCGTGGTGGGCGTGTTCGAGCGGCTGATCGGCGCCGAGTCGCTCGAGCTCGCCGTCGCGCGCGCCGAGGGTCGCGCCTGAGCGCCCGCGCACGCCGCGCCGAAGGAGGGAGGCACCCGCACCGCCGCTCTCGTGCTGCCTCGGTCGCGCGCGCGGGGGCGCAGCGCGACGCTGCGGGGATGACCACGGCGAGCACGTACAGGCTTCGCGGCGGGGTCGCGGGGCGCGAGCGGCTGCGGGTGCTGTCGCGCGTGATGGAGACGATGACGTCCGGCCTGCTGGAGCGGCTCGACATCCGACCGGGCGCCCGCTGCCTGGACGTCGGCTGCGGCGGCGGCGACGTGACGCTCGCGCTCGCACGGCTGGCCGGCCCCGCGGGCGAGGCGGTCGGGATCGACATCGACGAGGTCAAGCTGCGGCTCGCACGCGACGAGGCCGCCGACGCCGGCGTCGAGAACGTCGACTACCGGGCGGCGAGCGTCGACGAGCTGCCGCAGGACGGGGAGTTCGACCTCGTCTACGCCCGCTTCCTGCTCACGCACCTGGCCGATCCGGGCGCCGCGCTGCGGTCGATGATCGGCGCGTCCCGCCCGGGCGCGGTGGTCGCGGTCGAGGACATCGACTACGCCGTCGGCTTCTGCCACCCGCCGTGCGCGGCGTACGACGCGTTCTGGGACGTCTACCCGCGCGTCGCCGCGCACGCCGGTGGCGACGCCCGGATCGGCCGCCGCCTCCCGGTGCTGTTCGCCGAGGCCGGGCTGCGCGGGATCAGCGTCCACATCGAGCAGCCCGCCGGCTTCGACCGAGACGTCAAGCTGCTCAGCGCGCTGACGCTCGAGAACATCGCCGACGCGGCGGTGGCCGCGGGGCTGATCGAGGCCGAGGAGATCGCGGCGCACGTCGAGGAGCTCCACCGGTTCGCGGCCCGGCCCGACACGCTGCTCAGCCTCCCTCGCGTCGTGCAGGTGTGGGCGCGCGTGCCGGACGCGGGCTGAGCGGGCCCTGCCCGCGCTCGAGCCCCGCCAGCTCGGACGTCCCCTCGAACAGCGTGCGCGCGCCGCGGCGCACGCGCACGTGCAGCGCCGCGGCGAGATGCATCGCCGACAGGCCGTCGCGGCGCCGGCGCTCGGCCGGCACCGGGACCGGCAGCAGGTGCGGCGCCGTCCCGTTCGCGTGGCCGTCGATCTCGACCCGGTGGCGCGGGGTCCGCGCGCGCAGCCGCCAGCCGCGTTCGTCGACGGCGACGCGCAGCGGCGCGGGCGGCGACACGAGCCGCAGGACCTCGCCTCCGACCGCCACCACGACCGACGTCGCGCGCACGCGCACGGGCCCCACCGCGGCGAGACCGCCCGCGAACGCGACCACGGCGTCGTCGCGCGCGAAGCCGTGGGCCTGCCCCCACCACCACGCCGGCGGATGCCCGGCCGCGCCCCAGTTCTTCTCCGCGTAGGCGGTGGCGCCGTCCAGGTCGAGCGTGGCGTCGCCCGCCCGCGCCGTGCCGCGGACGCGCGCGCCGAGCAGGTGCGGGTGCCAGTACTGGCTCAGCCCCGGGATCGTTTGCGCTGCGCCGATCCCGCCGAACGCCCATCGCTCCGGCCACGGGACGCGGTCGGCGAAGTCGACGCCGACGCGTGCGTCCGGGCCGAGGTCGAGGCGCAGGCGCTCGTCGTCGGCCTCCAGCGCCGGCGCGGCGGGGTCGCCGAGGGTCACGCGGAGGGCGCGGCTGTCGGCGGTGGCATGCTCGACCGTGGCGGCGCGGACGAACCCGCCGGGATGGGCCGCGAGCGCGAGCATCCCCCACGTCCCGCCGGCCGCGTCGCGGCTGACCGCGAGCAGCACGACCACGACCGTGCCGCGCGCCGCCTGCGTGATGCGCCAGAAGTAGCCCTCCATGCCGACGCCGTGGTATCCGCGGGGGTCACCGAACGGCGGGTCGGCACCGGTGGCGCGGTACGCCGCGAACATCGTGGCGCGCATGCTTCCACAGCGGCCGGTAGCGTCAGCGTCATGAGCCGACCGGGGGAGGCGCTTCTGGGCGCCCTCGCGCGGGAGGGGGCCGCCGCGGGCCGGAGCGCTCCCGCGGTGCTGTGGCGCTTCAGCCGCCCGCACACCATCGTCGGCACCACGCTGAGCGTCCTCGCGCTGTACGCGATCGCGGTGACCGACCTCGCGGGCGGCGATCTCGGCGCCGGGCTGTTCGACCTGTGGTGGACGCTCGTCGCGGCCTGGTGCGTCAACGTCTTCATCGTCGGCGTCAACCAGCTGGAAGACGTCGACATCGACAGGGTCAACAAGCCCTTCCTGCCCGTCGCCGCGGGCGACCTGAGCCCGGCCGCGGGCCGGCGGATCGTGGTCGCCGCCGCGATGGTCCCGCTGGTCCTCGCGGTCACCCAGGGCGCGGCCGAGCTCGCCGCGGTCGCGCTCGGCTTGGCGGTCGGGACCGCGTACTCGGTGCCGCCGCTGCGGCTCAAGCGCTTCCCGGCGCTCGCCTCGCTGTCGATCACGTTCGTGCGCTCGCTCGTCGTCAACCTCGGCGTTTGGCTGCACTTCAGCTACGCGCTCGGCGGCGGCTCGGCGATCCATCCCGCCGTGTGGGCTCTGATCGCGGTCACCGTCCCGTTCAGCTTCGCGATCGCGATCCTCAAGGACATGCCCGACGTCGAGGGCGACCGCCGCTACGCGATCGCGACCTTCTCGGTGCGGCTGGGCCCCCAGCCGGTGTTCGCGCTCGGGCTCGCCGCGCTGACCGCGGCCGAGCTCGGCATGGCGAGCGCCGGAGCGGCGCTGCTCGACGGCGCCAGCGCGCCGCTGCTCGCCGGCGCGCATCTCGCGGCCGCCGCGGCGCTGTGGCTCTGGGCGGCGCGGGTCGACCTCGGCGACCGCGCTGCGATCACGCGCTTCTACATGCGCGTGTGGGTGCTGTTCTTCCTCGAGTACGCGATCGTCGCGGCGGCGTACCTGCTGGGCTGACCCGTGCGGTTCATCCAGCACAAGGCCGAGGCCTACTGGTTCTACCGGGTGGTCTCGCTCGGCTACGACCGCTGGATCAACCCCCTGTTCTGGACCGAGGCGATGCGCGACGAGGCGCTCGCGCTCGCGGCCCTCGACCGGCCCGATCTCACCGTGGCCGACGTCGGCGCGGGGACCGGGTTCACGACCGAGGGGATCGTCGGGGCGGTGCCGGCCGAGCGCGTGACGATGATCGACCAGAGCCCGCACCAGCTCGCGCGCGCGCGGGGCAAGCCGGTGCTCGCGGGCGCCGCCAAGCGCCTGGGCGACGCCGAGGCCCTGCCGCTCGAGACCGACTCCGTCGACCGTTACGTATCGGCGGGGAGCATCGAGTACTGGCCCGACCCGCAGCGCGCCATCGCCGAGGCCTACCGCGTGGTGCGCCCGGGCGGGATCGCGCTCCTGATCGGCCCCCTGCGCCGCACGCACCCGCTCGCGCGGCGGCTCTCCGACGCGTGGATGCTCTTCCCGGCCGAGGACGAGTACACGGCGTGGATGGAGCGCGCCGGGTTCACCGACCTGCGCCGCGTGACCGTCGCGCCGCCGTGGTGGCGGGAGGGCTGGGACGCGTATGGGATCGCCGTGGCCGGGACCAAGCCCGCGGCCGGGCCGTCCGCCCTGGAGCTGCCGCCGCCCCGCGAGCAGGTGGACGAGCGCCTCGGCCCGGGCCGGCTCGCGCGCTTCGCGGTCGGCTCGCTGGCGGGGGCGGCGTTCGTCCCCGTCGCGCTCTGGTTCACACTGCGCCAGCGGCTCGGGCGGCGGCGGTAGCGGCATGGCGCCGCGGCTCGGTGTGTTCGTGACGCCCGACGCGGAGCATGCCGAGCGCACGCTCGCGCAGATCGTCGCCGCCGACGAGAGCGGGCTCGAGCTCGTCGGCGTGCAGGACCACCCCTACCAGCGGCGCTTCCTCGACACGTGGACGCTGCTGTCGTACGCGGCAGCGCGCACGCGGCGCGTGACGCTCGTCCCCGACGTCATCAACTTGCCGCTGCGGCCGCCCTCCGTGCTGGCCAAGGCGGCCGCGAGCCTCGACGTGCTGAGCGGCGGCCGCGTCGAGCTCGGCGTCGGCGCCGGCGCATTCTGGGACGCGATCGCCGCGATGGGCGGGCCGCGGCGCAGCGGCCCCGAGTCTGTCGACGCGCTCGAGGAGGCGATCGCGATCCTGCGCGCGTTCTGGGCCGGCGAGCGCAACATCCGCGTCGGCGGCGAGCACTACCGCGTGCACGGAGCGCACGCCGGCCCGGTGCCCGCGCATCCCATCGGCATCTGGCTCGGGGCCTACGGGCCGCGCATGCTTCGGGTCACGGGGCGACTCGCCGACGGCTGGCTGCCGAGCGTGCCGCGGCTGCCGCCCGCGGAGCTCGACGCCCGCCACGCCGCCATCGACGAGGCGGCGCGCCGCGCCGGGCGCGACCCGGCCGCGATCGTGCGGGCGTGCAACCTGCAGCTCGAGGGCGAGCCGCCCGCGTGGCCGGAGCAGATCGCCCGCCTGCACCGCGATCACCGCGTCGAGGCGTTCTTCCTCAGCGCCGACGACGGCGGCGACCCGATCGGCCTCGTGCGGCGTCTGGGCGAGCAGGCCGCGCCGCGCGTCCGCGAGCTGCTCGGCGGGTGAGCGCGGCCACCGATGAGTCGGGGGGCCTCGCGCCGTTGTACGGCGCAACACGGCAGCGCGCGGAGCGCCCGCCGGCGAGACGAGACGAGGAGAACCCATGAGCTACGCGGACGTCAACGGCCTGTCGCTGTACTACGAGGAGCACGGCGCGGGTGCGCCGCTGGTCCTCCTGCACGGCGGGATCGGCGCGAGCGAGATGTTCGCCGCGATCCTGGACGAGCTCGCCGAGCACCGGCGCGTCATCGCGGTCGACCTGCAGGGTCACGGCCACACCGCGGACATCGACCGCCCGCTGCGGGCCGAGCTCCTCGCCGACGACATCGCCGCGCTGATCGGGCACCTCGGGCTCGAGCGCGCCGAAGTGATGGGCTACTCGCTCGGCGGCATGGTCGCGCTGCGCACGGCGATCCAGCACCCGGCGCGCGTGCGCCGGCTCGTGCTCGTCTCCATCCCGTTCCGGCGCGACGGGTCGTTCCCCGAGGTGCTCGCGGCGATGGACGCGATGGGACCGGAGATCGCCGAGATGATCAAGCAGGCGCCCGTGTATGAGCACTACGCGCGCGTCGCCCCGCGCCCCGACGACTGGACCGCGCACATCGCCAAGACGGCCGAGTTCGTGAAGGCGGACTTCGACTGGTCGGCGGACGTGTCGGCGCTGACGGCGCCCACGATGCTCGTCTACGCCGACGCTGACTCCGTCCGCCTCGACCACATCGTCGAGTTCTACGGCCTCCTCGGCGGCGGCCGCCGCGACGCGGGCGTGGACGGCTCGGGCCGGCCGCGCGGGCGGCTCGCCGTGCTGCCGGGAACGACGCACTACGACATCGTCGCGTCGCCGCTGCTGGCCGCCGCCGTCGTGCCGTTCCTCGAGGCCCCGGAGCCGGAGTAGCGGCGCCGCTCCGTGTGAGCGGAACGTGTGACACGCGGCGCGCGCCGGCGCGCTACTCGTCGAACTCGTGCTCGTGCCCCTGGCCGCTCCGCGGCTTGGAGCCGAAGCCCCGCTGGAGCCCGCCGGTGCGCACGCCGGGCGGCGGGCCGCCCGGTTGCGGGTCGCCGGCGCGCCCGCGGTGGGTCGGGCGGTCGCGGTCGCGGCTCGGCTGCACGCGCTTGGGCTCGCCCTTCTGCTTGGGGAAGTGCGGCGGCCATGGCGCGTCGCCGAGACCCTCCTCCTCGTCGCGGCGCGCGAGGTCGAGGAGCTGGTCGAGCGAGCCGGGATGCTCGTCGATGTCGCCGGCCGGGTCGCCGTGCTCGCGCACGCGATCCGGCACCGTGTCGATGCGCAGGTCGCCCGGCTCGACGTCGGGCACCTCGTCCCAGCGCAGGGCGCACGACACGCGCGCGTCCGGCGTCGGGCGCACCGAGTAGCAGGACGCGACCGTGCGGTCGCGCGCGTTCTGGTTGTAGTCGACGAAGACGCCGTGGCGCTCCTCCTTCCACCACTTGCTGGTGGCGAGGTCGGGCGCGCGGCGCTCAACCTCGCGTGCGAGCGCCAGCGCCGCGCGGCGAACCTCGAGGAAGTCCCACTCCGGCTCGATGCGTACGTTGACGTGGATGCCCTTCGACCCCGACGTCTTGGGGTAGCCCCGCAGGCCGTGC
The DNA here is from genome assembly GCA_036259975.1 of Solirubrobacteraceae bacterium. GTDB lineage: Bacteria > Actinomycetota > Thermoleophilia > Solirubrobacterales > Solirubrobacteraceae > JAOPZW01. The sequence goes on along the minus strand of DATAAR010000133.1, from coordinate 2,133 downwards.
TCCTCGAGCACGTCGCGCACGACCATCGCGGTGCGGCGCACCGCCCCCCATTCGATGCCCGGCGTGGGATCGAGATCGACCCGCAGCTCGTCCGGATGGTCGAGGTCGCTGCGCCGCGCCGGCCATGGGTTGAAGTCGATGACACCGAGGTTGACCGCCCACGCGAGGTGCGCGGCGTCGTTGGCAACGAGCTCCTCGGCGGTGCGTCCGGACGGGAACGAGACGGTCGCGGTCTGCAGCCAGTCGGGGATGTTCTTCGGCACGCGCTTCTGCCAGATCGGCTCCTCCATGATGCCGTTCACGAAGCGCTTCATGACGGTCGGGCGCTCGCGGACATGCACGACGACCGCGTCGGCGAGATCCACGTAGTACTGCGCGAGGTCGAGCTTGGTCCAACCGGGCTTGGGGAAGTAGACCTTGCTCGGGTTCGACAGCCGGACCTCGTGCCCCGCCACCTGGAGCGTCGTGTGTTCGCTCTCGGCCACCGCCGCGGAGCCTACTGAGGGCCCTGGCCGTGCCCGAGCCGCTACGGTGCGCCTGGACCCGCGCTCCCGCCGCCGGATGCTCGACCGCTTCTTCATGAATCCCGTTCTCCCGGCCCAGGACGGCGACCGCGCCCGGGCGTTCTACCGCGACGTCCTCGGACTGAAGCTGCTCTCCGGGCCCGCGGACGACCCGATGATGTTCCAGGCCGGGAGCGGCACCGCGCTCGTCGTCACCGAGATGCCCGATCGCGAGCCCGCCGCCTTCGCCGTGGTCAGCTTCCTCGTCGAGGGCATCGAGCGGCTCGCACGCGAGCTCGAAGCGCGCGGCGTGGCGTTCGAGCGCCCCGACTCGTCGACGTTCCAGGGGCGGCCCGGCACCATCGCGGGCCACATCATCGACTACGGATCGGTCAAGTCGGCCTGGTTCCGCGACAGCGAGGGCAACATCCTCGCGCTCAACGAGCTCGTCGCCTGAGCGGTCGCATGGCGCGCGCCCGCACCTCGTCGCCGCTCTCCCAGCACGCGCCGCACAACGCCATGGACGATCCCGACGAGGTCGCGCGCTTCCACGACCGCTGCAGCGACCTGATGCGCGAGCTCCTGGACGAGCTCGCCGGCACGCCCGACCGGCCCCGCCCGTTCCCCGAGATCGAGGCCGCGATCGGCTGGCCGCCGCGCCGGATCGCGTCCGTGCTCGGCGGCGTCTCGCAGCTGCGCCACACCGAGTTCGGCGGCCGCCGGCCCTACCGCTTCCAGGACGAGCGCCAGTCGGCGTCGGGGCGCTGGGAGATGTGGATGGACGCCGCCCAGGCGCGCGCGGTGCGCGCGGCGCGGGGCGGCGAGATCACCTGAGCGCGAACCGCGGATCGGTCGCGGCGCCGCGCACGCGGACCTCGAAATGGAGGTGCGGGCCGGTCGCGACTCCGGTCGCACCGACGGCGCCCAGCCGCGCGCCGCCCACGACGCATGCGCCGGGGCGCACGTCGATCCGGGACAGGTGGGCGTACCACGTCGTGACGCCCAGGGCGTGCCCCACGATCACCAGCCGCCCGTAGCCGTCGTCGACGCCGGCGAACGTCACGCAGCCCGCGGCCGCGGCGGTCACCGGCGTGCCGGTCGCCGCGGGGAAGTCGATCCCGGTGTGGAACGCGCCTCCGCGCGATCCGAACCCGTCGGTCGCGACCGCGGCGACGGGCGCGCGCAGCGCCAGCGGCGAGCGGGGCGGCGGGCGGCCGAGACGCGCGATCGTGGCCGGCCCCGCCACGCCGTCGACGGCCAGCGCGGCCCAGGTCTGGAACCGCACCAGCGCAGCGGCGAAGCGTGGGCCGGCCCGGCCGTCGAACGGACCCGACGGAAACCCCGCCCGCGCGAGCAGGAACTGCACCGCGGCGACGTCCCAGCCGCGCATGCCGGCCGACACGGCGCGCGCGCCGAGCGGCGGCCGGCCGCGCCAGCCGAGCGCCCGCCGCGTCGCCGGTCCGGCGACGCCGTCGACCACCAGCCCGGCGCGGCGCTGCAGCGTGCGCACCGCGGCCGACGTCGCCGGACCGGCGATGCCGTCGACCGCACCCGCGTACAAGCCGCGGGCGCGGAGCGCCACCTGCAGCGCGGCCGCATCGCTTAGCGAGGCGGTACCGCCGGGCTGCTG
>DATAAR010000132.1:0-8543 GCA_036259975.1 Solirubrobacteraceae bacterium | reverse complement strand
GAAGGGCAACGTCGACATCCAGGTCGACGCGCAGCTCGAGAGCTGATCCGGCGCTGACGGGCGGGCGGCGGCTTACGACTGCGAGCCGTCGCCCAGCTCGAGGACGGCCAGGAACGCCTCCTGCGGCACCTCGATGCGCCCGACCTGCTTCATGCGCTTCTTGCCCTCCTTCTGGCGCTCGAGCAGCTTGCGCTTGCGCGAGATGTCGCCGCCGTAGCACTTGGAGGTGACGTCCTTGCGGTAGGCCTTGACCGTCTCGCGGGCGATGATGTGCGAGCCGACCGCGGCCTGGATCGGGACGTCGTACTGCTGGCGCGGGATCTTCGCCCGCAGCTTCTCGGTGAGCGTGCGGCCGAAGCCGTACGCCTTGTCCTTGTGGACGAGCATCGACAGCGCATCGACGGGATCGCCGGCGAGCAGCACGTCCAGCTTCACGAGGTCGCTCGGGCGCATGCCCATGATCTCGTAGTCCAGCGACGCGTAGCCGCGCGTGCGCGACTTGAGCTGGTCGAAGAAGTCGAGCACGATCTCGCCGAGCGGCAGGTCGTAGTTGAGCTGCACGCGGTCGGCGCTCAGGTAGTGCATGCCCGAGTGCTCGCCGCGGCGCTCCTGCGCGAGCTCCATCACCTGGCCGACGTACTCCTTCGGGGTGAGGATCGAGGCCCTGATGTAGGGCTCGCGGACCTCCGCGATGCGGGCCGGGTCGGGCATGTCGCTCGGCGCGTGGACCTCGACCTCGTCGCCGTTGGTCAGCGTCACCTCGAAGCCCACCGACGGCATCGTCGCGAGCAGGTCGAGGTCGTACTCGCGCTCGAGGCGCTCGCGGACGATGTCCATGTGCAGCAGCCCGAGGAAGCCGACGCGGAACCCGAAGCCGAGCGCGTCGGACGTCTCGGGCTCCCAGGTGAGCGCGGCGTCGTTGAGCGTGAGCTTCTCGAGCGCGTCGCGCAGGTCGGGGTAGTCGTCGGAGTGGATCGGGAACAGGCCGCAGAACACCATCGGCTTCACGTCGCGGTAGCCGGGCAGCGGCGCGGTTGCGCCGCCCGCCTTCGTCGTCAGCGTGTCGCCGACGCGCAGCCTCGTGACGTCCTTGATGCCGGTGATGAGGAAGCCCACCTCGCCGGCGTGCAGCGCGTCGGTGCTCGTCATCGCCGGCGTGAAGAAACCGATGTCGTCGATGTCGGCCTCGGTGCCCGCCGCCATCGCGCGGATGGCCTCGCCCTTGCGGAACACGCCGTCGACGACCCGGATGTAGGCCACGACGCCGCGGTACTGGTCGAACTCGGAGTCGAAGATCAGCGCCCGAGGCGCGCCCTGCGGATCGCCCTCCGGCGGCGGCACCTTGGCGACGAGCTCCTCCAGCACGTCCTCGACGCCCTCGCCGGTCTTGCCCGAGATCCGCAGGATCGAGTCGGCGGGCTCGCCCAGCAGCTCGGCGACCTCGTCGGCGACGCGGTCGGGCTCGGCGCCGGGCAGGTCGATCTTGTTCAGGCACGGGATCAGCTCGAGCCCCGCGTCCACGGCGAGGTACGTGTTGGCGAGCGTCTGCGCCTCGACGCCCTGGGAGGCGTCGACGACGAGCAGGGCGCCCTCGCACGCCGCCAGGCTGCGGCTCACCTCGTACGTGAAGTCCACGTGCCCGGGCGTGTCGATGAGGTGCAGCTGGTAGGTCTCGCCGTCGCGGGCGGTGTAGAAGACGCGCACCGCCTGCGCCTTGATCGTGATGCCGCGCTCGCGCTCGAGCTCCATCGAGTCGAGGACCTGGGCGCGCATCGACCGCGGGTCGACGGTCTTCGTCATCTCGAGGATGCGGTCGGCGAGGGTCGACTTGCCGTGATCGATGTGAGCGATGATCGAGAAGTTGCGGATGTGCGCCGGGTCGGCCATGGCTGCGGCGACCCAGGATAGGCGGCGAGTGGAGGCCCGGTCGCTACAGCGGCGGGCCGATGCCCAGCGGCTCGTCGGCCGCGAGGCCGACGCCGTCGCGCCCCGAGGCCTTGACCTGGTACAGCGCCCGGTCCGCGCGCGCCAGGACCGCCGCGTCGGGCTCGTCCGGCTGGGGGACCGCGATGCCGATCGAGACCGTGACCCCGAGCCCCGCGCGCTCGACCGCGGACCGCAGCCGCTCACCCGCCTCGACCGCCTCCTCGGTGCTCGAGACCGCCAGCAGCGCGGCGAACTCGTCGCCGCCGATCCGGAACAGCGTGTCGCCGCGCCGCAGGGCGCCGCTGAGCGCGGCCGCAACCCCGCGCAGGACGCCGTCGCCGTGCTGGTGACCGAAGCTGTCGTTGAGACGCTTGAAGCCATCGATGTCGCACAGCACCACCGCGGTGGTCGGGCGCCGGTGCGACGCGGAGAGCGCCTCGTGAAAGGTGGCGTGGTGGCCCAGGCCGGTGAGCGGGTCGGTGGCGGCGCGCTCGCGCAGCGCTCGCAGCAGCTCGGCGGTGTGCAGGCAGCCGGCGACATTCACGGCGAGCGCCTCGAGCAGGTCCGGGTCGCCGTCCGCGGCGCCGGCGTCGCCGGCGAGCAGCAGCAGACCCTGGCTGTCGCCCTCCGCCACGAGCCCGGCGACCAGGAGCGCCTCGGCGCCGGCCGCCTCGAGCGCGCGGCGCTCGGCGGGGTCGGGGGCTGCCGGCGCGGCCTCGTGGGCCGCCGTCGCCGCGACGAGGACGCGCACGGTGCCGTCGGCGGCGGCGGCGAGCGCCTCGAGCGCGTCGCCCGCCCCGCTGCGCAGCGACGCGGCGAGGGGTCCGATCGAGGCGAGGGTGATGAGCCGGCCGTCCGCGTTGCGGCGCACGAGCGCGGCCGTCTGCAGCCCGGTGAGGTCGAGGGCGGCGGTGAGGGCGGTGCGGGCGATCGCGTCGGGCTCGTCCAGCGGCGACAGGCGCGCGACGTGGCGAAGCATCCGCGCGGCGGCGGACTCGACCGGCCGCGGCGCCGCGGCCACGCAGGCGGCCAGCTCGTCGACCGCCGCCCGGAGGACGTCGAGATCCACGAGGCGGACGGACTCGCGGAGCAGCACGTCCACCACGCCGACGACCCGGCCCTCCCAGCTGATCGGCAGACAGGCGCGCGCGCGAAACGCGCCGGGCGTGCCGTCGCCGGCCTCGCCGCCGGAAAGGTCCGGCACGACCGTCTCGACACCGCCGGCGAAGGCCGTGCGGACGACGTCCGGCACGGGCGCGGCGTGGCCGGACCGGTCGCCCTCCGCGCCCGGCCCGGCCACGCGACGCAGACGGCCGCCGCGCTCGAGCCAGACGCTCGGCTGCAGGCGGCCGTCGGATGCGAGGCGGGCGGCGACCGCCTGACAGGCGGCGCCGACCCCCCCGGCGACACCCCCCAGTGCCACCCCCCGAGTCGGTCTATCCATGACCATCCCGATTCCTGTATCGGCCGCCGCTAAACACCACTTGAGGCAGAAATGTCCGCTGAGTGCGGTTTTTCTACCGCTTGGCGCGTCGCAACAACCGCCCGGCGAGCAGTCGCTCGATCTGCCGCGCCTCCGGGATCCGGAGCAGATGCACCGTCAGGCCGTAGACGATCGCGCCCGCGGCGAGGCCGGCGCCGACGGACACGAGCTGGCCGGCGAGGCCGCGGCCGAGGCCGCTGTCCACGGCGTACCAGACGCCGTACGCGACGACGCCGAGCAGCGCCGAGGCCGCGCTCATCTGCGCGACGGCCAGCAGCGTCTGGCGACCCTCGAGGCGACCGTGCAGCTCGCGACGCAGGAAGTGCAGCTGCGCGAGCGTCATCGCCGCGCTGGATGCGGCAGTCCCCACGACGATGCCGGCGATCCCGAACGGCTTGTACAGAGCGACCGAGACCACGATGTTGACGCCGAGGTTGAGCGCGGCGATGCGCGTCGTGATCCACGGCCGCTGGAGGCTGAAGAACGTGCGGGTCAGCAGGAGGTTCACGCCGGAGAACGGCAGCGAGAACGTGAACCAGAACAGGGCGGTCGAGACGAGATCGGTCGAGCTGGGCCCGAACGCGCCGTGCTCGTAGATCAGGCGCGTGATCGGCGTCGAGAGCGCCAGCGTCGCCGCGGCGGCGGGGATCAGCAGCAGGAAGATCTGGCGCATCCCGTTCGCGGTGAGGGCGCGCAGGCCGTCGAGGTCGCGACGCGCCGCGAGCCGGCTCAGCGCCGGGAAGAGCACGGTCGCGATCGCCACGCTGAACATCCCCTGGGGCAGCATGTAGATGCGGAACGCCGCGTCGATCGCGCGGCCCGCCTGCTCGGAGACGAGCGTGCCGAGCGTCGAGTTGATGAGCAGGTTGAAGTTGATCAGGCCGAGGCCGATCGTCACCGGCAGCATCAGCCGCAGCACCTGGCGCACGCGCTCGTCGCGGAAGCTGAAGCTCAGCTCCAGCCGGAAGCCGAGGCGGCCCAGCAGCGGGAGCGCCATGGCCAGCTGTACCGCCGTGCCCGCGACGACGCCGACGGCGTAGCCGTAGAGCTGCTCGTCACCGCTCAGGACCTGGTGGCTGACGACGAGGCACGCGAGGATGACCGCGTTCCACACGAGCGGGCTGATCGCCGGGATCGCGAAGTGGTCGTACGCGTTGAGGATGCCGACGACGAGGCCGTTGAGCCCGAGGATCACGACCACGGGGAACAGCACGCGGCTGAGGCCGACGGTGAGCCGGTCGAGCTCGGCGTCGAACGCGCCCCCGGTGAACAGCGGCATCAGCATCCCGGCCGCGACGACGAAGACCACCGTGATCGCGGTGAGGACGGTGAGGATGAGGAAGAAGAGCGTCGAGGCGAGCTTGAACGCCTCCTTGCGCCGGCCCTGCTCGAGCATCTCGGTGAACACCGGCACGAACGCCGCGCTCAGGGCCGCGTCGGCGAACAGGCTCCGCACGACGTTCGGGACCTGGAAGGCGATCGTGAACGCGCTGAAGGGCCCGCTCGTCGCGAAGTAGCTCGACGCCACGATCTCGCGCACGAGGCCGGCGATGCGGCTCAGCCCGGTCGCGACGGAGAAGATCGCGGTGTTGCGCGCGACCGCCCGGCCGCTCGTCGCGGGCGGCGCCGCCGCCTCGCCCTCGCGGGCGGCGTGGCCCTGCGCGGGCGCGGTCGCGGTCGGCTCGGTCGACACTGCGCACGGATGCTACGGGCCGGGGTGGCCGCGACCGTGCGCGCACCGCGCCACGTCCCCGTCTCGCCCCTCCCCGCCGCGTCTCGCCCCTCCCGGCCGCTCCGGCACCCGGCCCGGGCGCGGGCGCCCCGCTACACTTCACCGCCGCCGTATGGCCAACATCCATTCACAGAAGAAGCGGATCCTGCGCGCCGAGCGCGAGCGCCTCGAGAACCGCCGCTACACGTCGACGATCAAGACCTACTTCCGCCGCCTGCAGGCGGCGGTGGAGGGCGGCGACGCCGACGCGGCCGACGCGGAGCACCGCGAGCTCGTGCGCACGATCGACAAGGCCGTCAAGCACGGCGCCCTGCACCGCAACGCGGGCGCGCGCAAGAAGTCGCGTGCGGCGAAGGTGCGCGCCGGCGGCGGCGAGGCCGACTAGCGCCCCGGTGCTCGCCGGCGGCGACGACGCCGAGTAGCGCCCCGGCGCCCGCCGTGCGCGCGTTCCGACCCTCGCGCGTCCCGGGTCGCGGTCGCGCGTCAGGCGACGATCGCGTCGATCGCCCGCAGCGCGGCGGTGTCCTCCGCCAGCTCGCTGTTGCCGCGGCTCGCGAGCTCCAGGTCGGCCAGCTCCTCCAGCGCGCGCCGCAACGCCTCCGCGTCCGTCGCCCGCGCCTCCTTGATACGCCGCTCCGCCGCCCACGATGGCATCTTCAGCGCCGCCTTGACCTGCGCGGGGGACTCGCCGGCCTCCAGCCGCGTCGCGACCGCCAGCACGTCTCGCAGCCGCCGGGCCATGAGCGGGATCAGGCGCGGCAACGCCTCGCCCTGCGCGCGCAACTCGAGGAACGCCCGCGTGGCGTGCGCAGGGTCGCGCGCGACCAGGGCGTCCACCAGCGCCCACACCTGACGCTCGGCGGAGAGGGCGGCGGCGCCCTCGACCTCCTCGACCCCGATCGTGGCGCCCGCCCCGTGCTCCAGCGCCAGCTTCTCGAGCTCGCGCAGCAGCCGCTGCTGGCGCTCGCCGACCTGCCTCACGAGCGCCTGCGCCGCGGCGCCCTCAAGCCGGATGCCGAGCCGCTCGGCCTCGGCGACCACCCAGCGCGGCAGCTCGCGCGCCTTGAGCGTGTTCTCGGCGACGACGTCGCCGCCGGCCTTCTTCACCGCGGCGGCGAGCTTCGCGGGCGCCTTCGTGCGGCCCTCCTCGCGCGCGAAGAACGCGACGGTCGTGTCCGGCGCCATCGCAGCGAGGCATGGGGCGAGCTGCGCCTCGACGTCCGCGTCCTTCCAGCGCTCGGCGCCGTCCACGATGAGGAAGCGGCGCCCCATCGCAAACGTCATCGCGTTCAGCGCCAGGCCGACCGCCTCCGGCGTCGCGGCGTCGCCCTCGAACACCTCCACCCCACCGGCCCCCGACTCGGCCTCGGCGATCGCGCGCAGCCGCGCGCGCCGCTCGGCGATGCGGCCGTGGTCGTCGCCGTGGATCAGGTACGCGGGCTTGAAGGTCGCCACGGCGTTCGAGTCTAGATCCCGGTCGCGCTAGACATGCGTGCTCACCCGCAGCGCGCCGCCCTCCTGCTCGAGCCGCACGCTGCCGTCGCGGTCGGTGCGGTACACCGTCGCGCCGGCCGCCTGGAGCGCGCGGACCGTGGCCGGAACCGGATGGCCGTAGGCGTTGTGCGCCCCGACCTGGATCGCCGCCACGCGCGGGCGCACGCGCTCGAGCAGCGTTCCCAGGCCGGGATCCGCGCTGCCGTGGTGCGGTACCTTGAGCACGTCCGCGCGCCCCAGGTCGAGCGTCGACAGCACCTCCGACTCCGCGTCCGCGGCCAGCAGCATCCGGAACGCGCCGACGCGCGCCTCCGCCACGATCGCGCGCTGGTTGGGATCCGCGCCGGCGTGGGCCTCGGGCGGCTCGCGCGCGGGAGACAGGATCCGCAGCTCGATCGCGCCGGCCCGCAGGGTCTGGCCGGCGTCCGGCGCCACGAGCGCCACGGCCCGGCGCCTCGCCTCGGCCGCCATGCGCGCGCCGAGCGGCTCGACCACCCCGTCGCGGCCGTCGAGCACCATGCCGACCGGCATCGCCGCGAGCACGGCCGAAGCGCCGCCGTCGTGGTCGGCCTGCGCGTGGGTCACTACCAGCAGGTCGAGCCCGTCCACGCCGGCCCGGCGCAGTCGCGCCACGATCCCGCCATCCGGCGGACCCGTGTCGACGAGCACGGAGGTCCGGCGGTGCTGGATGAGCGTGGCGTCGCCCTGGCCGACGTCGAGGAACGTGACCCGCAGCCCGGCCGGCGGCGCGGGCGCCGCAGCCGGCGCGTGGACGAGCACGAGCGCGCCCACCACCGCCGCTGCGCCGGCGACCGGCGCCGGCCGTCGCGCGCGCGGCCACAGCACCGCGAGTGCCAGCGCCCCGCACACGACGGCGACGACCGCCACCGGGACCGCCACGGCCGCCGCAGGAAGCCCGGCGGCGGCCTCGCCGAGCCAGGCAAGGAACGCGAGCGGGTACGCGGCGACCGCGGTCAGCGGAGCCGCCGCGGACGCGCTGAACTGCCCGAGCGCGGCGCCGGCCATGCCCAGCCACATGACCGGCGCCACCGCCGGCGCCGCGAGCACGTTGGCCGGCAGCGAGATGAGAGATGTGCGGTCGAAGTGCAGCCCGATCAGCGGCGCGGTCCCGATCGTGGCCGCCACCGTCATCGCGGTGGCCTCGGCCAGCGCGGCCGGCGCCCGACGACGGCGCAGGCCGGACACGATCGGCCGGGCGAGCAGCATGATCCCCGCCACCGCCGCGAAGCTCATCTGCCATCCCGGCTCCTCGATGGCGCGCGGGTTGAGCGCCAGCGTCACGATCGCGGCGAGCAGGAGGGCATAGCCGCGCGACGCCGGGCGGCCCGCGAGCGTCGCCGCCACCGCCGCGGCGCCCATCACGCCCGCCCGCTGGATGGACGGCCCCGCGCCGGCCAGCGGCACGTACACCGCGATCAGCGCGAGCGCGCCGACGAGCCGGCCCCGGAGGCCGACGCCCGCCGCGGCGGACAGGCCGAACGCGAGCGCGCAGAGCAGCATGACGTTCTGGCCCGAGGCGGCGACCAGGTGCGCCAGGCCCGACGTCTGGAAGTCCGCGCGCATCGCGTCGGGCAGGGCCTCATCCTGGCCGAGCACCATGCCGCGCATCAGCGCGGCCTGCGGCGGCGGCAGCCCGCTGTCGAGCGCGCGCTCCGCCCGCGTGCGGACCGCGTCGAGCGCCCCGAGCACGCCCCCGCGGGCGCGTCCGGTGCCCGCCACCCGTTCGGCGCGCAGCACGGCGTGAACGTTGCGCGGCCGCAACCAGCCGTCGCGCGGGCCCAGCCGCTGCAGCGCGCCCTCGACGGCGAGCTCGGCGCCGACCCCGGCGGCGGGCCAGCGCACGCGAGCGGCGGTCCGCACGAGCACCCGTTCGCGGCCCAGGCGCAC
>DATAAR010000131.1:0-17290 GCA_036259975.1 Solirubrobacteraceae bacterium | reverse complement strand
CCGCCGCGATGCCGGCGCCGCCGCGCAGCAGCGCCCGCTCGCCGGCGCGCGATCCGAGCGCCTGGCCCGCGAGGCGGCCCACCACCGCCGCGCCGGCGAAGAGCGCCGGCCCGAGCGCGGCCGTGCCCGCGCCGGCGGCGAGCGTCGTCTCGAGGTGCACCGCGCTCCAGCTCTGCCACGCGTTCTCGATGAAGTAGGCCAGCGCGGTCAGCGCCCCCAGCGCCGCGAGCCACCGCGGCACGTGCGCCAGGGCGCGCAGGCCGGCGCGGGCCGCCTGCGGCCGCGCCGGGGCGCCGGGCATCAGCGCGAGCGCCAGCGCAGCGAGCAGGAGTGCCGCGCCGACCGGCCCGAAGACGCCGAGCACGCCGGCGCCCGCGGCCCGGAGCGCGCCCGCGAGGAGGCTCGCGACCACCACGCTCGCCGAGAACGTCGCGTGCGCGAGGCTCATCAGCGGGCGGCCCGCCGCCTCCGAACGCACGCCCTCCGCGTTGATCGCGACGTCGAGGGCGCCCGACGCCGCGCCCAGCGCGAGCAGCGCCGCGCCCAGCGCCGGCGCCGAGGTCGCCAGCGCGGGGAGGACGGCGCACGCGGCGAAGGCGGCCGTCGCGATTGGCAGCGCACGCGTGCCATGGCGGTCGACGACCGCACCGGCGGGGCGCATGGTCGCGAGCGCGCCGGCGCCGATGCACAGGAGCGCGAGCCCGAGCGCGCCGTCGCCGACGCCCGCGTGCGCGCGGACGGCCGGCAGCGCGCCGCCCCAGGCGCCCCAGAACAGCCCGAACGCGGCAAAGCCGAGAAGTGTGCGCCCGCGGCCGGCCGCCATGTGCGCTCAGGCGCCGCGGGCGGCGACGAACGCGGCCGGCGGCTCGCCCTCGACGTCGACGCGGACGTCGCGCAGCGGCCCGTCCTCCCACTCCGCGCGCAGCATCCCGAACACGTTCACGTCGAGCCACCGCTCGCCGTGCCGGTGCCAGTGGCGCAGGACGCCCTCTTGGCGGAAGCCGACGCCGAGCAGCGCCCGCGTTGAGCGCACGTTCTCGGGGTTCGAGTACGAGCCGAGTCGGTGCATGCCGAGCACCGCGAACGCGAGGTGGGCGATCATCGCCTTGGACTCGCGGTTCGCGCCGGTGCCCCAGAAGCGGCGGCCGAACCAGGTGCCGACGACGCAGCGGCGGTCGCGGCCCGAGAACTCCGACAGGCCGGTGATGCCGGCGGGGCCCTGCTCGCGATGGACGACGAGCAGGTCGAGCTGCTCGCCGCGCTCGCGCTGGCCCTCCAGGCGCTCGATGTACCGCAGCGGCTCCTCGATCGCCGTGTACGGCCCCCAGGAGAACCACCGCGTGACGTCCGGGTCGCCGGCGAGCTCGAGCAGCGCCGGCGCGTCCTCGGGCACTGGAGGCCGGAGGGTGAGGCTGGGACCATGCAGCGCGATGCTGGCGCTCCTGTACGACATCCACGGCAACCTACCGGCGCTCGAGGCCGTGCTCGACGACGCCCGCGGCCACGACATCGACGCCTGGCTGCTCGGCGGCGACATGGCGCCGTTCGGCGCATGGCCGGCCGAGACGGTGGCGCGGCTGCGCGAGCTGCCGGACGCGACCTGGATCCGCGGCAACACCGAGCGCTGGCTCGTCGATCCAATCCCGTCGGAGGAACCGATGGCCGCGGCCGTGCAGGCCTGCCGCGACGCCCTCGGCGACGAGCTCGCCGACGAGCTCGGCGGCCTGCCCGAGAGCGCGCGCATCGACGCCTCCACCGTCGCGTGGCACGGCTCGCCGGTGTCCGACATGCGGTCGTTCACGCCCGAGCCGGGCGACGACGAGGCCGAGCTGCTCGCCGGGGTGACCGACCGCCGCCTGGTGTTCGGCCACACCCACCTCCAGTTCCGGCGCACGGCGCAGGGCCCGGACGGGCCCGTCGAGCTGGTCAACCCGGGCAGCGTGGGGATCCCGCTCGACGGCGACCACCGCGCGGCGTGGGCGTTGGTCTCGCCCGATGGGAGCGTCGAGCTGCGGCGGGTCGCGTACGACCATGAGCGGTCGGCGCGGGCGCTGCGCGAGCGCTATGGCGACGCCGAGTGGGTCGGGATCGTGGCGGGGCGGATCGAGCGGGCGCGGCTGGAGCCGGACTGAGGCGCCGCGGGACGCGATGGGGCGGTCGGCCGGACGTCAGGGGACGTCGTCTCGCGGCGGGTGGTGCGTGTTCTCATCGCATGGGTGGCAGAAGGTGCATCACCCCGCCGCAGACGTCGGTCCCGTCCCCTTCGGTGCCAGCGGCCACGTTAGGAGCGGCGCGGGCGGCCGAGCCGGAACGCCACGAGCCAACCGCTTGGTACATTCGCTTCATGTCAAGCGTTTTGTTCGTCGAGGCTTCGGCGCAGGCGTCCGACGGCCGCCCGGCGCCGCCGCCCGCGCCCGAGTCGCGTCCCACCGACGCCGAGGCCCTCGACGCGTACTCGCGCGTCGTCACCGCGGTCGCCCGCGACCTCGCGCCCAGCGTCGCGAACCTGCGGGTCACCCGCCGGATCCGGGGCGGCCGGACCGCGGTCGGCGGCGGGAGCGCTGTCGTCATCGCGCCCGACGGCTACCTCCTCACCTCCGCGCATGTCGTCGAGGGCTCGGGCGCGGGCGCGGCGTCGCTCGTCGACGGGCGCGATCTGCGCTTCCGCGTCGTCGGGCGCGACCCGCTCTCGGACCTGGCCGTGCTGCGCGCCGACGCGACCGACCTCGCGCCCGCCCGGCTCGGCGACGCGGGCGAGCTCCAGGTGGGCCAGCTGGTCGTCGCGATCGGCAACCCGCACGGCTACGCCAGCTCGGTGACCGCGGGCGTCGTCTCCGCGCTCGGGCGCTCGCTGCCGGTCGGTCGCCGCGGCGGCCCGCAGCGCGTGGTCGAGAACGTCGTGCAGACCGACGCTGCGCTGAACCCCGGCAACTCGGGCGGCGCCCTCGCCGACGGCCGCGGCTGCGTCGTCGGCGTGAACACCGCCGTCGCGGGCATCGGGCTCGGCCTCGCCGTGCCGATCAACGACGCCACGCGCCGGATCGTCGCCGCGCTGATGAGCGACGGCCGGGTGCGTCGCGCGCTCCTCGGGGTGGCGGTCGGTCCGCGGCCGTTGCCGCCGCGCGTAGCCTCGCGGCTCGGGCGCCGCGACGGCCTGGAGGTGATCGAGGTCGTCGAGGACGGGCCGGCCGCGCGGGCCGGGCTGCGCGCCGAGGACCTGATCGTGGGCCTCGACGGCAGGCCGCTGGCCGGCGCGGATGACCTGCAGCGGCTGATGACCGCGGAGCGAATCGGCCGTCCGCTCGAGCTCGAGATCGTCCGCGAGGGCGAGGTACGCGCGCTCGCGGTGGTACCGGCCGAGCTCGAGGTCTGGCCGTCAGCCGCGGCCCTGGCTTGACCGCCCGGATGCCGCCGCCGGCGGCGCCTATCCTCCCCCCGTGACCACGGACGACGACGTGCCCGAGGTCGTCGCCTCGGTCGGGCCGCTCGACGAGGTTGTCGTGCTGCTGCGCGAGTTCCTGCACCGCTCCGCCGCGATCCGCGCCGTCGCGCTGGTCGCCGGGCCGTCGGGCGAGGGCACCGCGCTGGTCGATTGCGGCCGCCTCCTGCCGATCGAGGTGGAGGCCGGCGGGCGCAGGGTCGCGCTGCCGCACGCAATCGAGCTCGACCCCGAGCCGCCGCCGCTGCCCGAGATACGCCGCTTCGCGCCGTTCGAGGTCGATCCGGCCGAGGGCAGGATCGCGGCGCCGCCCGGCGCCGTCGCGCACCTCGCGAACGCGGTGCGCGAGCTCGCCGACCGGCTCGGCGGGCGCAACGTCGCGATGGTTCAGTTCGAGACGAGCGATCCCGACGCCCCGCTGACGATCACCGCGCGCGCCGGCGGCGAGGACCCGCTCGTGCTCGCGCTCGGCGAGGAGGAGTTCGAGATGGACCCCGGGTGGCCCGAGCGGCCGGCGTGAGCCGGGGCCGCCCGGCGGGTAGCGCCGTGTCCATGCGCCTGCTCTCGCGTCTGCTGAGCGCCTACCTGCTCCGCCGGCTGCTCGCGGGCGGCCGGCACCGGGGCCGGAGGTGGAGCGCGCCGCCGCCGCGCCACGCCCGCCGGCGCGCCGGCCGCATGCGGATGGTGGGCCCGTTCCCGACGTACTCGACGAGAACGCGCCGCGGCTCGCGCGTGACGGTGTCCGGCTGCTGCCTGCCGATCCCCCTGACGCTCGCGGCGGGCGTGGCGCTGGGCGCGCGAGGCGTCCTGCGCCGCTGAGCATGCGCTTGCCGCGCCGCCCGCCGACCCGGCGGACCCGCGCCCTCGCCGCCGCGGCCGCCGCCGCGACCGCCGCCCTCGTGACGGCCGAGGTGCTGCATGTGTGGCGCCGAGGCAACGCGCCCACGCCGCACCGCCCACGCGAGCTCATCTCCGGCGGCGGCATCGCCGCTCGCGAGACCGTCGACGTCCTGCGCGCCGGGTACCGCTCCGGATCGGCCGACGAGACCGCCCTGCTGAACCTGTTCCTCGCGTTCGGCACCACGTTCGGCATCGCCCGCGCGGTGACGCACTCGATCCGGCTCGGCGTCGGGCCGCTGCGCAACGTCGAGATCGGGCGCCGGCACATCCACCACTTCGTGCCGGGCATCCTGCTCGCGCTGCTCTCGGGCGGCGCCGCGATCGGCGTGCGGCGCGAGGGCCTCGACCCGTGGCTCGCGGTCCCGTTCGGCGCTGGCTCTGCGCTCATCGTCGACGAGACCGCGCTCCTGATCGAGCTCAGCGACGTCTACTGGTCCCACCAGGGCGCGCTCAGCGTCGACGTCGGCCTCGGAGCCACGACGACGCTCGCGTGCCTGACGCTCATCGTCCGGCTCGTCCGCCGCGGAGAGGCGCTCGTGCTGCCGCCGCAGCCCGAGCGTGCGATGTCGCCGCCGTAGCGCGCGCGGCCGCGGCCGTGACCACCGCGGGCGGCGACTCGTTGACGAGGCATGTGGCGGCCGATGCTCGTGCTCTGCGCGCTGGGCGCGCTGCTCGTCCCCGGCGTGGCGGCCGCGGGCCCGCCGGCGCCCGAGCACCGCCCTCCGGCGCCCGCCGGGACGCCCGAGCTCGTGCGCACCGGCCCCGACCGCGTCACGCTCCGCATGCGTCTGGACCGGCCGCTCGCGCGGCGCTTCGACGGCGAGCTGCTCGCGCGCGTCGCCGTCGACGGGCGCATCGCGTCGCTCGCGGCGGCGCCGGCCCGCCGCGGCCGGCGCGGCGCGTGCTACCGGACCTCGCTCACCCCGCGCCGCGTCGAGCTCGGACGGCTGTACGCCGTCGTGCTGCTCGTCGACGGCGCGGAGCCGGTCACGACGCTCGTCGCGCTGCGCGCCCCGCGGCGAAGCGACGCCCGCGGCGCGCGGCCGGCCTGCTGATCGCGTTCATCTTCGCGTGCCGGCGCGCAGCCAGTCGGCCACGCTTGCGACACGCTCGTGGGCGCCCGCGAGCTCCCGCGGGGCATGCGTCGTGAGCACGCCGACGACGTGCATCCCGGCGGCGAGGCCCGCCTCGACCCCGGCGGGCGCGTCCTCGAGGACGACGCACTGGGCCGGCTCGGCGCCGAGCCGCCGCGCGGCGAGCAGGTAGCCCTCGGGGTCCGGCTTGCCGCGCGTGAGGAGCTCGGCGGTGACGAGCACCGGCGGCGCGGCGAGCCCGGCCGCGCGCAGGCGGGCGGCGGCGAGCGGCGCCGTGCACGAGGTGACGATCGCGACGCGGTCGGGCCCGAACGCGGCGAGCAGGTCGGCCGCGCCCGGCAGCGCCACCACGCCGTCGGTGTCGGCGGCCTGGAACCGGTCGATCGCCCGCGACTCCGCCGCGACATCGGCTCCCGGCGCCAGCGACGCGATCACGTCGCCCGACGGCCGGCCCTGCGGGACCGCGTCGGCCGTGCCGTCGCCGAGGCCGCGTCGCGCGGCCCACCAGCGCCACGCGCGCATGATCGAGGCGCGCGAGTCGACGAGCACGCCGTCGAGGTCCGACAGGACGACCGTCACGCCGACGCCACCTCCGGCACGGGGTCCGCGCTCGCGGCCGAGGTGCGCGGCGGGGCGGTGGCGGTGGTCGGCGCGAGCGCAGCGACCGCGAGCCCGAGCGCGACGATCGCGCCCAGCGCCGCGGGCAGGCCGACGAGCTCCGCCGCGGCGCCGATGATCGGTGGCCCGACGACGAAGCCGAGGTACCCGACGCTCGACACGGCGGCGAGCGCGACGCCAGCCGCGATCCCGGGCGCCTGGCCGGCGGCGCGGAACACGATCGGCACGATCGACGCCATCCCCGCGCCCAGGCAGGCGAAGCCGACGAGCGCCGCGGCGGGGTGCGCCGCGAGCAGCGCCAGGCCGAAGCCCCCGGCCGCGAGGAGCCCGCCGGCCCGCACGAGCCGCACCGCGCCGGCGGCCTCGACGATCCGGTCGCCGACGAGCCGCCCGGCGGTCATCGTCACCGAGAACGCGGTGAAGCCGAGCGCGGCGAGCGCGGGGCCGGCGCCGAGCTCGTCCTTGAGGTAGACGCCGCTCCAATCGGCGGAGGCGCCCTCGATCAGCAGGCATGCGAACGCCAGCGCCCCGAGCGCCCAGAGCCGGCGCGGCGGCCGCGCGAACACCGGCTCCGACCGCGGCGCGGCGTCGGCCGTGCCGGGCAGGAAACGCCGCGACCACGCGAGCCCGATCGCGGCCGCGACGGCGGCGGCGAGCGCCAGGTGCACGCGGGCGTCGAGCCCCATCCCCGCGGCGACCGCGCCGAGCCCCGCGCCGGCCAGGCCGCCGAAGGAGAACGCGGCGTGGAAGCCGGCGAGGATCGGGCGGCCGTAGCGGCGCTCGACCGTCACGCCGTGCAGGTTCATCGACACGTCGAGCGATCCCATGCCGACGCCGAACGCGAGCACGAGCAGCGCGAGCGCCTCGCGCGAGGGCGCCAGCGCCACGACCGCGGTCGTCGCGCACATCGCCGCGAACGCGAGCCGCGTGGCCCGGCGGCTGCCGACCCGCGCGGCGAGCCCGCCGGCGAGCGGCATCGCGACGATCGCGCCCACCGGCAGGAACGCGAGCACGACACCGAGCTCGCCGTGCGACAGGTCGAGGCGGTCGCTGACGGCCGGGATCCGCGCCGCCCAGCTGCCGAAGAGGAGGCCGTTGAAGAGGAAGACGGCGGCGACGGCGCCGCGGGCGCGACGGGCGGCGGTCATGCGCGCACCACCTCGATGCCGACCTCGCGGTAGACGGCGACCTCCGTGTCCGGGGCGTCGGTCACGAGCGTGTCGATCCGCTGGAGCTCGGCGACGGGATAGGGGCCGGCCGAGCCGAGCTTGGCGGCGGTCGTCAGGCTCAGGATCCGCCCCGCGCCCTGGACCATCGCGCGCACGACCGTCGCCTCCTCGCGGTGGCGCAGCGTCATGCCGGCGACCGGATGCAGGCTGCAGGCGCTGAGCACGCAGACGTCGGGACGCACGGCGCGCAGCGCGTCGACGGCCTCGGGCCCCGTGACCGTGCGCGCCTCCGGGTGCAGCCGTCCGCCGACGACGTCCACCGTGAGCCGGGGATGGTCGGCCAGTGCGACCGCGATGTCCGGACTCGTGGCGACGACCGTCGCCTCGAGGTCGTCGGGCAGCCGTCGGGCGAACTCGAGGATCGTGGTGCCGCCCGTCAGCGCGATGACGTCGCCGGGGCGCACGAGCCGCACGGCCGCGGCCGCGATCGCCGCCTTCGCGTCGACGTCGTCGGGCAGCCGCGCCTTGAAGCTCGACGGCCCGGGCGATGCAGGAGGCAGCGCGCCGCCGTGGACGCGCCGCAGCTCGCCCGCGTCGGCGAGCTCCTGCAGGTCGCGTCGCACCGTGTCGAGCGACACGCCGAGGCGCTCGCTCAGCGCCGACGCGCGCACCTTGCCCTCGGTCGCCAGCCAGCGGCGGATCGCGTCGCGCCGCTCCTCGCCGAGCAGCTCCCGGGTCGCGGACCGCGTCATACCGCGCACAATACCGCAAAAAGCCGCACAAGTCCGCAGGCTCCCATTCGCAGTCGGCCGACGCTTCGAACGCCACGGCGGAGGACGGGAGGCCAGACGGGGTAGCGAAGGCTCCATGCCCGCGCACGCGCCAGCGAAGGCCCGCCCGCTCGCCGGCGCCGTCGCCGCCTGCGCCGCCCAGTTCCTCGTCGGCGCCGATGGGCTGGCCGTCGCGATCGCGCTGCCCGCGATCCAGCGCGAGCTGCCCGCCGCGCCCATCGACGCGCAGTGGATCCTCACCGCCTACGGCCTGGCGTTCGGTGGGGGCCTGCTGCTCGGCGGGCGGCTCGGCGACCTCTACGGGCGCCGCCGCCTGCTCGTCGTCGGCCTGGCGCTGTTCGGCGCCGGCGCGGTCCTCGGCGGCGCGGCGCCCGGCCTCGGCGTGCTGATCGCCGCCCGCGCGCTCCAGGGCGCGGGCTCGGCCGCCGCGGTGCCCGCCGCGCTCGCGCTGATCGGCAGCCTGTTCCCGGCCGGCGCGGCGCGCACGCGCGCGCTGGCGATCCTCGCCGCCATGGCGAGCCTCGGCGTGACCGCCGGCCTGCTCCTCGGCGGCGCGATCACGGCCGTGCTCGGCTGGCGGTGGGTCTTCCTGCTCATGGCGCCGCTGGCGCTGGCGACGATGGCGGCCGCGCGAACGGTCCTGCCCGAGGCGCGGGCCGACCGCACGGGCCACCGCCCCGACGTCGCCGGGGCGCTGCTCGTCACCGCCGGGCTCGTCGCGGTGCTGTTCGGGCTGACCCGCGTCGAGCGCCACGGCGCCGGCGCCGCGGCCACGATCGGCCCCGTCGCGGCGGGCATCGCGCTGCTCGCGACGTTCGTCGCCTGGGAGCGCCGCGCGCCCGCGCCGCTCGTGCGCCTCGACATCCTGGGCGTCCGCAGCCTGCGCGCGGCGACGCTGTGCGTCGGCGTCAACGCCATCGCGTTCACCGCGATCGTCTACGTCGGCACGCTCTACCTCCAGAACGCGGTGCGCTACAGCCCGGTCGAGGCCGGCCTCGCGATCCTGCCGCTCGACGTCGTCGCCGCCGTCGTGCCGCTCGTCTTCAGCGGCGCCCTCGCCCGCCGGTCGCCGCGCGTGCTGCTCACGGCGTCGTTCGCGCTCACCGCGCTCGCCCTGCTGTGGCTCGCCCGCGCCCGCACGCCGGTCGACTACGCCGTCGACCTGATGGCACCGCTGGTCGTCCTCGGCATCTCGCTCTCCGTCGCGTTCGTGGTCCTCACCAACGAGGCCGTGGCGGAGGTCGACCCGGACGAGAAGGGCGTGGCGTCGGGCATCTTCGAGACCTCGAACCACCTGTTCGGCGGGGCGGTCGGCGTCGCGCTGTACGCGACGATCATCGCCGCCACCGCCTCCGCCGCCGCGAGCGACACGAGCGGCTACCGCGCCGCGTTCCTGGCGGCAACGGCGCTGGCGCTGCTCGGCGTCGCCGCCGCGCCCCTCGCGCGCGGACGCCCCGCTCAGTCGCCGCGCGCCGCCCGCAGCGCCGGGTAGAGGCGCCGGAACGCCGGCAGCTGCTCGGCGTAGCGCTCGACCCACTCCGGCCGCGGCTCGATCGTGCGGGTCACGCGGACGCACGCGTCGACGGCCTGGCGAGCGTCGCCCCACACGCCCGCCGCGACGCCGCCCAGCAGCGCCGCGCCGTACGCGGCGCCCTCGTCGGCGACGGTGACCTCGAGCGGCAGGCCGAGCACCGAGGCCACGATCTCCAGCCACAGCGAACCTCGCCCGCCGCCGCCCGAGACGCGACCGCTCGCCGGCCGGCCGCCCAGCTCGACGACCAGGTCGAGCGCGTCGCGCAGCCCGAACGCGACCCCCTCGAGCACCGCGCGCGCGAGCGCCCCGCGGTCGTGGCGCAGCCCGAGCCCGACGAACGCGCCGCGCGCGTCGGGGTCGGGATACGGCGTGCGCTCGCCGGCCAGGTAGGGGGCGAACAGCAAGCCCTCCACGCCCGGCTCCCAGCGCGCCGCGTCGGACAGCAGCTCGGCGTACGAGACGCCGTCGCCGACCGTGTCGCGCAGCCACCGCAGCGACCCGGCCGCGGACAGCATCACGCCCATGACGTGCCAGGCGCCCGGCACCGCGTGGCAGAACGCGTGCACGCGGCCCTGCGGGTCGGCGGCGTACTCGTCCATCGCCGCGAACACGACGCCCGAGGTGCCGAGCACGACCGACGCCGGGCCGCCCTCGGCCACGACGCCGACGCCGAGCGCGCCCGCGGCCTGGTCGCCGGCGCCGGCGGCGACGGGCGCCCCGCCGTGGGTCTCCCCCGCGGTCTCGGGCGACTCGAACACCCGCGGCAGCCACGCGCGGTCGATGTCGAGCGCGGCGAGCACCTCCTCGCTCCACTCGCGCCGGCCGACGTCGAACAGCAGCGTGCCCGAGGCGTCGGCGACGTCGATCGCGTGCTGCTCGCAGAGCCGCAGGCGGACGTAGTCCTTGGGCAGCAGGATCGCGCGGATCTGCCCGTAGACCTCCGGCTCGTGCTCGCGCAGCCACAGGAGCTTGGGCGCGGTGAAGCCGGCGAGCGCCCGGTTGCCGGTCAGCTGCACGAGCCGCTCGCGCCCGATCCGCTCCTCGATCTCGTCGCACTGGGCCTGCGTGCGGCCGTCGTTCCAGAGGATCGCGGGCCGCAGCGGCCGGTCGCGGCCGTCGAGGGCGACCAGCCCGTGCATCTGCCCGGACAGCCCGATCCCGAGCGCGCGGTCCGCCTCGCACTCGTCGAGGACCTCCGCGGCCGCGCGCCACCAGTCGTCGGGGTCCTGCTCGCTCCAGCCCGGTCGCGGCGTCGACAGCGGGTAGCCGCGCTCGGCGACGTGGATCAGCCCGCCGGACGGGTCGATCGCCACGCCCTTCACGGACGTCGTCCCCACGTCGAGGCCGACCAGCCGGCTCATCGCGCGCTGCCGACCGGCGCCCCCAGGGCGGCGTAGACGAGCTCGTAGGCGGCCACCGCGTCCTTACGCGCCTGCGCCTCGCGCAGCGCCGCGTCATCGATGCGCTCGGCGACCGAGTCGATGAACCGCCACTGCTCGACCGACCGCCGCACCGCCGCGACCTGGTCCTCCGTGTACGGGAACAGGTCGAGCCCGAGGCGCTCGCCGCCGGAGCCGTAGCCCGCGCGGCGCAGCTCGACCGCGAGCTCGAGCGTCTCCATGAAGGCCGTCGCGCCCACCATGTTGTCGTCGTCGAACGTGCCCCAGCCGGAGTTCGCGTGCTGGTGGCCGAGGAGCCCCTCGGCGGCCAGCATCGCGGCGTACTCGGCGAGGTTCTCCCCGTTCATGATCAGGTGCTGCCAGTCCATGTTGACGAGCACGTTGTCCACGCCCTGCCCGCGCAGCTTGTGGATCACGTGCAGCGTCATCCCGACGTTGCGCATCAGGATCTTCATGGCCGGCTCGGAGTTCTTGTGCTCGAGGAACAGCTTGCGCCCATGGCGCCCGACCGCCTCCGCCGCCTGCCCGACCCCGTCGATCAGCCACGCCCACGACTCGGCGTACGGGGTCTGGAACGGGTAGTTATAGCCCTCGATCCCGGGCCAGACGATGTAGTGCGCGCCGATCTCGCCGGCGAAGTCCGCCGCCTCGACGGTCAGGCGCACGGCCTCGCGGCGCACGCCCGGATCAGGCGACACCAGCCCGCCGCGGCCGAAGCGCGGGTCGAGGTGCAGGCCGGTCGCCACGCAGTAGATGCCGTGGCCGTCGAGCGCGTCGCGCACCTCGTCGAGGTTCTCGCGCGAGAGCTCGTGCGGGTAGTGGAACTCGTAGTCGTCGATCAGGTCGCCCAGGCCCTCGACCGCGCGGCGCACCTTCTGCACCGTGGTCTCCTGCCCGTGCTCGGGCTGGTAGCCGACTGGCACGAAGCGGGTGACCATCCCGCCCATCGCCCAGATGCCGAGGCTCGTCTTCAGGTCGTTGGCCATGGCCGGTTCGCCTTTCGGTTCGGATGCGTCACGAAGCTGGTGCGACCGCGGGCTCGACGGCGCGGCCCTCCTCGGCCGAGCGGTAGATCGCGGCGATCGTGCGCGCCTGGGCGACGGCGTCCTCGCGCCCGAGCAGCGGCGGGCGCTGCCCGCGCACGGCCGCCTCGAAGTCCGCCAGCTCGAGCGCGTACGAGTTCGCCGGCCCGGTCTCGACGCGCTCGGTCGTGCCGTCGGGCCGGCGGACCTCGATGACGGCCTCGCGGCCGTGCCACGGGTCGTCGAGGAACAGCGCGCCGCCATCGCCGATGGCCTCGAGCTCGTCGTGGGCGGCGAAGGACAGCCCGCAGTCCAGCGTCCCGAGCACGTCGCCGGCGAAGCGCAGCGTGGCGACCAGCGCCACGTCGACGCCGTTGCCGCCCGTCACCTGCTCGGCCTGGACGCGCTCGGGCTCGCCGGCGAGCGCGCGCAGCCCGCTCACGCAGTAGCAGCCGACGTCCATGAGGCCGCCGCCGTCGAGGTCGCCCTGCAGGCGGATGTCGGCCGGGTCGGTCTCCACGAACGAGAACGCGGCCCGCACCAGCCGCAGCGAGCCGATGACGCCGTCCTCGATCAGCTCGCGGGCGCGGCGGAGCTGGGGGTGATGGCGCCACATGAACGCCTCGGTCAGCACGCGGCCCTCGCGCTCCGCGACGTCGAAGGCGCGCTCGACGTCCTCCGGGCGGCGCGACATCGGCTTCTCGCACAGCACGTGCTTGCCCGCCTGGAGCGCGCGGACCGACCACTCGACGTGCAACGAATTCGGCAGTGGGATGTAGACCGCGTCGATCCCGGGGTCCGCGAGGAGCTCCTCGTAGGAACCGTGCGCGCGATCGATCCCGTGCTCGCGCGCGAACGCCTCGGCCCGCTCGCGGCGCCGCGAGGCGACGGCCACGAAGCCGCCGTGGCCGCTGCCGATCACCTTGCGGCCGATGTTCGCGGTCGACAGCACGCCCCAGCGCAGCGGTCGGTCGCCGTCTCGGTGCTGCTGCACGCCCACCTCCTTGGTCTCGGGTTCGGATCCGGCCGGCACTGGGGCCCCGCGCGGAGAGCGGAAGTGCGCGCGGGGCCCCGGCCGTCAAGCTCGTCCCGCGTGGGCGCGCCCGCGCCGGGTCAGCGAGTCGACCGCCACCGCGGCCAGCAGGACGAGGCCCGTGATGACGAACCTGGTACCCGCGCTCAGGCCGAGCAGGCCCAGGCCGTTCGTGATCGACGCGATGACGAGCGCCCCCAGCACCGCGGACTTGATGTGGCCACGGCCGCCGAACAGCGACGTGCCGCCGATCACGGCCGCCGCGATCGAGTTCAGCAGGAGGTCGCCGCCGCCCGAGTTCGTGTCGATCGAGCGCAGGCGCGAGGCGAGGATGATGCCGCCCAGCGCCGCCATCGCCGAGCAGATCGCGAAGCAGGCGATCCGCACGTTGTCGACGTTGATGCCCGCGCGGCGCGCGGCCTCGGCGTTGCCGCCGACCGCGTAGATGTGGCGTCCGAAGCGCGTCCGGTTGAGCACGTAGGTCCACAGGATGTACAGCGCCGTGATGACCAGGAACACGTAGGGGATCCCGCGGTCCTGGTTGGCGACCGCCACCACGATGATGCCCGCGGCGGCCAGCCCCGCGACGCGCAGCGCGATGAGGCTCATCGGCTCCGCCGGCAGCCCGGCCGCGCGCCGCGCCCGGAAGCTGTTGAGCTGGACCCCCGCGTAGAGCCCGAGCCCCGCGACGAGCACGATCCACGCCGTCAGGTCCGGCAGGAAGTCGTTGGCGAAGCCGACCACGAAGTCGTTCTGGATGATGACCGTGCCCCTGTCGCCGATCAGCAGCAGGACCACGCCGTTCCAGGCGAGCAGGCCCGCGAGCGTCACCACGAACGACGGCACGCCGACTTTCGTGATGATCAGCCCCTGGAGCACCCCGATGCCGGCCCCAGCCGCCAGGGCGATCGCGATTGCCGGGGCCGTGCCGAACTCGTTGCCGTCGGGGATCAGGAGCAGCGCGGTCGTCACGCCCGCGACGCCGCTGACGAAGCCGATCGACAGGTCGATCTCGCCGAGCAGCAGGACGAACACGATGCCCATGCCGAGCACCGTGATCGCCGCCATCTGCACGATGAGGTTGACGAAGTTGCCGGCCGTCAGGAAGCGGTCGTTCTGCGTCTGGAAGATGATCGCGATGAGGACCAGGCCGATGATGATCGGCAGCGATCCGAGCTCGCCCGACTTGACGCCGGCCCACCAGCGCCGCGCGTAGGTGGAGAGCGACTCGCCCTCTCCGCCGGCAGGGACCCCGACCGGTGCGGCGTCCGAGGTCTCGACCGGTGCGGTCGTGCCGCTCATGCCGTCACCTCCGCCTGGACGTGGCCGGGGACCTTCGACAGGGCGCCGGCGGTGATCGCCTCGACGACCTGCGTCTGGGTGACCTCGCGCGTCGTGAACTCCGCGACGTTCTGGCCCAGCCGCAGCACGGTGATGCTGTCGGCAACCTCGAAGATGTCGTGGAGGTTGTGGGAGATCAGCACGACGGCGAGGCCCTGCTGGCCGAGGCGCTTGACGAGGTCGAGGACCTGCCTGGTCTGGGCCACGCCGAGCGCGGCGGTGGGCTCGTCGAGGATCACCACCTTCGAGTTCCACATGACGGCCTTCGCCACCGCCACCGACTGGCGCTGGCCGCCCGACAGGCCGGCGACGGTCTGGCGCACGGACTGGATCGTCGTCACCGACAGCGAGGAGAGCGTGTCCGACGCGCGCCGCTCCATGGTCGTCTCGTCCAGCGCCCGGAACGGCCTGGTCTCCTCGCGGCCCAGGAACATGTTCTGGACCACGTCGAGGTTGTCGCACAGCGCCAGGTCCTGGTAGACGACCTCGATGCCGAGCTTGGCCGCGTCCTTCGGGCCGTGGATGGTCACCGGCCCGCCCTCGAAGAGGATCTCGCCCTCGTCGAACGGGTGGATGCCGGCGATGCACTTGATCAGCGTGGACTTGCCCGCGCCGTTGTCGCCGACGAGCGCCATCACCTCGCCCGGGGCCACGTGGAAGTCGACCTGGTAGAGGGCCTGCACGGCGCCGAAGCTCTTCGACACCCCGCGCAGCTCCAGGATCGGGTCCTTGTTGCTCACGTTCTCTCTCTTCCGCTCTCGCTCGTGCGACCCGGTGGCGCCGCGCGCTGCGGCGCCACCGGACGCCACGTGACTACAGGCCCAGCTCCGTGCAGAACCGGGCGAACTCGCCGGCGCAGATGTCCTCCTTCTTGAGGAACCCGTCCTTGATCACGACGTCGATGTTGTCCTTCGTGATCGCCTGGGGCTTGAGCAGGACGGACGGGACCTGGCGGTTGCCGTCGTCTGACCTGCCGTTGACGAGGCCGGGCGGGGGCTGCTCGCCCTTGGCGAGCGCGATCGCCAGCTTGGAGGCGGCGTCGGCCTCGGCCTTGATCGCCTTGTAGACGGTCATGCACTGGTCGCCCGCGAGGATGTTCTGGATCCCCTCGGCGGTCGCGTCCTGGCCGGTGACCGGGATCGGATCGAGCTTGCGCTGCTTGAGCGCCGAGATCGCCGCGTTGCCGAGGCCGTCGTTGGCCGCCAGCACGCCGTCGATCCGGTTGTTGTTCTTCTGGAGCATCTGCTCGAAGATCGTCAGCGCGCGCTGGTTGTCCCAGTCCGGCACGGACTGGTCGGCCACCTTCGTCGCCTTGCCGGACTTGTACAGCGGGTCGAGCACCGAGTCGTAGCCCTGCTTGAAGAGCGTCGCGTTGTTGTCCGTCGGCGAGCCGTTGAGCTCGGCGATCCTCGGGTTCGTGACCTTCTTGTCGTTCAGGCAGTCGATCAGGCCCTGCCCCTGGAGCCGGCCGACGGCGACGTTGTCGAAGGAGACGTAGTAGTCGGCCTGGCCCTTGAGGGTGAGGCGGTCGTAGTCGATGACCTTGACGCCCTGCGACTTGGCGTTCGCCTGGATCGCGGCGCCGGAGCCCGAGTCGAGGTTCACGAGCAGCAGCACCTTGGCGCCGTTCGTGATCGCCTGCTCGGCCTGCTGCTGCTGCGTGGACTTGTCGCCCTGCGCGTTCGAGATCGTCACGGGGACGCCGGCCCGGTCGAACGCCGCCTTGAGCAGCGGCCGGTCGGCGGTCTCCCAGCGCACCGACGACTTCGTGTCGGGCAGCAGCACGGCAACCCGGTCGGCCTTGCCGCCCGAGTCGCCGCTGGTCGAACCGCCTCCGCCGCCCCCGTCGTCGCCGCCGCAGGCGGCCACGCCGAACGAGAGCGCGCACAGCGCACTGGCGAGCGCCAAAGCGCGATGCGAGATAGGTGAGCGCATCACCTGCTCCTCCTCCATTGATGGGACATGTGTGGGACCGGAAGGGTCAGCGGGTCGTCGGACTCGTGGCCCGCCAGGGCCAGCGCGCCGAGCACCTCGGCCCGCTCGCCGAGCACACCCGCGGTGATCCGGACGTCCTCGCTCGCCGCCGGGATCGCGAAGCGGGCGACCGCGTCGCGGATCGGGTCCAGCAGCAGGTCGCCGGCCGCCGACAGCTCGCCGCCGACGACCACGAGGTCCGGGTTGATGAAGTTGCACAGGTCCGCGACGGCGCGCCCGACGACCCGGCCGGCGTCGTGGATCACGCGCCGGCAGCCGGCGTCGCCGTCGAGCGCGAGCCCGAGCAGCTGCGGCACGGTGATCGGGCCGTGCGAGCGGCGCAGGAGCTCGCACAGCGCGGGCGGCGCGGCGAACGTCTCCAGGCAGCCGCGGTTGCCGCAGCGGCAGATCGGGCCCTGCGGGTCGACGAGCACGTGGCCGATCTCGCCGGCCACGCCGCGCGCGCCGCGGAACGGCCGGCCGCCGATCACGAGGCCCGCGCCGATGCCCGCCGAGAGCCGCAGGTACGCCAGCACGTCGACCCCGGCGCCGGCGCCGAACGTCGACTCGCCGAGCGCGCCGACGTTGGCGTCGTTGTCGAGGTGGACGGGCAGCCCCAGGCGCTGCTCCATCTCGGCCGCGGTGTCGATGCCGTCGAGCGAGGGCAGGATCGCCCGCGAGTGGACCAGCCCGGTCTCGCGGTCGATCGGGCCGGGCAGGCCCATGCCCGCCGCGAGCGCCCGGCCGGGCTCGACGCCGGCCTCATCGAGGAGCTGCGCGGCGACGCCCGCGGCCAGATCGAGCGCGTCGTGGCCCGCGGTGTCGACGTCGATCTCGGCGACGCGCTCGGCGAGCACCGTGAACGAGAGGTCGGAGACCGCGACGCGCGCGTGGCGGTGACCGAAGTCGATGCCGACCAGCGCGCCGGCGGACTGGTCGAGCGCTATCAGCACCGGCGGCGGGCCGCCCTCCGGC
>DATAAR010000130.1:0-19939 GCA_036259975.1 Solirubrobacteraceae bacterium | reverse complement strand
CCCGGTCCTCGTCGGCGACCGCGCGCTCGAACGCGGGGCCGGCGCCGACGTGATCGCCACCGCCGTCGGCAGCGCCGGCGTCGTGGCCCTCGGTGCCCCGCTGGCCCGCGCGCTCGCGGCCCGAGCGACGAGCCGGCCGATCGACGTCTGGGTCGTCGAGAACGCGGACGTCGCGGCCCAGCTCGAGGACGCGGTGCGCCAGGCGGCCGCCCGCGAGTCCCTGCTGCTGCCGCCCGTCGGCTTCGCGGGGGCGATCGCATTCGCCGCGGTCACGCAGGGCGACTGGAAGACCTCGTCCCGCCCGGAGTTTCTCAGCGACACGAGCCGCTGGCTGCTCGTCGACGGGAAGCGGCTGCGGCTCGGGGTGCCCCGCCTGGATCGCGTCGGCGCGACGGCCTGCTACGACGACCACCTGCGCGCCAAGCGGTACGTCTTCAGCGCCGGCCACGCGCTCGCGGCGTTCCTCGGCCACCGCCACGGCCATCGCTTCGTGCACGAGGCCGCGGCCGACCCGCGCGTGCACGTGCTCGTCGAGAGCGCGCTGCTCGCCTCGGCCCGAGCGCTGCACGGCGACGACAGCGGGCGAGCCGCGGTGGCCTGGGCGCTCGAGCGCTACGGCAACGCCGAGCTGCGCGACGCGGTGCAGCGCGTGGCGCGCGACCCGATCCGCAAGCTGGCATCGGACGGTCCGCTCGTCGGCCCCGCGAGGCTCGTGGTCGAGGCGACGGGGCGCGCGCCCTACGCGTTCGCCGCCGGCATCGCCGCCGCCCTCGCCTACCGTAATCCGGCCGATGCGCAGTCCCTCCTGCTCGCGGAGATGCTCGCGAAGCGCAGCCCCGCGATGGTCCTCGCCGAGGTCTGCGGCCTCGACGAGGCCCATCCGCTCGCGCGCGCGGTCCTGCGCACCCATGGCCGGTGGTTCGACGCCGCCGCGCGACGCACCTGGCCGGCTCAGCTCGCCGCCTGAGCCGGCCGCGGCCGCGTCACCGCTCGAGGTCGCGCTGCGTGACCGCGCCCGTCTCGAACGCCAGCTCGACCAGCCGGGCGCGCTTGGCGTTCTGCGGCAGGTCCTCGACGCCGAAGCGCTGGAACAGCGTGCGCAGGTGGGTCTTGACCGCTTCGACGCTGAGGACGAGCTCGGTCGCGATCTGGCGGTTCGTCGCCGGCAGCGCGTAGGCCCCGCCGTCGCGGTACGGCCGGCACAGCGCGACCAGGACGCGACGCTGGGCCTCGGGGAGAGCGGGCGCCACGAGGCTCGTGCCGACGACCGTCGAGTCCGTGCTGCCTGCGGGGGCCCGGAAGACGACCTCGGTGCCGCCGATGTGCATGACGTCGCCGTCGCGCAGGCGATGGCGTCCCACGAGCCGCTCGTCGTTGACCACCGTCCCGTTCCGCGAGAGGCCGTCATCCTCCACGGTCCAGTCGTCGCCCAGGCGCTCGAGCTGCGCGTGCACGCGCGAGACCTTGGCGTCCCAGCTCAGGCACAGGTCGCAGGACGGCCCGCGGCCGACGGTTATCGGGCGCCATTCGGTCGGCAGCACGAGGATCGACTGGCGGCCCTCGCCGTCGCGAAAGAGCAGGTACGGCTCGCCGCGACGATCGGCCTCGAGCTGCGCCTTGAGCTCGGCCGGTGTCGCCGCGTGCCGGCCCGCCAGGGAACGTCCGCCGGTCATGTGGCCATTCTCGCGCCGCGCGGGCTCGCAGGCAACGCGGCGCCGGGCGCGCTCAGCAACGGCCGGTCTCTCGGCGGATCGCCGCCAACGTCGGATCCGCGCTGCACCGCGCGGCCGTGCCGGACGGCGCTTCGCGCAGCGCGTGCGCGCGGGGCGCCGCCGCGGCCCGCTCGTCGGCGCGCCGCTGGACGTCGCCGATCAGCCAGCCGCTGCCGAAGCCGAGCAGCACGCCGGCGAGCGCTCGAGCCGGGATCGCGAGACGCGCGCCGGCCGACCTCGCCGCCTCCGCGGGCAGGTAGCGGTGGGTCACCGCGACGGTGTAGACCTCGGCGCCCGCGGCGAGGACGATGCGCGCGCCGAGCATCGCCGGTATGCCCCAGCCTGTGGCGATGAGGCCGGCGAGGATCGGCGCGGCGACCTCACCGGCGTCCTCGCCGGCGGTCATGTAGCCGAACATGCGCGCGCGCCGGCGCTTGTCCATGGCCGAGAGCTCGGCCATCATCGCGCCCCACGCCGGCTTGAACGCGGCCTTGCCCATGTCGTCGAGCGCCTTGCCGGCCGACATGCCGAGCATGTCCGGCGCGGCGATGTAGAGCACGGAGGACAGCACGTTCGCCGCGCTGCGAAGCGACAGCACGACCTTGTTGCCGAGGTGGTCGGCGATCCATCCGAACACCGGCCCCATGAACGCCGCCGCGGTCCCGATCAGGTACATCACCGACAGCACGCCGACGGGGAGCCCGGCGTACTCGGTGACGAGCACCGGGAAGAGGCCCGAGAGCATGCTCGCGGTGGCACTGACGAGGAAGCCGAGGCCCATGAACGACGCAATGGCCCCGCGGCCGACAGGTGCGGATTCCCTGGCGGCGCGGTCCGCGGCCTTCGCCCGGTCGGCGATCGCGATCACGCTGACGGCGGAACCGGGCGACGGGTCACGGACCCACAGCGCGACGACGGCGACGGGCAGTGCCGACAGCGCGAACGCGACGAGGAAGACGAGCCCGAAGTCGCCGCCGGTGAGGACGAGCAGCGCCGGCGCCAGCGCCTTGCCGGCGTTGCCGGCGACGCTCTTGGCCGTCTGGTACCACGCGAAGGACTGCGCGATCCGCTTCTTGCCCCCGTACTCCGCGATCAGCGCGCCGACCACCGGGTCGCGCAGCGCGATCGAGACACCGTGCACCGAGCGCGCGGCGAAGACCTGCCACGGCACCGCGGCGAGCGCCAGCAGCATGGTCACGGCGCTGCGCAGCACCACCGCGACGTTGAGGGTGCGCTTCAGGCCGATGCGGTCGGCGACGGACCCCATCAGCGGCTTCAGAGCGATCGCGACGATCGCGTTCAGCGAGAGCAGGACCCCGATCTCGCTGAGGCCCATCCCGAGCTCCTTTGCGGCGTAGAGCGGCAGCGCGACGTTCAGGACGCCGAAGCTCAGCCGCGACAGGAAGCCCTCCGCGACGATCGCGAGCAGCGCACGCCGGTCGTCACGCGGCCGCTGCATCTCAGGCGGCGAGCGCGAGGCCCCCCGCGCGGGCCTGCGCGTCGATGTAGTCCGCGATGCGCGCGCCGGCGTCCGGGACGCCCTTGTAGCCCGGGAAGTAGTTGGCGTCGACGACGACCGGTCCGTCGGGCGACTCGATCACGTCGAGTCCGTACAGCCCGAGCCCGAGTGCGCGCCCCGCGCGCAGCGCGATCTCGCGCACCTCCGGGTCGACCGGCACCGGCCGCCCCGGCACGGTGAAGCTCGTCTCCGAGAACGGCTTGCGAACGGCGAACACGTCGTCGCCGACCACGTAGACCTTCAGGTCCTCGCCCGGGCCGGGGACGTGCTCCTGCACGAGCACAGGGGTCCCAGCGGACGCGGCCGCGGCCGCCAGGCCGGCGACGTCGCGCACGACACGCACGCCGGCACCGCGATGACCCATGTATGGCTTGACGATCAGCGGGCGGCGGGCGAGCACGTCCGCGAAGGCCGCCGCGTGCCCCATCACCCACGTGCGCGGCGTCGGCACGCCCGCGTCGGCCAGCATGCGGGTGGCGATGTACTTGTTCTGGGTGGCCGCGCACGCGGCGTACGGGTTGAGGATCCGGGCGCCGCGCGCGTGCAGCAGCCCGGCCAGGCTCAGCGAGAGCTCGGTGTGCGACTTGAGGACGTAGAGGTCGTGCTCCGGCTCCAGGCCGGTGAGCAGCCGGACCTCGTCCTCGGCGATGCTCGCGGAGACGTCGTGGTTGCGCTCCTTCAGGATCCGGTAGGTCTGGGCCAGCACCGGGCTCGGCGCATCCGGGACCCGCCGGACGATCATGAAGTGGATCCTCATCGCGACAGGGCCTCCACGCTGCGTCCGCCGTCGCGCACCCGCCGCGCGGCCGCCTCGATGGCCGCCGCAAGGCACCGCTCGGCGAACGGCACGCCCTTGAACCCCGGAAGGCCGGAGACGTCGACGACGTACGGCCTCCCGCCGCTGTAGACGACGTCGAAGCCGAACGTCGTCGTGCCGATCGCGGATGCGCACCGGCGTGCGATCTCGCGCAGCTCCTCGTCAGGCTCGAACGGGCGACCGAGCTTGTCCTCCCACGTGCGCGAGGGCCAGACGCGCCGGACGCCGAAGACCTCGCCGTCGATGCAGTACAGCTTGTGGTCGAGGCCGTCGCCGTCCGGGGCGTGGTGGCGCTGGACGAAGAGCAGCCCGTCGTCCGGCGCGAGCAGCTCAAGCCCGGCCTCGTCGCCGACGACCTGGACCCCGATCCCGCGCGAGCCGCGGGACGGCTTGACGACGATCGGGCCGCCCTGCAGCAGCGGCCGCAGCCGCTCGCGGTCCTCGGTGACCCACGTCTCGGGGACCGGCACCCCGGCGGCGGCCAGGGCCTGCGTGGTCTGGACCTTGTCGCGGCAGAGCGCCACGACCGGGTAGGGGTTGAAGAGCGCGGCCCCGGCCGCATGGAGCGCGCCGGCGAGGCTCAGGCCGAGCCCGGACGTGGCCTTGACCACGTACAGGTCGTGCTGGAGCCCGACGGGTGCGATGCCGGTCAGCGAATGCTCGACGAACCGCATCTCGACGGTTGCGCCTCGCCGCGCGAGGTGCTGGGCGACCGGGGACCAGACCGGGTGCTCCCGCGGCGCTCCCGGCATGAGGAAGGCGATGCGCATGCCCCCGAGGGCGGCGCGCGGATGCGTGCGAGCGGCGGCGGTCGACGTGGTTCCCATGCGGGCATGCTCGCCCGGGCGCAGCCGGCCGGCAGCAGACCCTAAGGGTGGAGCGGCAACACCTCAGGGTCTGCGCAGGTCACGCTCCCGCAGCCACCACGTGCCGAGCTCGAAGCGCCTGACGCCGCTCGCCGTGGCGAGGACCCGCAGGGAATCGACCGTCCACGTGATGGACGCGCGCCCGGCTCCGGCGCAGAACATCCGCCCGCCGGCCCAGCGCCCGCTTCCTCCCCACGGTACGTCCGGCCGGCACGTTCCCGGCAGCCGCGCGGAGGAGTCCGGGCTGAGCCGGCGTGCGCTGCGGTACAGGTCGTTCATGGCCGCCGTGCTGGAGAACCGGGCGAGCGTCACGCGGCTCACGCCGGGCGTGCGCCGCGCATCGGGCGTGCAGCGGGCGTTCTCGACGACCGCGCCGCCGGGCGGCGCGCTGGTGACCGTGCAGCGGAGGCCCGGCAGGCCGGCGGCGATGACCGCGCCCAGGCCATCCTTCGCCGCGTCCGCGCGCACCGGCGCGGAAGCGGAGCCCCGTCCGTCGTCCCCGCCGTCGACGAGCGCCGACGTCGCATAGCCCGCGACCGCCGCGACGAGCGCGAGCCCGACCGCGACCGCGGTCCCGCGCTGGATCCGCGAGGGCCCTCGCTCGCCCGCGGTGCGGTCGCGAGCCCGCGACGACGACGCCGCCGGCTCGGCGCTCGCCGGGGGCGGCGGGCCGGCGTCCGTCGCCGGCCGTGACGCCGGGGCTGGGGCCACGGCGTCTCCCTCCGGCGCGGCAAGCGCTTCTGCGCCGGCGTCGCCGGCCGCCGCCGCGAACGCCGCCATGAGCTCGCCGCAGCTGCCGAAGCGCTCCTCCGGGTCGACGGCGAGGCCGCGCAGGATCGGGCCGTCGAGCGCCGCCGGGAGCTCGCGGCGGACGCTGCTCGGCGGCGGCGGTGTGGCGCCGTCGCTCGCTCGCGGCGCTGCGCCGGGGAGACTCGCGCCGAACGGCACGCGGCCGGTGATGCAGTGGTACGCGATGCAGGCCAGCGAGTAGACGTCGGAACGCGGCGTCGGCGACGCGCCCTCGAGCTGCTCCGGCGACGCGTGGTCCAGCCGGTCGAGCGCCGCGCCGTGCAGGGTTCGCCCGGCCGGAAGCGGAGGCGCGCCGAAGTCGCTGACGTAGACGTGCGCGAGACGGCCGTCCGCGTCCCGCTCGAGGAGGATGTTCGATGGCTTGAGGTTCCCGTGGACGACGCCGGCGGCGTGCGCGGCGTCGAGCGCGTGCGCCGCTGGCCCCAGCACCGACTCGACGGCCGCCGCGTCGAGGGCTCCGGTCCGGGACAGCAGGCCCCTGAGGTCGCCGCCCGCCACGTAGCGCATGGCGACGTAGACGGCGCCGTCCTGGACATCCGCGTCGTAGAGCGGGATGACGCTCGGATGGTCGAGCGCGGCGACCTGCTCGGCCGCACGGAGGACACGCTCTCGGGCGGCGTCGTCGGCGCCGGCTGCCGGCGCCAGCACCTTCACCGCCGCGCGGCTGCCCAGGCGCACGTGCGTCGCCCGGTAGACCACGCTCGAACCCGCACCGCCGATGATCGAGTCGAGGTGGTAGCTGCCCAGCCGGGCTCCGAGCGCGACGCTACCGGCCATCGCGTCACCGAGCATCCCAGACCGCGGACATCCCGATCAAGCCGCGACCGCCCGGGCGACGACGCCGCCGGCCGATCGCTCGACGATCAACTCGCCGATGGCGGCCGGGGCCTCGCGCACGCCCGTGTAGTTCGGGAACTCGTTGACGTCGACGATGGCAAGGCCGTCGGCCGACTCGAGGACGTCGACGCCGAACAGCGGCAGCCCGAACTCCGCCCGGCAGCCGTCGGCGATCCGGCGCAGGCCGGCCGTGACCGGCACGCGACACGGCTCGGCATCCGGCGCCCGCAGCGGTGACGGGCGACGCG
This sequence comes from Solirubrobacteraceae bacterium, assembly GCA_036259975.1. Lineage (GTDB taxonomy): Bacteria > Actinomycetota > Thermoleophilia > Solirubrobacterales > Solirubrobacteraceae > JAOPZW01. The sequence goes on along the minus strand of DATAAR010000130.1, from coordinate 13,130 downwards.
TCGCCCACACGCGACTACCGGCGACGTACAGCTTGACGTCGAACCCGCCCGCCTCCACATAGGCCTGCGCCATCAACGGCTCGCTCGTGGACGCCACCCATGCGAGGTCCTCGCGCGACGGGACGATCCGCACACCCCGCGCGTTGTCCCCGTGCACCGGTTTGACGACGAGCGGAAAGGCCTCGTCGGGAAGATCGGCGAAGTCCTCCGGCCGGCCGGCGAGCAGCGTTCGCGGGACCGGCAGGCCGCGGCGCGCGAGCGCGAGCGCGCACGTCACCTTGTCGCGGACACGCTGGACCGTCTCCGGTGCGTTGAGCGCGTGCGCCCCGCGCGCGACGGCTTCGTCGAGAAGGCCCAGCGCTATCGGATGGCGGCTGCGCGCGACCACGAGGTCGCCCGGTCGCAGGCCTGCCCACGTGGACTGCCCGCCGCCATCGGTCACCGGCGCGATGTGGCCGCGCCGTTCGCCCTCGTCCGCCACGACCAACCTCGGCGCCCGGCCCGCGGCGCCCAGCCATTCGACGACGGCGCTCGGCATCCGCTGGGACAGGTAGCGGCGGTCGGTGAGCACCCATACCGCAGACGCCGACCGATGCGTGTCTGCTGTGTCGAAGGGAGGCATGGATGCGAATGATGGGATCGCGGCCGGGCGTCCGCCGCGGACCCTTGGGGTGAAGCGCCCACCCCTCGAGTCGCGCGTGGTCACGGCGCGGTCTGCGTCCGGGCGGGGGGTTCGGCGGCCGTCCCGGTCCCGCCGCCCGCGCCGGTCCCGCCGCCCGTGCCGGTCCCGCCGCCCGTGCCGGTCCCGCCCGCGCCGGTCCCGCCGCCGGTGCCGGTCCCGCCGCCCGTGCCGGTCTGCCGGGCGCCGGTCTGCGCGCCCGGGCCGGCACTCGGGGGCGGCGTCCGCGACTCATGCGTGTGCCCGATCCCGACGAGCTTCTCGAGGGCCGCGTGGCAGGCGTTGTGCTCGGCCTCCCAGCCGCCGAGGGCACCCCCGACACCCCGGCGGAGTTGGCCGAGACGCTTGCGGATGTAGTTGGACGTCAGTGCGTACTCGACGCCCTGGACGTCGGGCGTGCGGGGGTGCGCGACGAGCGTGTTGAGTCCGATCATCCGGCCGCTCCCGTCCAGGACCGGCGATCCCGAGGCGGCGGCGTGGAGCGACGTCCGATGCGCGATGAACGGGCCCGTGGGCGGCAGCGGCGTGAAGCGCTCGCGGACGTCGACGGCGGCCACAGTCCCCTGCACGCGCGTCGGCGCGGGGCGCTCGCTCTCCGCGGCGCCCGGCCGGTACGTGATCGTCGCGACCGGCTCGCCGACGCCGACTGCGCCGGAGTCGCCGAGCGGCAGCTGCGCCAGGCCGGGCGGCGGCGACACGAGCTTCAGCACCGCGAGGTCGTGGCACTGCGCACGCGCGACCGTGCGAGCGTGAACGAGGCTGCCGTCGCGGAGCGTCACGTCGATGTTCGGGGCCTGCTCCACCGCATGGTTGGCGGTGAGCACCAGGCCCTGGCGTGCCGAGAAGATGACGCCGGTGGCCGCGGTGGCCTTGGCCGCCGTCGCCTTCGTGGCGGGGTAGAAGCCCTGGACGAACACGACGGCGTCACGGCCGGCCGTCGCCTGGGCCGGTGGCTTCGACGTCCTGGGGCCCTCCGACGCGGAGGATCCGCATCCTGCCGCCAAAAGCGCCGCGGCCAGCAGGACGGGAGTCGTGATGCGCATCGTTCGCCTCGATCAGAACGTGAGCTTCGCCACCGTCCCGCGGCGGAAGTTGGCGACGAACAGCGCCCCGTCCGCGATCGCGGCCCCGCGGGCATCGGCCGCGACGCGCACCGGCGCGCCGGCGCGCCGGCGCGTTGCGGCATCGATGCGCACGGCCGTCCCGTCGTCGTGGCTGACGTAGAAGACGGCGCCGTCGCCGACTGCGATGTCGCCGCCCTCCGCTCGCGGGACCGCGATGACCTCGGTCGCGCCCGAGGCCGGGTCGACCCGCAACACGCGGCCGCGGCCCGGGCTGAGCGCCCATACGGCGCCCTCGCCGACCGCCACCGCATCCGCGGCGCCCCGCAGCGGGGTCGTGCTCAGCACGCGGCCGCTCGACGGGTCGAGGCGAACGAGCGTGCCCGACCCGCTGTTGGTGATCCAGACGCTGCCGAAGGCAACGGCGATGTCCGACGTGCCATCGCCGACGTGAAGCGGCCGCCCGACGTGCGGGCGCGACGAGCGGGTGCTCACGCGCGTGACCGTGCCCGCCGTGGTGTTGATGACCCACAACGCGCCGGCCCCCGCGGCGACGCCGTCGGCGGAGATGCCCAGGTTCGCGCGCGCGACGCGGCGGCCTGAGCGGGGATCGATGTGCGCGAGCCCGCCGTCCAGCCCGACGACCCAGACCGCACCGTCGTCGACCGCGATGCTGAACGGCCGGTCGACCGCGGGGCTCGGGCCGCCGCGCACCGCGCCCTTGCGCGGGGCGATACGGCTGACCGTGCCGTCCACCGAGTTGGCGACCCATACGCCGCCCGTCCCGGAGGCGAGCGCGATGGGGCCGGCCCCGACGCGGATCTGGCTGAGCCGTGAGGCCGGCGTGTCGGGCGCGCGCGACGTCGGTCGGTCGGCGCCGCCGGACAGCAGGACGAGCGCGACGGCGACGACCGTCGCGAGCGCGATGGCCAGCGTCCCCGCGAGCACGAGCCGGCGCCGCCCGTGCCGGGTCGGCGCAGGGAAATGCGGGGGCGGCGCGGGCTCCGGCGTCAGGACGACCGGCGCCGACGCGGGCGCCGGCTCGTCCGCCGGTCCCGTGGCCTCAGGCCCGGGGATGTCGGGCGCGGTGGGGGCCCAGGCCGCGGACTGATCCGCCGCAGACGACGCGCTCCGGCCGTCCGTCGAGCCCGCCGGGCCGGGCGTCGCCGGCGGATTCGCCCTCTGCATGGCGCTCTGTGCCGCGGTCACGAACTCCCCGCAGGTTCCGAAGCGGCGCCGCGGATCCTTGGCGAGTGCGCGTGACACAGCCTCGGCGATGCCGGCCGGGAGACCCGGCACGACGCCCGTGAGCTCGGGCGGCATGTCTCGCAGGTGCGCCTCGCGAAGCGACGGGCCGCGCCGCGGGTGAAACGGCGGGTGGCCGGCGAGACAGGTGTAGAGCGTGGCGGCGAGCGCGTACTGGTCGGCGGCCGGGCCGACCGCCTCGTCGAGCCACTGCTCGGGGGCGGCATACGCGGGCGTCAGGCCGGCTGGGTGTCCCGACTGCGTCAGCGTCTGAGCGCTCGCGACCTTGGCAAGCCCGAAGTCCGCCAGGTACGCGTGGTCGGTGCCCGGACCGGTGATCAGCAGCACGTTCTCCGGCTTGACGTCGCGGTGGACGATCCCGCGGCCGTGAGCCCAGTCGAGCGCCCAGGCGACCTGCGCGATGATCGCCAGCGCGGTGCCGGCGTCGAGCTGACCGCGCTGCCTCAGCACCCCGCCGAGGTCGCAATCGCACAGCGGCGTCACCAGGAACAGCAGGCCGTCCTGCTCGCCGTGCGCCCAGACCGGGAGGACGTGTGGGTGATTCGCCCGCTCGGCGGCCGCCGCCTCGCGGCTGAAACGCTCGCGGAACTCGTCGTCCTCCGCGAGCCAGTGCGCGAGGACCTTCACGGCGGCGGGGCGGTCGTACTTGAGGTCCTCCGCCTCGTACACGCGGCTCATCCCGCCCTCGCCCAATTCGGCGAGGAGACGGAACCGCCCATCGACGATGTCCCCCACAGCGAGGGAGAACTGGCGCCGGATCAGCGGCACCTCGGGCCTCTCCTTTGATCGCTGCGACCGAGCATAACCCGCTGCATACAGGCTCGGGGATAGCTTCGTGGCGCTTTGTGCTCAGGATCACGGCGCCGGCGTTGCGCGGCAAGGTGTGGTCTCGCCGGCGGAGCGGGGCCTTCGGTCAGGGCTTGCCGGTTCACCCCTTGGGTCCCTGCCGCGCGTGTGCGACGCGGGGCACTCTGGCGCCATGCTCACTCCGATCGTCACCTCCATCCCGCACACCGGCCCTTCGCCGCACGCGCCCGTCGCGGAAGGGCGCCGCCGCTGAGAACCCGCGACGGCGGACCGCGTCGTCGTCCGTGTCCTCTCGGCCCCAGCTCACCCCCGGCTCGTCCAGCCGCGGCTGGACGTACCGGAGCGTGCTGTGGCCGATGCCGCGGAACGCGCCCGCAGGCCGCCATGTGGCGCCCGGGCCGGCGCGGCCCGTCGGCGCCGCATCACCGCGTCGTGCTGAACTCAACCTGCACGTCGGGCGTCGCGACCGCGACGCTGCCGTACAGCGGTCAGCGGCCCTTGAAGCCCTTGACCAGCAGCTCGCCCTGATCGGCGGTCACACCCTCCAGTTCGAGCCGCAGACCTACCCGCGTGAAGACGGTGACGTCGGAGCGCACCGGCCGATCCGTGTCGATCTCGCCGTCGATCGTCGATCGCACACCCCTCAGCGGCAGGCCCTGGTCGCGCGCGAGCACCTGGATCAGCTCGACGCCGCAGGCCGCCACGCCGGCGAGGAAGAGCTCGGCCGGCGTGAGTTCCTCGCCGGGGCAGCCGTTGTGGACCGGACCGTCCACGACGAAGTGATGCGCGCGGCTGCTGCACAGCACTCGCCCGAACGTATCCGTCGAACCGGCCGCTGCCGTGTATCGCCGCACGTCGCCCATACCGCCGAGCGTAGGCGCAGCGACCGGCCCGCGCAACGACCCCGCGTAGCCGTGGTCGGATCGGCACGGTCGGATCGCAGGGGACACGCACGGGTCGCGGCGGCCGCGCGCGCAGGCCGGACGTCGCGGGTTCGAGTACCGTCGCTCTGGTACGAAGAAGCCCCGCGAGAGCGGGGCTTTTCATCGGGATGGGGGGCATCCGTGGCGGTCGCTCGGATACGAGCCACGAGCAGCGTCCGCCCGGGGGCCCGGGCGCGACGTCCGCGTGGTGCATCACAGGACCGGCAGCCGGCGAGGGTCGGGGCGGCCTCCGGTCCCGTCTGCGGTCTGTCGGGCTAGCGCGCCATCACGGCCGCACGCGCCACTCCGGGATCTCGCACGCTGCCGGGCCCTGAGACGAGCCCGCGTGTGATCGCCCAGGCGCTGGCTTCGGTGCGGTTCGACACATCCAGCTTGCGATAGACGTTGGACAGGTGGAACTTGACGGTCTGCTCGGTCACCCAGAGGTGGCGGCCGATCTGCGCGTTCGAGTGCCCCTCGGCGGCGAGGCAGAGGACTTCGAGCTCGCGCGGCGTGAGCGGCCACGGCTCTGCCGCCAGCTCCCGTGCGACGTCCTCCGCGACCGCCCCGTTCAGGGCAGTGGACGGGCTCGCGGGCCCCGTCCCGCTGCCGTTGACGTGGGCGCCCGACGGCGTGCCGTTGGTCGGCTCGCCGGCGAGGCTGTCGAGATCGCGCTCTCCCGACGCGACCGCCACGCATACCATCGCGGCGGCGTTGCAGACCTCGTCGAGGCCCGCACCGTCAGCGCCCGGGGTCAGGACGAGGATCACGGCCGAAGGTGCCTCGTCGGCGACCTCACGGGCCTGCCGCGCGGCTGTCTCGGCGTGATCCCCCACGAGGACGGCGAGGTCGGGCTGTGCCTCCCGGACGGCCTCACGGATGCTGGTCTCGCCGTCGGTTACGGCGAAGAGGTTCAGTCCCGACGAGCAGCTGCGCGCGAAGCGGGTCGCGGGCTCTACAGCGGCCTCGTCGGCGACGACGAACAGGCGGTTCATGGGGAGCCTCCGGTGACGCGCGGGGCTCCCGTGGGTGGGATGTTGCTATGTGCCCTATAGCCATGGCCCAATGGGCGAACGGTCATGGGTCTTCCTCCAGAACGGCTCGAGTGGAACGCCGGGCGTCATGGCACGCCCGAGCGCAGGCTGTGACCTCCCCGGAGGGGTCAGCCGGGCCGTTGCTGAGGGAAGACGACTCCGACGGGTCCGGCGAGGACCAGCCGGAAGCGATGGCGACGAAGCTCCTGAACGGGATATGCCAGGAGCGTGACGAGAATCGCGCAGAAGAGTGCGGTGGACGCCCCGCCGCCGCCGGCGGCGCCGCTGCCGGCGGCGCCGGCGCTGCCCGGCGGTGCCGGCGGCGCCGTCGGGCTCGGCCGGCCGGCCCCGTGCTTCACCGGGGCGGGCGTCGACCCATGGTTCTCAGACTTCCGCGAGGTCGAGTCCGCGAACGCGATCGGGCTGTCGGCGTACGGAAGAAGTGAACGGCCGCCCATCGCCGGAGCCGACCAGCGGGCGATCGGGGTCGGCATCGGCAGGGCGCTCGTGGACACCGGCCGGGCGCTCGCGGGCGCGAAATCCGTTGCCCGCGCGGGGAACGGCGTGCTCACCGGCTGCGGCGTGTGCGGGGCCGGGACACCGGCGACCGGAGCGAGCGCCCTCGGCGCAGGATGCGCGACCGGCGCGGCCGCGGAGTCGGCGACGGTCGCGATCGGCACAGCATGGGGAGCGGCGAACGGCGCGTGAGCCGCCGTCCACGCCGCCGTGCTGGCGGGCGGCGGGGCAACCGGGAGTGGCGGACGAGCGTTCGCCGGGTCCTGTTCCGGTGCGCCGTTCGAGGGCGTGCCCGACGGATCGCCCGCGGGCTCGCCGTCGATCGGAGCCTTGGGATCGGAGCCGCCCCGCACCGGGTCGGCGGGCGACGACGGACCGTTACCGGGGCCCGAGTGGCCGGGCGACGAGGGACCATTGCCGGGGCCCGAGTGGCCGGGCGACGAGGGACCGTTACCGGGACCCGAGTGGCCGGGCGACGAGAAACCATTGCCGGGGCCCGAGCGGCCGGGCGACGAGGAGCCGTTGCCGGGGCCCGAATAGTTTGGCGACGAGGGACCCTTGCCAGGACGCGACTCACCGGACGACGACGGACCCTGGCCGCGACCCGACTGGCCGGACGACGAGCGACCCTTGCCGGGACCCGACTGGCCGGGCGACGAGGGGCCATTGCCGGGACCCGAATAGGCGGGCGACGACGGACCGTTACCCGGGCCCCACTGCCCGGGCGACGACGGAGCGGAAGTCGAACCCGGGGGCGACACCGGAGCGCCGCCCGGCCGCGGACGGGCGGGCGGCGCGGAGACCGGGCCGCGGCCATCGGCACCGGACGCCTTCGGCGCGTCCGGCTTCCCGGACCTGCCACCTCCGCGCTGCTTGGCGATGCCGCGCTCGGACGGGGCCGCCCCGCGCGGCGACGGCCCGGCGGTCCGCCCGTCGTCCGCTGCGGCGCCGGCACCCGAGTGCGCGGGCTCGGCGACGGCAGGGGCCGGGCGCGGCTGCGGCGCCTTGTCCGCGACAGCGGGCTGACGGTCCGCGGCGGCTCGCTGCAACTCGCCGTCGGTGCCGGCCTCGGCGCCGGTGTCCGGGGGCGCGGGCTCGCGCGCGCCCGGGCCGGTCGACTCGGCCTTGCCGGTCGACGCGGTGGCGTCGGCGCTGGGAGCAGCGTCTCTCGCGCCGCCATCCGGCGTCGAGGACTGCGTCCGATCGTCCGGCGTGGCGGCAGCCGCAGGAGCCGACTCGGCGGTCGCGACCGCATCGGCGGCAGCGGCATCCGCTCGCCCGCCGGCGAGGTCGTCCGCTGCGGCGGTCGCGGTCCACCCGCCGAGCAGCGCAGCCGTCACGACCGCGACGCCGAGCGGCCCGCGGACCAGCGATCCTAGGCACGCGGCCGCGCGGCGCCCCTGGGGCGCCAGCCAGCTCGGACAAGGGTTGGGAAGCCGCCGCTGCGTTTTTGCTCTCCTCCCTGAAAGCGGTTCCGGTTCACACCATACGGTGCCGGAGGTACCGGGCAAGCGACGAGCCCCCAGACCGTACGAACGACCAGGCCAGCTACCCGTACTGGTCGTTCGTCCAGATGGCCCCGCCGTTCCGCGACGACGCGCGCCGTCCGCATGCCGCCGGACTACCGCTCGACCCTCAACCTGAACTAGACATTGATACCGAGACCCTCGAATTCACGCAGGCGAAAATGGCGCTCGGGCGCTGGTCCGGCCGCCGCGCGACCCACGGTTAGGATCCCGCGCGTGCGACCGGTCCAGCGCAGCGGCGGCGCCACATCTGCCGGGAGGATGGCATGACGGTTCCGGCCCCCGAGCTCCTGCCACTGCGCGCGCTCGAGGCGTTCCTCGACGCGGAGGGGCTCGGCTCGGGACCGCCCGAGGCTCGGCGCATCGGCCACGGCGCCTCGAACCTCACGTACCTCGTCGAGCGCGACGGCGCCCGTGTCGTCCTGCGCCGCCCGCCGCCGCCGCCGCTACCGCCGTCGGCGCACGACATTGTCCGCGAGGCGCGGATCCAGGTCTGCCTCGCGCGCGGCGGCGTCCGCGTCCCGGAGATCCTCGCGGTGTGCGAGGACGAAGCCGTCATCGGCGCACCGTTCTACCTCATGGCGGAGGTGGTCGGGGCGCTGATCTGCGACAGCGTGCCGCGCGAGCTCGACACGCCCGAGGAGCGCCGCCGGCTCGGATTCGAGCTCGTCGACGCGCTCGCCGAGCTGCACGCCGTCGACTGGCGCTCGTGCGGGCTGGAGACGCTCGGCAAGCCGACCGGCTACCTCGAGCGCCAGCTGCGCCGCTGGTCGGGCCTCTGGGAGGTCAATGCCACGCGCGACCTCGGCGAGTGCCTCGAGATCGGCGAGCAGCTGAAGGCGACGATGCCCGCGAGCCCGCCCGCGACGGTCGTGCACGGCGACTACCGCTTCGGCAACGTGATGGTCGGCGTGGACGCGCCCGCCCGCCTCGTCGCGATCCTCGACTGGGAGATGGCGACGCTCGGCGACCCGCTCGCCGACCTCGGCTACCTCGTCGTGAGCTGGTCGGAGCCCGGCGCGCCGGAGCATCCGCTCCTCCTCAGCCCGGTGACCTCCCGGCCGGGCTTCCCGTCGCGCGCCGAGCTGATCGACCGCTACGCGCAGCGCACCGGCCACGACGTCTCGCGCCTGCGGTGGTACGAGGCCTTCGCGCTGTGGAAGGCGTCGGTGTTCTGCGAGGCGATCTACGGCCGCTACCTGCGCGGCGAGCGCGACGACCCGTGGGCGGGCGCGCTGTGCGACGGCGTGCCGCGGCTGCTCCAGGTCGCGCGCGCGCTGCTCTGACACGCGCTGCAGCGAGCGCTGTCCGCCAACGCACGGCCGCCGTTTGTCCGGCACAGCGGCGGGCAACCGGCAAGCGCGGGCGCGCCGAGCCGTGCGCTCGCGCAGCTCCGACCCAGGGGAGTCCAGGATGAAGGCATCGCCGTACCGCGCCGAGCTCACGCCGCTCAACTTCCTTCGGCGCAGCGCCGAGACCCTCGGCGAGCGCCCCGCGGTCGTCCACGGCGAGCGCCGCTGCACCTACGCCGAGCTGCAGCGGCGCTGCAACCGGCTCGCCTCGGCGCTGCGCGAGCGCGGGATCGAGCGCCAGGACCGCGTCGCCGTCCTGTGCCCGAACACGCCGGCGCTGCTCGAGGCGCACTACGGCGTGCCGCTCTCCGGGGCCGTCCTCGTCGCGATCAACACGCGGCTGAGCCCCAAGGAGGTCGAGTACATCCTCAAGGACTCCGGCTCGAAGATCCTCGTCATCGACCACGAGCTCGAGGACCAGCTCGAGGGGGTGGACGTCGGCGACATCGAGAAGATCGTCGTGCAGGACACGGGCCAGGACGACGACCCCTACGAGCAGCTACTGCAGACCGGCTCCGACGACCCGATCAACGACTTCCTCCAGAGCGAGGACGACCCGATCTCGATCAACTACACGTCGGGGACGACCGGCAAGTCCAAGGGCGCGGTCTACAGCCACCGCGGCGCCTACCTGCGCGCGCACGGCGTCGCGCTCGAGACGCAGCTCGGCTACGACTCCGTCCACCTGTGGACGCTCCCGATGTTCCACTGCAACGGCTGGTGCCTCACGTGGGCGGTCACGGCCGTCGCGGCCACCCACGTCTGCCTGCGCAAGGTCGAGCCCGCGAAGATCTGGGACCTGTTCGACGCCGAGGGCGTCACGCACTACAGCGGCGCGCCAACGATCCACATGAGCATCGTCGCGCACGAGAAGGCGCACCCGCTCGGGCAGCGCGTGACCGTGCCGACCGGCGGTTCGCCGCCGTCGCCCAAGCTGCTGACGGACATGCGCGCGCTCAACCTGCACCCGATCCACCTCTACGGGCTGACCGAGACGTACGGGCCGGTGATGGCGTGCTCCTGGCACCCGAACTGGAGCGATCTGCCCGATGAGCAGCAGGCGAAGCTGCTCGCGCGCCAGGGCCACACCTACAACGGCTCGGACCTCGTCCGCGTGGTCGACGAGAACATGAACGACGTGCCGCGCGACAGCGAGACGATCGGCGAGGTCGTCATGCGCGGCAACAGCGTGATGCTGCGCTACCACAACAAGGAGAAGGAGACCGACGAGGCCTTCCGCGACGGCTGGTTCCACTCCGGCGACCTCGCCGTGTGGGACGAGAACGGCTACGTCGAGCTGCGCGACCGCTCCAAGGACATCATCATCTCCGGCGGCGAGAACATCTCGAGCATCGAGGTCGAGCAGGTGCTCGCCGAGCACCCGGCGATCTTCGAGGTCGCCGTCGTCGCGATGCCCGACGAGAAATGGGGCGAGCGGCCCAAGGCGTTCGTCGAGCTCAAGGACGGCAAGGACGCCGACGAGGACGACATCATCTCGTTCAGCCAGGAGCGCCTGGCGAAGTACAAGTGCCCGAGCGCGGTCGAGTTCTGCGAGCTGCCGCGCACCTCGACGGGCAAGGTGCAGAAGTTCGTCCTGCGCGAGAAGGAGTGGCAGGGGCGCGAGAAGGCGATCGGGTAGGCGCCCGGCGCCTGCGGCTCACACCTCGTCGCTGTGGCGCCGGATCCAGTCGGCGATCTGGGGTCGCGCGACCTTCGCCGCCTGCCGCCCCGCCACGAACCCGACGTGGCCGGACTGGAGGCGCAGCTCGCTCGCGTCCTCCGAGCCGACGAGCTCGGTGAGCGGCGCGGAGGCCGCCGCGGGGACGATCCCGTCCTGCTCAGCGAACGCGTTGAGGTAGGGCACCCTGATGTCCTGCAGCCTGACCTCGCCGCGCCCGAACGGGATCACGCCGCGCATGAGGGCGTTGTCGCGGATGAGCACCTGCACGGTCTGGCGGAACGCGGCGCCGGGGAACGGGACCTGGTCGCGCGCCCACTGGTTCATCGCGACGAAGCCCTCGACGAATTCCTCGTTCCAGAGGTTCTGGAGCAGGTTGACCTGCTGGACGAGCTGGTCGGTGGGCTTGAGCGCCTGGAAGCCCTCGTCCATCCGCGTCGACGACACGAGGCCGGTGTCGTCGATGACGTCGTCGGGGTCGAGCCGCCCGCGGGCGAACATCTGGCTCATGAAGCCCATCTTGCTGTAGTCGGCCGGCGTCGCGAGCGTGACGAGGCTGCGGATCGGCAGCTCGGGATGGCCGGCCGCGAGCAGGAGGGTGAGCACGCCGCCGAAGCAGTAGCCGATGAGGTTGACCTCGTCGGTCTCGGCCTCGCGAAGCGTCGCCTGGATCGCCTCCGGGATGTAGTCGTCGACGTAGTCCTCGAGCGTGTTCTCGGCCTCCGCGGCGTCGGCCACGCCCCAGTCGAGCAGGAAGACGTCGAAGCCCTCGCCGAGCAGGTAGCGGATCATGCTGTTGTTGGGCATGAGGTCCAGCACGTAGCTCTTGCTGACCAGGCTGTGCACGATGAGGATGGGCGGCGCGATGCTCACGCCCTCGCCCTCCGCGTGGCGGTAGCGCCAGAGCTGGGCCTTGTCGCGCCGCCACACGGTGTCCTTCGGGGTCTGGGCGATCGCCGGGCGGTTCGTGCCGGCCAGGTAGGCGAGCCCGTTGCGCGCGCGGAGCACCTGGCGCTCGATGAGCGATGGCATCAGCGTCCCTTCGCCTTCGCGGAGGAGCGCCGCGTCGTCGCCGCGGGGCGCTGCTGCGAGATCTCCGAACCGTTGCGCCGCTCGAGCTCGCGGGTCACCTGCCGGACCTGGCGCTCGAGGCTCGCGACCTGGTTGACGAGCGTCGTCAGGTCGCTGCGCCGCGGTACCGCCAGCACGTCGAGCCACAGCCCGATGCCGCGCTGCACCTCGCGCGTCATCCGCCGCTGGACCTTCCAGCCGGCGGCGAGCGCGTCCATGAAGACCTCGCTCTGCACGAAGCTCTCGGACGCCGCGCCGATCGGCCGCTCCACGAGGTCGAACGCGAGCCGCCACAGCGGCGGCAGGCGGCGCGGCGGCGGAGCCTTGCGCTCCTCCCCGGACGAGTCGGGCTCGGGCGACTTCGGCGGTGTCATCGCGTTCTTGGCTCCCCGGTCCTCGACCGCTGGAAAACGGCGCGTACGGTACCCGACTCACACCGCGGTCCAGCCGCCGTCCACGGCGACCACCTGGCCCGTCACGTAGCTGCTCGCGTCGCCCGCAAGGAACAGCAGCGCGCCGTCGAGCTCGCCCTCGCGCCCGTGGCGGCCCATCGGCGCGCGGCGCGCCACCCACTTGCGGCCGCTCTCCTCGGCGAACATGTCCTCGGTCATCTCGCTCTCGAACCACCCGGGGGCGATCGCGTTCACGCGGATGCCCTTGCGCGCCCACTGCGCGGCCAGCTCGCGGGTGAGGTTGACCATGCCGCCCTTCGACGCCGCGTAGCCGGCCTGCGGGATCTGCCCCACGCCGCGCAGGCCGAGGATCGAGGCGACGTTGACGATCGCGCCCCCCTCGCCGCCGTCGAGCATCGCCCGGGCCGCGCGCTGGGCAAGCGCGAATGGTGCGATGAGGTTGACCGCGATGACGTCGCTGAAGCGCTCGACGGCTTCGTCGAGCGCGGGCTCGGCATCGACCATCCCGGCGTTGTTCACGAGGACGTCGATGCGGCCGTAGCGCTCCATCGCCGCCGAGATGACGTCGTCGAGGCCCTCGGTCTGTTGCAGGTCGCAGCGGACCGGGAGCGCGTCGTCGAGATCCTCGGCGAGGGCTTCCAGTCGCTCGAGCCGGCGGGCGACGAGCACGACCCTGGCGCCCGCCGCGTCGAGCACGCGCGCGAAGCGGGCGCCGAGGCCGGAGCTCGCTCCGGTGACGATCGCCACCCGGCCGTCGAGCCGGAACGGCGCGAGCGGGTCCAGGGCGGGCTCGGGCATAGCGAG
>DATAAR010000129.1:0-7997 GCA_036259975.1 Solirubrobacteraceae bacterium | reverse complement strand
GTCCTCGATCATCGCCACGCCGTCCTCGACCGCGCCGTTCTCGCCGACGAAGTCGATGATCGCCTGGGCGCCGCGGCCGTCGGTCAGCTCCTGCACGGCCTGGATGTGCGAGGCGCCCTCGACCTTGACGGTGTGATCGGCCCCGAGCTCGCGCGCCAGCTCCAGCGCCTTCTCGTTCGGATCGACCACGATGATCTCCGTCGGCGTGTAGGCCTTGAGGCACTGGATGCCGATGTGCCCGAGGCCGCCCGCGCCGATCACGACCGCCTTCGTCCCCGCGCCGAGCACCGGGATCGCCTTCTTCACGGCGTGGATCGCGGTCAGCCCGGCGTCCGCCAGCGCGGCGATCTCCGCCGGCTGGAGCTTCGGGTCGAGCTTCACGACCGATCGCGCGTTCGTGAGCAGGAAGTCCGCGAAGCCGCCGTCGCGGTTGATCCCGGGGAACGAGCCGTTCTCACAGTGCATGTCGTCGCCCGCCCGGCACGCGCGGCACAGCCCGCACGTGATGAACGGATGCACGATCACGGTGTCGCCGACCTCGACGTTCGTGACCGCCGGGCCGATCTCGTGCACCCAGCCGGCGTTCTCGTGGCCGGGCGTGTAGGGCAGCTTGACCTGGGACTTCTCGGCCCACTGGCCCTCCTGGATGTGGAGGTCCGTCCGGCACAGCCCCGCCGCGCCGATCTTCACGACCACGTCGAGCGGACCCTTGGCCTTCGGCTCGTCGACCTCGTCGAGCTTCAGGGGCTCGTGATATGCGTGCAGGCGCGCCGCCCTCATGCCGCCACCTCCTCGTCGGTGAGTCCATAGCGTGTCTTCAACATGCCCCGGCAGAAATGCGCGTTGCCCTCCAGCGAGCGCGACACCAGCCGAGCGAACCGCAGGAACCGCGGGATGTCCTCCGCGGTCAGCACCGTCCCGTCGCCGGTCACGAACGCCGGCCCCCGTGGGTCGGCGTCGATGCCGAGCTCGGCGCGGAGCTGCACGCAGCGCTCGGCGTCAGGCCCGGGCGGCAGCTCGTCGAGGTGCATCGACGCGAGCTCCGCCTCGCTGCGTCCGGCCGCGAGCAGCGCCTCGCCCAGCCGGCCCTCGCGAGCGGTGAGGGCCTTGCGCTGGAACAGGAGGCGCAGGTCGTCGAGCTCCGCGACGGCCTCGCCCGGGAACGCGTCGGTGAAGCCGGCCTGGCGGTCCACGGCCGCGTTGATCTCGTCGGCGGTGAAGTGGTCCTCGAGCGCGATCCTCGCGACCTCGACGCCGGGCAGCGCCTCCACGACGCGGCGGGCGTCGGCGACCATCAGGAACGCGAAGTTCGGCGCGCAGTAGAACGTCGGCAGGCGCAGCCGCACCGCCACGGCATCGCCGTCGACCGCCACGTCCGTCACGAACCCGAGCTCGACCAGGTCCTGGTCGAGCTCGGGGTCCCGGACGCCCGCGAGGGCGCCCAGGACCTCCGGGACGGTCGTCATGCCGGGCTCACGGGCTCCGAGCCGACGGCCGCGCCGGCCGGCTCGGCCACCTGCATCTCCTCCGGCACCACGATGCCGTAGAGCCGGGCCGCGTTCAGGCCCAGGATCTTCTTCTTCTGCTCGGTGCTTATCGTCCCGAGCTCGCTCTGCATGTCCTCCGGGATCTGGAAGTCGACGAACTTCTCGATGAGCCAGTTCGGCTGCCAGAGCGCGTAGTCGCTGGCGAACAGGATCCGGTCCTCGCCGAGCCAGTAGAGCAGCTCGCCCACGACCTGCCCGAAGTACTTGGGCCGCGAGTGGATGAACGGCATCACGACGGCCAGGCCACCGTACACGTTCGGCTCCTGCGTCCCGATCCAGCAGAAGTCCTCCAGCCGCGGCAGCCCGCAGTGCTCCACGATGAAGTTCAGGTTCGGGAACTCCGTCGCGATCGGGTCCACGTCGTGCACGTCGAACGCGTCGCGGTTCAGCGGCCAGATCGTCGGCCCCTTGTGCACGTGGATGTTCTTGATGCCGAGCTCCTCGCAGAGCTCGAAGTACGGCCGCGCCGCCGGGTCGTCGAGCTTCCAGCCGCGGGAGTCGCCGTGCCACTCCGCGGTGTAGAGCTTCACGCCCTGGATCGCGTACGTCTCCTTCTGCCGGCGCAGCTCGTCCAGGCCGCGCTCGCCGTCGCGCGGGTCGAAGGACCCGTTCACGATGAACTTGCCCGGGTGGCGGGCCGCGACCTCGGCGTTCTGCTCGGTGGTGTTGAAGCCGCCCGGGAAGAAGTCCCTCAGGTACGTGGGCTGGAAGATCGCGACGTCGTCGTAGCCGACCTCGAAGAGGTCATGCATCATGTCCTCTTCGGAGTACCGGTCGTACTTCTCCTTGGGCCAGACGTACTCCTCCGGGCTGAGGTTGCGGTGGTAGTCGTAGAAGCAGGCGATGAACCCCTCGCCCCACTTGTTGCGGTTCTCGGCGCTCCCGTTCCAGAAGTGGACGTGGCCGTCGACGACGAAGTACTGCTCGCCGTCCTTCTCGTACATGGAACTCCCCTCTCCTCGGTGGCTCCGCGACCGGCCGCAGTCGAATCCGGGGCACTCGGCGGCGTCCCCGAGGTCGGCGAACGGCAGGACCGAATCGTCAGGACGACCATACGCAACTCGCACACCCCTGTGAGCGCCGAGATTCCCGTCGCCGGGCCGGCCGAGGGTCAGCGCGCGGGTAGCGCGACGGCCGCCTCCGGCGTCGCGACGCGGAAGCTGAACGTCTCGACGAGGTACAGGTGAACCGAGTCGGCGTCGTGGGCGTGGTAGCCGACCGCGAGGTCCTGACCGCACTCGAACAGGAAGTCGCCGCCGCGGAGGCTCACCACCACGCCGCCGTCGACCCCGGGCGCCCACACGAGCGGCCCGCCGAGGATCTTGCGCAGGTGGTCGAACAGCGGGTATCCGCCGTGCTCGGTCGTCTCGATCACGCGCCGGTACACGGTCGGGCCGAGCGCGAGCCCGTACGGCCCCTCGATGCCGTGGGAGAGCAGGACCTCGACCGCCTCGGCGACGTGCCGCGGACAGGCGTTCATGTCGTCGGTGAGCGCGATCGGGGCGTGCGGCGAGGCCGGCCCGATGCCGGTGATGCCGGCCTGCGCCCAGCCGTTGAAGACCGCCGTGTTCTCCGCCAGCGCGATGCGCCGCGCCGCCTGGTCGAGCGCGTCGAGGTCGACGTCCTGGGCGCCACGATCGATGGCCTCGAGCTCGGCGCGCGACAGGCTGAACCACGCTCGCGGCTCGACGAGTGCCAGCACGCGCCGGCGCACCGCCTCGACGCCCTCGACGGGGCCGCCGCCCGGCAGCGCCTCCGTGCGGCCGAGGTTCGTCGCGGAGCGCTCCCAGCCGTGCGGGCCGGAGAAGTCGACGAGCTTGCGGGCGGCGAGCGCGACGACGAGCTCGCTGCGCGCCTCGTCCTCGATCTCGTCCCACGCGCGGTCGGTGATCGGCGCGAGCTCGCGCAGCAGGTGGTTCACCGCTCGCGCCCCTTGAGGCTGCCGATCCCGAGCGACCCCGGCGCCGCCGGCGGCGGCGGGGCGGGCGCCGGGTCCGCCTCGTCCTCGTTGCCGGCGTCCACGGCCTCCTCCCCCGCCTCACCGTGCTCGAGGATGTCGCCGGGCTGGAACAGGATCCGCTCGGCCACCGTCCGCCAGCGCGGCGTGCGGCGCAGCAGGTACTCGAGGTCCATGCTGAAGTGCTTGAACTCCTCGTTCTGCGCGTCGCGCATGATCGCGGCGGCGGCGCTGTCGCGCTCGAGCGCGAGCCGTTGGGCGTACCAGTTGATCGCCTCGGCCTCCTCGATCAGCGAGGTGCACATCCGCGCGAACGTGCGCGCGTCCTGCGGGAGCTCTTCGGGGGGCTCGTGGTACTGCTCGGTGCCCATGCCGGCCTCCGGAGAGGGTACGAAGGCGCCAGCCTATCGCGGCGCGGTCAGCCGCCAGCGGCGCTCGTCCACGCGCCGCGCAGCGTCGGGAGGGGGCGACGCTGACGCGGCCGCGCCGACGCGGGCCCCGATGACGATCGCCGGGCGCGCGTTGCCCGGGCGATGTGTCATGCGCTGTCTGGCTCGGAGCTGAAAAGTGGAGACGGCGGGAATTGAACCCGCGTCCGCGATCGCGCCAAAGGTGGTGTCTACGAGCGTAGCCGGCGCTCTGGGTCTCGTCTCGAGGTCGCCTCGCCGGCGGGGTCGCTCGAGACCAGCCTCCTGGAGATGTCCCCGGCTTGGCGGAGGCGGGCCGCCCCGGGTGAGTCGGCATTCTGATTCCGGAACATCCCCGCGGCCGACAGGCGGGGGCCGGAACCTCACGGCTTAGCTATCGACTAAGCGGCGAGGACGTACTCGTGAGAGTCCGCACGTATTGGTTTTCCGGGTGTTTTACGAGGCCTCCCGGAACCTCGGCTCGCGACCACCCCTGCGAATCGACCACGTCGAAGCCTGTCGTCCCCAGGGGTTATGTCCTTACGAAGTGTACCGACGAAATCGCCGGCTCAAGGGCGCAAGCCCTGCGGCTGCGACCAGATGTCCGCGCAGCGCGCGCACGTCGCCGCGGGCACCAGGCCGGCGCGCATGAGCAGCGCGAACAGCCGGCAGCCGAGGCAGAACCCGAACACGGACTCGAGCGTGGCGGCGACCACGAGCACCGCGACACCAACGTCGGCGGCGCCGGAGGCGTCGAGCCCGAGCGCGAGCACCGCCGCGGTCGTGCTGACCACCGCGCCGATTCCCTGCGCGAACCGCTTCGGCGGGCCCGGCACGTACTTCGGGGCGCCCAGCCGCGGCGCGATCCCACGCATCGCCAGGCGCCCGAGCGGGCTCAGCGTCGGGCCGGTCAGCACGCGCGCCCAGAAGCCGTAGGCGAGCGGCACGAGCAGCCAGTGCCAGCCGGTGGCGAGGATCACGGTGCCGGTCAGGGCAACCACGCCGGCGACGACGCGCGCCGCCTTCTCGTTGACCGGGTTCGGGAAGCTGAACATGCCCGGCCCAGCGTAGCGACGGGCTACCAGAGCTCCCGGGTGGCGAGCTCGGCGCCCTCGGCCAGCGCGCCCAGCTTCGCCCACACGATCGCCGGATCGACGGCCGCCGAGCCCGCGAAGCTCGCGAAGCCGCAGTCGGTGCCGGCGATCACGTTCTCGCGCCCGACGAGCCGCGCGTAGCGGGCGATCCGCTGCGCGACGAGCTCGGGATGCTCGATGTAGTTCGTCGTCGAGTCGATCACGCCCGGGATCAGCGCCTTGCCGTCGGGCAGCCTCACGTCCTCGAACACCCGCCACTCGTGGGCGTGGCGGGGGTTCGCCGCCTCGAACGAGACCGCCGCCGGCCGCCCGCCGAGGACGATGTCGACGATGTCGCGCAGCGGCACGTCGTGGTGGTGCGGGCCCTCGTAGTTGCCCCAGCACACGTGCATGCGCAGGTCCTCGGGCGGGATGTCGCGCGTCGCGTGGTCGATCGCGTCGACGTGCAGCGCGACGAAGCGGCGGAAGTCGTCGAGGCTCTCCGTGCCGATTCGGTGGCGCGCGATCGCGAGGTCGGGGCAGTCGAGCTGCAGGACGAGCCCGGCCCGGTGGATCTCGTCGTACTCGGCCTTCATCGCGTCGGCGATCGCGAACAGGTACTCCTCGTGGCTGCCGTAGTGGCGGTCCTTGAGGAAGAACGCCACCACGCCCGGCGAGGCGGCGCTCAGGAACGCGTCCTCCGCGCCGGTGCCCTCGAGCGCCGCGCGGAGGTTGGCGATGTCCGCGCGGACCGCGTCCGTGTCGCGGTAGGAGACCGGCCCGTCGCAGGCGGGCATCGCCGGGCCCGCGTCCGCGTCGCCGGTCGTCCGCGCGAGGTAGTCGGGGAACTCGAGCATGTCGGTCGGCGGGCCGGGCGGATCCGCCTCGCCGCCGAAGCCCTCGAGGCGCTCGGTCACGTACGTCGAGTAGCCGATCTTGCCGGCCTCGCCGTCGTTGACCACCGCGATTCCGGCCTCGGTCTGGCGGCGCACGCTGTCGGCCACGGCGGCACGGACCCGCGCGGCGAGCGCGTCGGCGTCCACGGGCTCGCCGCGGTCGCGGCGCATGAGCTCGGCGAGCAGCTGGGGCGGGCGCGGCAGGCTGCCGGTGTGCGTGGTGAGGATCCGATCCGTCGAGCGCTTCATCGCCCCTCTCTTCCCAGCTCCATGACGCGCAAACGGCGGCGGGTGACGGGGTGCAGGCGGTCCGGCTGGGGACGCATGCCGAGCTTCCGCGCCACGCGCAGCGAGCGCTCGTTGCGGGCGTCGATGATCGACACGACCGACGCCAGGCCCAGCGTCTCGAAGGCGTACGCGACGCTCGCGCGCGCCGCCTCGGTGGCCAGGCCGCGCCCCCACCACGCGCGATCCAGGCGCCAGCCGATCTCGACGGCCGGCAGCAGTTCGGGCAGGAACGACGGGATCGCCAGGCCGGTGAAGCCGATGCAGCCGGCGCCGTTCGCGCGGGGCTCGAGCGCCCACAGCCCGTAGCCGTGCTCGCGCCAGTGGTCCTCGATGCGCGCGAGCAGCGCCGCGCTCTCGTCCGCGCGCAGCGGCCGGTGGGGCGCCACGAAGCGCATGACCTCCGGGTCGGCGCATGTCGCCGTGAGCGCGGGCAGGTCGTCGGCGGCGCGCCACGGGCGCAGCCGCAGGCGCGGCGTCTCGACGACGGCGGTGGTCACGCCGCAAGCATGGCGGGACCGGCGCGTTAACGAAGGCGACGCGGTTCCGAGCCGCCTGGAGTGCCATCCTCCGGGTCGCTCCGCGAAGGGCGCCCCGGGATCATGGCGGCGGGCCTCGCAACTCCTGGGCCTCGCTCTTTGCAGCTCGGTTCCGCGTCTGGGAAGAACCTACGCGGGTCGCGATGGCGGTGTCAACCCCGGCGCCGAAAGGAACTCGCAAAGTGCGAACGATCGCCGCCCGGCGCCCCGCCGCGTAACGTTCCGCCGATGAGCGTGACCGATCTCGAAGCCGTCGCCTGGGACCTCGACCCCCTCGTGGAGGGCGAGGGCCCGGAAGGCGCCGACCGCCAGCTCGCCGAGGCCGACCAACGTGCCGCGGCCTTCTCCGAGCGCTACGCCGGACGGGTGAAGGACCTCGACGGCGCCGAGCTCGCCGACGCGATGCGCGAGCTGCAGGAGATCACCGAGCTCGTCGGCCGCGCCGGCAACTACGCCCACCTCCGCTTCTCCGTCGACACCGCCGACCCCGCCAACGGCGCGCTGCTCGCGCGCGTCACCGAGCGCGCGACCGCGGTCGAGACCAAGCTCCTGTTCTTCGAGCTCGAGTGGGCCGCGGTCGACGATGACCGCGTCGAGGAGCTGCTCGCCGCCGACGGCCTCGAGACGAGCCGCCACCACTTGCGCACCGTCCGCCGCTACCGCCCGCATCTCCTCAGCGAGCCCGAGGAGAAGATCATGAGCGAGAAGGCGGTCAGCGGCCGCGACGCGTGGTCGCGCCTGTTCTCCGAGCAGACGAGCGCGATCAAGGTCGACCTGCCCGACGAGGCGGAGCCGGTCGCGCTCGACGTGGCGCTCGCGCGCCTGATGTCGCCCGACCGCGAGGTTCGCCGGACCACCGCCGAGGCGGTCACCGCCGCGCTCGAGCCGGGGCTGCGCACCCGGGCCTACATCTACAACACGATCACCCAGGACAAGGCGGTCGACGACCGCCTGCGCAAGTACCCGACGTGGATCGCGAGTCGCAACCTCGCCAACGAGGCCAGCGACGAGTCCGTCGAGGCGCTCATCGCAGCGGTCCGGGCGAACTACGACCTGCCGCAGCGGTGGTACCGGCTCAAGGCGGGGCTGCTCGGGCTCGACCGGCTGGCCGACTACGACCGCATGGCCTCCGTCGCGACGGAGGAGGTCGAAGTCGAGTGGGCCGAGGCGACCGAGATCGTGCTGACCTCCTTCCGCGACTTCTCGCCCGTCCTCGCCGACACCGCGCAGCGGTTCTTCGACGAGCGCTGGATCGACGCCCCGGTGCGCCCGGCCAAGCGGGGCGGGGCGTTC
>DATAAR010000128.1:0-8656 GCA_036259975.1 Solirubrobacteraceae bacterium | reverse complement strand
AAGCGCCGCGGCGCGGCCGGCCGCCTGAGCGTCGAGCAGCGCCTGCGCCGCCGCGCGGTCGACGCGCTCGCCGGCCGCGGCATGCACGAGATCGTCGGCTGGAGCTTCACCGACCCCGGGCTCGCCGCGCGCGCGCGCCTCGACGACGCGGACCCGCGCGCGCGGTTCGTCGCCCTCCAGAACCCGATGTCCGAGCAGCAGTCGGTCATGCGCACGACGCTGCTGGGCTCGCTGCTCGACGCCGCGCGCCTGAACGTCGCGCACGGGCGCGGCGACCTGCAGCTCTTCGAGCAGGGCACGGTCTACCTGCGGCCCGCCGAGGCGCCGGACGCGACGAACGGCGCGAGCCCGCGCCGGGGCGGCATGGACCATCGCCTGCCGCACGAGCACCGCGCGCTGGGCGCCGTCCTCGCCGGGCGCCTGCACCCGCCGAGCTGGGGCACGCCAGAACCGCCGCGGGCCGGCTACTTCGCGGCCAAGGGGCTGCTCGAGGCGGTGTTCGAGACCCTGCGCGTCGAGCTGGGGGTCGAGCCCGCGACCGAGCCGTTCCTGCATCCGGGCCGCAGCGCCCGCGTCCTGGCCGGCAGCGAGGGCGAGCCGCTCGGCTGGATCGGCGAACTGCACCCGCTCGTCGCGCGCGAGCACGACCTCGAGGACGGCGCCGCTGCGTTCGAGGTCGACCTCGACCGGCTCGTCAGGCACGCCGACGCGGTGCCGACGTACCGCGACCTCACGAGCTTCCCGGCGCTGCGCCAGGACCTCGCGGTCGCGGTCCCCGACGACGTCCCGGCCGCCGCCGTGCTTGCGGTCGTCCGCCGCGCGGGCGGCGACCTGCTCGCCGACGCGCGTGTGTTCGACGTGTATCGCGGCGAGCAGGTGGGCGAGGGGCGCAAGTCGCTCGCGCTCACGCTCGCGTTCCGCGCGGCGGACCGGACGCTGTCCGACGACGATGTCGTGCCGCTGCGCGACCGGATCGTCGCCGCGCTCCAGAGCGACCTGGGGGGCGAGCTGCGTGCCTAGCGCCATCGTGGCCGGCGCCTCGGGCTACACCGGGGCGCTCGCGGCCAAGCTGCTCCAGCGCCACCCGGCGTTCGACCTCGTGGCGGTCACGAGCCGCAGCGACGCGGGCCGGCGCCTCGACGACCTGTACCCGTACCACCGTGTGCCGCTGCCGCTCGAGGAGCTCGACGTCGACCGCCACGGCCAGGTCGACGCGGCGATCGTCGCCTACCCGCACGGCGCCGCCGCGCCGGTCGTCGCCGCCCTGCGCGAGCGCGGCGTCAAGGTGGTCGACCTGTCCGCCGACTTCCGCCTGCGCGACGTCGCCGAGTACGAGCGCTGGTACGTCGAGCACCCGAACCCCGAGCTCGTCGACGGCGCGGTCTACGGCCTGCCGGAGCGCTACCGCGACGCGGTCAGGGACGCCGCGCTGGTCGCCAACCCCGGCTGCTATCCGACCGCCACCGTGCTCGCGCTGGCGCCGCTCGCCGAGCACCTGCAGGACGTCGTCGTCGACGCCAAGAGCGGCGTGTCGGGCGCCGGGCGCAAGGCCACGGACACCACGCACTTCGTCTCGGCGGACGAGAACGTCACGCCCTACGGCGTGGGCCGCCACCGCCACATGCCGGAGATCGACCAGGAGCTCCGCGCCGCCGGCGCGCCCGAGACCCTGCACGTGACGTTCACGCCGCACCTGGTGCCGCTCGACCAGGGCGAGCTCGTCTCCTGCTACGCGACGCTGCGCGAGCCGATGTCCGCCGACGACATCGGGCGGCTGTTCGCCGAGGCCTATGCGCACGAGCCGTTCGTCGAGCTCGTCGACCGTCCCCCCGGCGTGCGCGACGTCCGCGACACGAACATCTGCCGCATCGCCGTGCGCCTCGACGAGCGCACCGGCAAGGCGTTCGTGTTCGCCGCGATCGACAACCTCTGGAAGGGATCTTCGTCCCAGGCTGTGCAGAACCTCAACCTCATGTTCGGGCTCGAGGAGACGGCGGGGATCGAGCCGTGAGCGCCGCGCCGTCGACGTTCTTCCGCTCGCGCTGGGTCGACGCGCCCATGGGCGCGCGCGAGGCGGCCGGCGGCCTGCCCGACGGGTTCCGCGCCGCGGGCGTGGCCGCCGGGCTCAAGGCGTCGGGCCGGCCGGACGTCGGCCTGCTGGTGTGCGACGCGCAGGACGCGACGAGCGCGGCGCGCTTCACCCGCTCCGGCGTCGTCGCGGCGCCGGTGACGATCTGCCGGCAGCGCGCGCGGCTCGACGGCCTGCGCGCGGTCGCGGTGAACTCCGGCAACGCGAACGCGGCCACCGGCGGGCGCGGGCTCGACGACGCCGCCAAGATGCAGGGCGCCGCCGCGATCGCCGCCGGCGTGCCCCATGACCGCGTCGCGGTCGCCTCCACCGGCGTGATCGGCGTGCCGCTCGACACCGAGGCGATCGTGAGCGGGCTCGAGCAGGCGGCCGGCCGCCTGCGCGCCGACGGCGACGCCGACTTCACCGCTGCGATCATGACCACCGACGCGTTCGAGAAGCGCGCGACGCTCGACATCGACCTGCCGGGCGGGGGCACGGTCCGGCTGTGCGCCCAGGCCAAGGGCGCCGGCATGATCCAGCCGAGCTTCGCGACGATGCTCTGCTTCGTGCAGACCGACGCGGCGCTCAGCCCCGACACCGCGGACCTGCTCCTGGGCGTGACCGTCAAGCGCTCGTTCGACCGCATCACGGTCGACGGTCAGCTGTCGACGAACGACACCGTCCTGCTCATGGCCAGCGGCGCGAGCGGCGTGGAGATCGCGCAGGAGACGGACGACGAGCTCGCCTTCGGCCAGGCGCTCGACTCGGTGCTGCGGCAGCTCGCGATCGAGATCGTCCGCGACGGCGAGGGCAGCGCCCGGGTCGGGCGCGTGGTCGTCACCGGCGGCGACGGTCTGGCCGTCGAGCGCGCCGCGCGCGGCGTGGCCAACTCGCCGCTGGTCAAGACCGCCCTCAACGGCGGCGACCCGAACTGGGGCCGGATCGCGCAGGCGGTCGGCGGCGCGCTCATGGACACCGGGCCGCTGCCGCTCGACATCGTCATCGAGGGCGTGCCGGTCTGCCGGCGCGGCGCGGCGGTGCCGTACGAGCTCGACGCGCTCGTCCCGCGGGTGGCGCGCGAAGAGGTCGAGTACGTCGTCGGCCTGCCCGGGGATGGCCACGAGACCGAGGTCTTCTTCTCCGACCTGTCGCACGGCTACGTGACGATCAACGCCGACTACACCACCTGAGCGACATGCGCGACGTCGGCACGCTCCTCGAGGCGCTTCCGTACATCCGCGAGTTCCACGGCAAGACCGTCGTCATCAAGTACGGCGGCGCGGCGATGGAGGACCCCGCCCTGCGCGAGGAGTTCGCGCGCGACGTCGTGCTGCTCAAGTACGTCGGGATCAACCCGATCGTCGTGCACGGCGGCGGCCCCGAGATCACGAGCTACATGGAGCGCCTCGGGCTGCCGGTGCAGTTCGTCGGCGGGCTGCGCGTCAGCGACGCCGACACCGTCGAGGTCGCCAAGATGGTCCTCGTCGGCAAGGTCAACAAGGACATCGTGCTGCGCCTGAACCGGCACGGGCAGCCCGCGGTCGGCCTGTGCGGCGACGACGGCCTGCTGTTCCGCGTCTCGAAGCAGGCCGCGCAGGACGGCACCGACCTCGGCTTCGTGGGCCGGATCGAGCGCGTCGACGTCGACGTGCTGAACCACATCGCCCAGGACTACATCCCGGTCGTCGCCTCGGTCGGCGCCGACCGCGAGGGCAACTCGTACAACGTCAACGCCGACGACGCGGCCGGCGCCGTGGCGCGCGCCCTGGGCGCGTACAAGGTGATCTTCCTCACCGACGTCGCCGGCTGGCTGCGCGACCCCGCCGACGCGGCCTCGGTCGTCTCCGAGGCGGGCGCCGACGAGGTCGAGGCCGCGCTCGACGGCATCGCGGGCGGCATGCGCCCGAAGCTCCAGGCGTGCCTGAACGCGATCCACGGCGGCGTCAACCACGCGCACATCGTGGATGGCCGCGTCGCGCACGCGCTGCTGCTCGAGCTGTTCACCAACGCCGGGCTCGGCACGAAGATCAGGGCGGCCGCATGACCGAGGCGAGCACCACCGTGAACGACCACCTGATGCCGACCTACGCGCGCTACCCCGTGCGCTTCGTGCGCGGCGAAGGCGCCCGGCTGTGGGACGACGAGGGCAACGAGTACCTCGACTTTCTCGCCGGCATCAGCGTGTCGAGCGTCGGCCACTGCCACCCGCGCGTGGTCGCGGCGATCCGCGAGCAGGCCGGCCGGCTCCTGCACGTCGGCAACCTCTTCTACACCGAGCCGATGACGCGGCTCGCGCAGCGCCTGGCCGAGAGCTCACTCGGCGGCACGGTGTTCTTCACGAACTCCGGCGCCGAGGCGGTCGAGGCGGCGCTCAAGCTCGCCCGCAAGGCGAAGGCCGGCGGCGACGTGGTGGTCCTGCACCGCGGCTTCCACGGCCGCACCTACGGCGCGCTGAGCGCGACGCCGCAGGAGGGCAAGCAGGCGCCGTTCGCGCCGCTGGTGCCGGGCTTCAAGGCGATCGAGCCCATCGCCGAGGCGATCGCCGGGGCGGTCGACGAGCGCACCGCCGCCGTGCTGCTCGAGCCGATCCAGGGCGAGAGCGGCGTGCACGCGCTGCCCCACGAGCTCCTCTCCACCGCACGCGAGGCCTGCGACGCCGTCGGCGCCGCGCTGATCTACGACGAGATCCAGTGCGGCCTCGGGCGCTGCGGCACGCTGTGGGCATACCAGCAGTCGGGCGTCGTGCCCGACGCCATGACGACCGCCAAGGCGCTCGGCGGCGGGCTGCCGATCGGCGCGCTGATCACCGGCGAGCGGCTGTCCGAGGTGCTCCAGCCCGGCGACCACGGCTCGACCTTCGCCGGCGGCGCCGTCGTGAGCGCGGCGGCGCACGCGGCGCTCGACGT
The DNA here is from genome assembly GCA_036259975.1 of Solirubrobacteraceae bacterium. Taxonomy (GTDB): domain Bacteria; phylum Actinomycetota; class Thermoleophilia; order Solirubrobacterales; family Solirubrobacteraceae; genus JAOPZW01. The sequence continues at coordinate 3,679 of DATAAR010000128.1, read as the reverse complement.
GCTCGAGGACCCGGCGCTCCACGCGCGCGTGCGCGAGCTCGGCGAGCGGATCATCGCCCGGCTGGAGGAGCTGCCCGGCGCGCGGAACGTCCGCGGGCGCGGGCTGATGGTCGCCTTCGACCTCGAGCGCGGCGACGCGCCCGCCACCGTCCGCCGCGCGCTGCTCGAGCAGCGGCTCGTGTGCAACGCGACCGGCCCGGAGACGATCCGCCTGCTCCCGCCGCTGATCATCGGCGAGGCCGAGGCCGACGAGGCCGTCGACCGCCTGCGCGCGCTTCTGTAGCCATCCCGGCCGCCCGCGGCCATAGGATCCCCGGCATGGAGCAGGGCATCGCCACCACCCGCCTCGAGGACGACCCCGACGACCGCTTCGTGCGCCTGCGCGCCGCGCTCGGCGTGAGCTCGTTCGGCCTCAACCAGATCGTGCTGCGGCCCGGCCAGCGCCAGCGCATCCACCGCCACGAGCGCCAGGAGGAGGTCTACGTCGTCCTGGACGGCACGCTCACGCTGCTCGTCGAGGGGGAGGAACGGACGTTCGAGCGCGGCGAGCTCGTGCGCGTGGCGCCCGAGCTGCGCCGCCAGATGGTCAACCGCGGGCCCGGGACGCTGAGCCTCCTCGCGCTCGGCGGCGCCGGCGAGCACGACGGTCGCGACGGCCTCGCCTATCCGGACTGGGAGACGAGCGAGCCGGTGTCGCCGCGCGACCTCCCGCTGCCCGACGACCTCCCGGCGGACGAGCGCCGGGGCTGAGCGGCGCGGATCCCTACTGGCGGTTGCTCCAGAGGCCGTCGCCGGTGGGCAGCAGCGCAAGCGCGCCGTCGAAGAACAGCATGAGCGCGGTGACCGTCAGCACGAACGTGGCGAACGGCGGCACGAGGTAGGCGACGATGAAGCACAGGACGCAGCCCACCCACGGCAGCACGAGCCGGGCGCGCCGGTGGCGCCGGCTCCAGGGCTCGCGTTCCGGCTCGGGGTCGGGCTCGGGCTCGCGCCGGTAGCGCGGGTCGGGCGTGTCGATGAGCATCAGGAACATCGCTCAGGGCTCCTCGGCCGGCGGCCCGTCGCTCGGGCGCCACAGCGAGAAGATCGCCGCGAGCAGCGCCGAGAACGCCCCGGCGAGCAGCGCGAACTGCACGACGCCGAACGTGAAGCGGGCCAGGTACAGGCAGATCGCACAGCCGCCGAGCAGCGCGACCGTCCGCACGCCGACGTGCGGTGGGCCGGGCCCGTCGCCCCCCGGATCCCCGCCGTAGCGCGGATCCGGCGTGTCGATGAGCATCAGCATGGCGGCTCCCGGCGAGAGTACGTCCGGCCGCGGTAGAACACAAGGCGATGCCGGACGCCAACACCGCCTACCTCACCGCGCGCATCACCCGCGAGGGCCGGGAGGACCGCGTGGCGGTCGAGGAGCCGCTCGAGATCCGCGTCGACGGCGAGCCGCTCGCGGTCACCATGCGGACGCCGGGCCACGACGAGGAGCTCGCCCTCGGCTTCCTCTACGGCGAGGGGCTGATCGACGGGCCACGCCGGGCCGGCCTGACCGAGGACCTCGCCGCCAACATCGTCGAGGTGCAAGGGCCGCTGCTGCGCGACCCCGGCGAGCGGCGCTTCTACACGACGTCGTCGTGCGGCGTGTGCGGCAAGGGCGCGCTCGAGGAGGTCGCCGTCCAGTGCCCGTTGGTGGCGCCGGGACCGGTCGTGCCGCGCGAGCTGCTCGCCGCGCTGCCCGACCGCCTCGCGCAGCCGGGGTTCGAGTTGACCGGCGGCCTGCACGCCACCGGCCTGTTCGACGCGGACGGGCGGCTCCTGTTCGCCCGCGAGGACGTCGGGCGCCACAACGCGATGGACAAGGTCGTCGGCCGCGCGCTCCTCGACGGCCTCGTGCCGCTGGCGGGCCGGCTGCTGTGCGTGAGCGGGCGCCTGTCGTTCGAGCTCGTCCAGAAGGCGGCGGTCGCCGGCGCGCCGGTGCTGGTCGGCGTGGGCGCGCCGTCGTCGCTCGCGGTCGCGCTGGCGGAGGACCGCGGCCTGACGCTGTGCGGGTTCGCGCGCCGCGGGACGGTGAACGTCTACACGGGGGCGCAGCGCGTCGGCGGGTAGATTGCACCGCCGAATGACGGACGCCACCGAAAGCCCCCAGGTCCAGACCACGCCGCACACGCGCACCGCGTCGTACCTCGCCGAGCCGGGTGAGGTCGGCCGCGTGCTGCTGCTGTACTCCGGCGGCCTGGATACGAGCGTGATGCTCAAGTGGATCCAGGACGAGTACGACGCCGAGGTCGTCGCGCTCACCATCAACCTCGGTCAGCCCGGGGAGGACTACGACGTCGTGCGGGGCAAGGCCGAGCAGCTCGGCGCCGTCGCCGCCGAGGTGGTGGACGCGCGCGAGGAGTTCGCCACCGAGTACGTCGTCCCGTCGATCAAGGCGAACGGGATCTACGGGCTCGCGTACCCGCTGTTCACGGCGCTTGGGCGACCTCTGATCGCCAAGCTCGCGGTCGAGTACGCCCGCCGCCACAACTGCGACACGATCGCGCACGGCTGCACCGGCAAGGGCAACGACCAGGTCCGCATCGAGGCCACGATCGCGACGCTCGCGCCCGAGCTCAAGGTGATCGCGCCGGTGCGCGGCTGGCAGATGGGCCGCGAGGAGGAGATCGAGTATGCGCGCGCCAACGGCATCCCGATCAAGGGCGGCGCCGAGCAGACGCCGTACTCCATCGACGACAACCTCTGGGGGCGCAGCTCCGAGGGCCGCTGGATCGAGGAGCTCGACCACGCCCCCGACGACGACGTCTTCCAGCTCGTCACCCGGCCCGAGGAGGCGCCCGACGAGCCGCAGCTGCTCCAGGTCACCTTCGAGCGCGGCGTCCCGGTGGCGCTCGACGGGCAGCGGATGGGGATCGTCGAGCTCCTCGAGCGGACGGCCGAGGTGGGCGCCCGCCACGGCGTCGGGATCGTCGACCACATCGAGGACCGCATCGTCGGGCTCAAGGTCCGCGACATCTACGAGGTCCCCGCCGCCGCGGTCCTGCTGCCCGCGCACGCGGAGCTCGAGCGGCTGGTCGGCACGATCCACCAGAACCAGTTCAAGGGCGAGCTCGACCGCAAGTGGGCGTACCTCGTCTACGCCGGGCTGTGGTGGGAGCCGCTGCGGGGCGACCTCGACGCGTACATGAACTCGGTCAACGAGCACGTGACCGGCACGATCGGCATGAAGCTCTACAAGGGCACCGCCCGGGTGGTGACCCGCCAGTCGCCGAACGCCGTGTACGACGCCCAGCTCGCGACGTTCGAGACCTCCGGCGGACTGTTCTCGCAGCAGGCGTCGCCGGGCTTCATCGAGCTGTGGTCGCTGCAATCGCGCATGGCGCACCGCCTGCGGGCGGAGCGCGAGGAGTAGCCTTCGGAGCATGCTCTACAAGGCACTCGGCTTCGCCGTCTGGAAGGGCGCCAAGTGGTATCTCGGCCGCAAGCTGCCGCCGGCGCGGCTGCTCGTCGGCGTGGGGATCGCGGCCGCGGTGGCCACGGGCGTGGCGGTTGGCGCGAAGCGCAACACGGGCGCGTAGACGGCGCTCGCTCACGACGGGTCCGGGCGCGCGGCCGCGCGTCCGGTCCGTCCGCCCGCGCGGCTAGGTTGCGGCCGTGGCGTCCTTCCCATCAGACGAGCTGGCCGAGCGGC
>DATAAR010000127.1:0-17319 GCA_036259975.1 Solirubrobacteraceae bacterium | reverse complement strand
GGCGGCCGGCGGCGCGTGCGGCGGGGCCTGGGGCGCCGGCTCGGGCTCGCGCGGCGCGAGCGCCGGCGGGTCCTCGGCGGCCGCGGGCGGCGGCGTCCCGCCGCGACGGACGTGCAGCTGGAAGCCCGGCATGTCGATCCGCAGCTCGTCGAGCTCGGACTCGTCGATGATCCGCAGGATCTCCCTGACGTCCTCGTCGGTCAGGCCCATAGCGGCTACTTCGCGTCGTCCTCGGGCGAGGGCTTGCGCTGCCCCGCGCCGAACGTGCCCATGACGAGCGACAGCGCCGACGCGTTCGGGTCGGCCGCGCCGGCCGCGGCCGTCGCGCCGGTCGCGGTGACCGGACGCGACTGCACGACGTGCAGGCCGGCGGGCGCCTCGCTCCCGCGCGCGATCGCCCACTCGACGTCCTGGTGGGAGCCGAAGTACTTCTGCACGCGCTGCGCGACGTCGACGAGCGCGCGCCGCGCGGTCTCGTCCAGGCAGGGCTGCTCCTGGCGGGCGGGCTCGACGTCGGCACGCACCGTCCCGCGGCCGCTCGGGTCGGGCCGGTACTCGATGTGCTTGGCGCTGATCGTCTCGCGCACGACCTCGCCCGTGACCTTGCTCAGCAGGTACTCGTCGGGCGTGACCTCGCCGCCGACCACGCCGAGGCCGAGCCCCCAGCTGGCGTTTATCGCGACGATGCTGGGGTCGCCGCTGACCGGGTTGCACGTGAACATGACGCCCGACACCTCGGCGTCGACCATCAGCTGGACCGCCACGCCCATCGCCGGCTCCTGCCCGATCGCGGCCAGCCGCGCGCGATAGGCCATGGCCGGGGGGCTGTGCAGGCTCGCCCAGCAGTCGCGGACCGCATCGCAGACCGCGTCGGCGCCGCGCACCCACAGGTACGTCTCCTGCTGTCCGGCGAACGTCGCCTCGGCGCTGTCCTCGCCGATGGCGCTCGAACGGACCGCGACCGCGGGCTCCGCCTCGCCACTCTGGCTCGCGAGCTGGGCGTAGCGGTCGGCGATCTCCGCGCGCACGCCCGCGGGCACCGGCGCGGCGCACATGGCCCGCATGATCGTGGCCGAGGCCGCCTGCAGCGCCTCGACGTCGTCGGGCGCCACGCCGGCGATCGCGTCGGCGATCGTGCCGGCCAGCGCGCCGGCCTCGAGGAACGCCTCGAACGCGCTCGTCGAGACGGCGAAGCCGGGCGGCACCGGGATCCCCGCGGCCATGAGCTCGCCCAGGCTGGCGCTCTTGCCGCCGAACCGCGCCGCATCCGCGTGACGCAGATCGGCGAGCGGCCGCGTGTACCCGTCGGCGGGGGCCGCGCCCGGGATGTGTCCCTCGTCGTGCGTCACGCGCCCGCCGCCTCGCCCTCGAGGACGGTGACGGTGCCGGCCGTGCCGTCCACGCGGACGCGCTGGCCGGTGCGGATCTGCGCCGTCGCGCGCCCGGTGCCGACGACCGCGGGCAGGCCGTACTCGCGGCAGACGATGGCGGTGTGCGACATGACGCCGCCGATGTCGGTGACCGTCGCGGAGATCCGGCTGAAGATCGGCGCCCACGCCGGCGACGTGCTGCCGCACACGAGGATCTCCCCGTCGCGCACCTCGCCGATCTGGTCGACGCTCTTCACAACGCGCGCGATGCCCTCGACCACGCCGGGCGCCGCGGCCGAGCCGCGCAGCTCGGCGCCCTGGTCGCCGGCGCGCGCCCAGGACTGCAGGCGCTCGGGCGTGATGCCCCAGAGCATGACCGTGATCGGGTCGTTCGCCGCCTCGGGCATCGTCCCCAGCGCCGGCGGCGGGGTCCAGTCGCCGAGCTTCTCGAGCAGCTCCTTGCGCCGCGCGGCGATCTTCGGCCAGTGGGTCGGGCCGAGCGGCAGGCCGCCCGAGGCCCAGTGCAGCACGAGCTCCTCGAGCGCCTGCATGACCTCGTGCCGGGAGAGCTGGAAGACGTCCTCGGAGTCCTCCAGGTAGCCGTGCTGCGCGAGCAGCGCGCCGAACTCGCGGATCTTGTTGTACCAGCGGGTCAGGAACCAGTAGTCGCAGAAGAACTTGTGCTCCTCGACGTAGGGGAACACCGTGCGCGAGAGGCCGAGCAGCTCCTGGAACGGCCCGCGCTGCTCGTCGGTGAGCAGCTCGGCGTATCCCTCGGCCAGCCGGTCGCGCTCGCGCGCGAGCTCCTCGGTCGGGCGCTCGATGTCGCGGCCCTCGGACAGCGCGCTGATGTGGCCCGCGATCGACGCGTACGGGATGCTCGGGTCGTCGAACCAGCTGCGGTAGTAGTGGTAGAGGCCGTCGCCGGTGCCCATGTTGAACCACGGGTCCTTGACGCCCTCGAGCTCGTCGAGCCACCTGCGTCCCTCCGCGCTCTTGGCGAGCTCGGCGTCGATCTCGCCCGGCGTGCGGCCGTCGGCGAAGACCGGGGCCAGCCCGCTGTCGAGCGCGAGGCGGGCCAGCCGGCGCAGCTCCTCGTCTGGCTTGAACATGAGCACGTCGATGCCGGCCACCATCTGGGCGATGTGCTGGTCGGGGATGTCGGGCAGCGCCTGCTTGCAGAAGTCCGAGAACGTCAGGTAGGCGCCGTAGCCGAGCAGCAGGAACTCGAAGTGGTGCTGCCACATGAGCTCCGACATGCGCAGGCAGCGGCTGTACGCGTCGAGCACCTTGTAGAAGCTCGTGTTCTCGTCGCCGAACACGACCTCGTCGGGCTCGTACGCGGGCAGGTCCGGGACCTCGAGCCCCATGACGTCCTCGAGCAGCGCGTCCATCTTCGTGCGCCACTTCCCGTAGAGGTCGTCCCAGTTCTGGAAGTAGTGGCCGGCGCGCTTCTGGAAGAACTCCGCGCGCTCGGCGATCTTGGCGGGATCCGTGACCGGGTTGACCGAGATATAGATGTAGGAGTTGACGACCCGGTAGTCGATGCCCATCGCCGGCGGCACCGCGAACGCGCGGTTCTGCCAGGCGCCGAGCGCGTAGTACGGCCCGTCGATCGAGGTGACGTCGAAGGCCGGCATCGGCACCGGGAAGTGCATCGAGTTCCAGAACCAGAGCCGGCCCTCGTCGGACTCGCGCCGCTCCTCGGAGAACAGCGCGTAGTGGGGGTACATCTCTTGCCAGCCCTCGCAGCCGGGCGGGGTCGGGATGTCGAACGGGCTGGGGAACGAACCCACCGTCTGTGCCGACGTTGCCACTTCCTCTGTCCTCCTCGTCCGTGGCCCGGAGACCGTGCCTCCCGCGGGAGGCCGAACGGTACACGGCGCGGACCGCCGCTTCGCGTCCTCGTGCACGGGGCAACATCGGGCGCCACCTCACTCGCCCCAGAACCGATCGCCGCCCGCGCGGGCCGCTGCTGTCACCTCGTCCAGGAACCGCGCGACGACGGCGCGCTCCGCCGGCGAGAGCCGCTGCGCGGCGCGGCGCACGCGCCGGTGGTAACCGCCGACGCGCTCGTCGGCCGCCTCGAGCGCGGCCTCGCTCAGCGCGACCAGGACCGAGCGACGGTCGCTCGGGTTCGGGCTGCGCGTGACCCATCCGACGCGCTCGAGCCGGTCGACGAGCGCGGTCACCGCGCCCGACGTGAGCCCGAGGCGGCGCTCGAGCTCGCGCGGCGTCAGCAGGCCGGAGTGCTCGAGGTGCTCCAGCGCGTGGAGGTCGAGCGTCGACAGGCCGGCACTGCGGGCGAGGCCGATCTGGAGGCGATCGCGAGCGAGCCCGAATGCGTGCAGGCGCTTGCCGACCTCGGCCGGCGGCAGAGGCTTGACCATGGCGATATCGTAGCGGTACAAGTATCTTTCTACAAAAAGATACTTCGCCTATCGTACGGAAGAACCCACCACATGCCCCCCACGCTCTCCGCCCGTCTGGTCCGACCTTGGGCCCACCCCGCCGGTCTCCTGGGCCGCCTCGCCGGCTGGGAGATGGCCCTGGGCAAGGCCGCGCTCGACGACGAGATCGCGGCGCTGCTCGACCCCCGCCCGACCGACCGCGTGCTCGAAGTCGGTCACGGGCCGGGCACGACGATCGCTCGCCTGGCCGAGCTGGTCCCGAGCGGCCGGGTGGTCGGCGTCGATCCGTCCGTCGTCATGCACCGGCAGGCCGCGCGGCGCAACCGCCGCCGGATCGCCGCGAGGCGCGTCGAGCTGCACGTCGCGAGCGCGGAGCGCCTGCCGTTCGACGACGGCGGCTTCGACCGGGCGCTCACCCTGCACTCGCTCCATCACTGGTCCGATCCCGAGCGCGGGCTCGCCGAGATCGGCCGCGTGCTCGTGCCGGGCGGGCGGCTGCTCGTCGGGCTGCGCGGCACGGCGCCCGACACGATCGCCCGCGCAGAGCGCGCGATCGCCGGCGCGGGCTTCGACCTCGAGCGGACCGCGCCGGCGCGGCGGGGTGGATCGACGCTGCTGGTCGCCGCGCGTTCACCCGGCTGATTCCGGCGCGCGCGGCGGCGCGAGCTCGCGCTCCACTTCGTCGATCAGCTCCACGTGCAGGTCGAGCAGCCCGCGCAGGAACCCGCACACCATCAACAGGTACTTCCGCCGGTGGGGCAGCGACTCCGCGCTCGCCTCGGCCTCGCCGACGCGCTCGTAGAGGTCGTCGAGGTCGGCGCGCAGCGTCGCGAGCCCCTCGCGCGTCGTCTCCTCGCCGACCAGGTCGGCGATCAGCAGCCGCAGCAGCGGCTCGCTCTTGAGGGGCGTGAAGCGGACGGGCGTGCGCGCGTACTCGCGCAGCGCCCGCCGACCCTTGTCCGTGAGCGTGTAGACGGTGCGCTCGCGGGTCCGCCCCGGCTCGGTGCTCGCGTCGAGGTACCCGAGCCGCGCGAGGCGCTTGGGCTCCACGTAGTACTGGCTCTCGCCGGCCCAGTCGAGGATGCGCCCGCGCCGCGCCATCCGGCGCAGGTCGTGCGCGCTCACGCCGGTCCGGCCGACGAGGCCGAGGATCTCGTACGAGAACAGGCTGAGCTCGGGTCTTGACATAGCTATGTTCCATACCTTATATCTACGGAACATAGCTTAGTCCGAGGAGGAGACGGACATGCACGCGACGATGCCGGCATCCGGCAGCGCCCTGCGCCACGGGCCGTTCTGGGGCGCCCGGGCGCGCGCCTGGGCGGACAACGAGGCCCAGCAGATCCAGACGTACGAGGAGGCACTGCGCCGTGTCCCGGTCGCGCCTGGGCAGCGTGTCCTCGACGTCGGCTGCGGCTCGGGGGTGTTCCTGCGCGCCGCGGCGAACCGCGGCGCTCGCACCGCCGGGCTCGACGCCTCCGAGGCGCTGCTGGAGATCGCCCGCGAGCGCGTCCCCGACGCCGAACTGACGGTGGGCGACATGGAGTTCCTGCCCTACGAGGACGACGCGTTCGATCTGGTCACCGGGTTCAACTCCTTCTTCTTCGCCGCCGACATGACCGCGGCCCTGCGCGAGGCCGGACGCGTGGCGCGACCGGGCGCGCCGGTGGTGATCCAGGTGTGGGGACGCCCGGACCGCTGCGACCTCAGCGCCATGCGGCACGCCGTCGGACGGTTCATGCCTCCCGCGCCGCCCGGTTCGCCGCCACCCCCCGCGCTGTGGCAGCCCGGCGTGCTCGAGCGCATGGCGAGCGGCGCCGGCCTGCGGCCGGAGAGCGCCTTCGACCGCAGCTGGGCCTACGAGTATGCGGACGACGACGCGCTGGCGCGCGGGATGCTCGCCCCCGGCCTGGTCGTCGAGGTCGCGCGCACGGTAGGCGAGGAGCCGGTGCGCCGCGCGATCCTCGAGGCCCTGGCGCCGTACCGGACCCCGGACGGCGGCTACCGCCTGCGCAACGAGTGGCACTACGTGGTCGCGCGGGCCTGAGCCCGCGCCGGCGTCGTCAGTCGATCAGTGCCCGCACCGCCCGCACGCCCGCCTCCACCGACGGGCGGAAGTCGCGTTCGCTCTCCGTGAGGATGCGCATCGCGACGCCGTCGGCCATGGCGAACAGCACGTCCGCCACCGCATCCGCCGGCGCGTGCAGCCGCAGCACGCCCTCGGCCTCCTTCGCGGACAGCAGCCCGGCCACGTGCTCGCGGGTCCGCCGCAGCAGCTCGGCGAACTCCGCCGCGACCTCCTCGTTGCGGCGCGAGAGGGTGAACAACTCGAACACGAGCGTGGTGAACGACGGGTCGTGCTGCTCGATCTCCGACAGCGACGCGACCAGGCCGTCGATCACTTCGTCGGCGCCCCGCGCGTCCGCGAGCTGGCTGTCGATCAGGTGCATGCGAACCTCGCAGTCGCGCCGCACCACCTCGGCCAGCAGGCGCTCCTTCGTGCCGAAGTAGTAGTGCAGCAGCCCGCGCGAGACCTGCGCCTCGCGCGCGACGTGATCGAACGTGGAGCCGGCCACGCCGCGCCGGGCGACGCTCGACCGCATGGCGTCCACGATCCGCGCCGCCTTGTCCCCCTCGATCGCCCGCTGTCCGGTCGCCGCCCCCACGTGCGCAGCGTAGCTTCCGGCCCCGCGGCGCCGGCCGCGCCCGCCGAGCAGCGGCGCGCAGCCGCGCAGCGACGCGTCAAGTTTGTTGGCGATCGGTCGATGTAGGAGCCCGCGCACTGGCGTCGACGTCACCGCGGAGAGCGTCGAGACGCCCGAGCAGCACGCCCCGCCTGCGCGCCGGCGGCTGCGACACCATGCCGGGCTTCCTGTTCGCGCGCCCGCAGCCCGCGGCGGACGTGGCCGCGCTCATGGCCGCAACGCCGCCGGCGCCACAGCGGCCTGACGGCGGCGAGCGGCCCTGGAACGACGAAGGCGCCCCGCGGGCGCCCTCGCCGAAGCCGTGGTCTGCGCCCCGCGCTACGTCGAGGCGGTTGCCGTCGGTGTGGCCGGCGGCGGCGGCGCTGGGGCGCTCGTCGCGGTGTAGTCGAACTCCTCCTCCTTGCCGAAGAGGAGGTCGAGGACCTTGTTGCGGACGTCCTCGCTCAGGGCGATGGCCAGCCCGCCGCCGACGATGGCGAGCAGCAGCAGCTTGCCGAGGCCGCCCCCTCCGCGCTTGCGCTTGGGACCGTCACGCAGCGCGACCGAGGCCTCCTTGAGCGCGTCGGCGGACTGCTTGACGTTCTTCTGGAACTTCTTGTCCTCCATGACGACCTTCGTCGCCGACTTGCCGTTGGTCAGACGGGCATACGCGTTGCGGGCGTTGTCGAGAGCCACTCGCACGTTCTGCCGCAGCTCCTCGTCCTGGATGAAGCGCTGCACGTACTGGTTGCCCCACGCCCCCTCGGCGGCCGCCCGCGCCTTCTCGGGCCTGCTCTTCGCCATCGTGCTCCACCTTGGGTCGTTTTGCGGTCCTTCGGCGATCCTATACCCGGGCCTTCGGCGCCGCACGCGGCGCCTGTCTGCGCCTGGCGCGCGGGCCGCGGCCGTTCTTGGACGCCGGCGTCTCGAGCGCGCGCTCCAGCACCTCGCTGACCGTGTCGACGAACACGAACGTCAGGTCGCGGCGCAGGTGCTCGGGGATCTCGTCCACGTCGGGCTCGTTGAGCGCCGGGGCGATCACGGTCGTGATGCGGTTGCGCTGGGCGGCCAGCGCCTTCTCCTTGAGCCCGCCGATCGGCAGGACCTGGCCCGTCAGCGTGACCTCGCCGGTCATGGCCACGTCGTCGCGCACGCAGCGCGCGCTGATCAGCGACGACAGCGCGGTCACCATCGTGATACCGGCGCTGGGGCCGTCCTTCGGGGTCGCGCCGGCCGGCACGTGGATGTGGATGTCGTGCTCGCCGAACCAGTCCGCGCCGAGACCGGGCGCGATCTCGGGATGGTGGCCGCGGACGTAGGAGAGCGCCGCCTGGGCGGACTCCTTCATGACGTCGCCGAGCTGGCCGGTGATCGTCAGGCGGCCCTCGCCGGGCATCGCGGTCGCCTCGATGAAGAGCACGTCGCCGCCGACCGGCGTCCACGCCAGGCCCGTCGCCACGCCGGGCTGCTGCGTGCGGCGCTTGGCGTCCGCGATGAAGCGCGGCTTGCCGAGCAGCTCGCGCACGCGCTCGGGGGTGACGCTCGTGCGCGCCGGCCGGCCGTTGCCCTCCGCCACGTGGCGCGCCACCTTGCGGCACACCGTACCGATCTCGCGCTCGAGGTTACGCACGCCGGCCTCGCGCGTGTACTCGGCGACGATCGCGCGCAGTGCCCGGTCCGTGAACGAGATCCAGCTCCTCTTCAGCCCGTTGCGCTCGATCTGGCGCGGCACGAGGTAGCGCTTGCCGATCTCGAGCTTCTCCTCCTCGGTGTAGCCCGCGAGCTCGATGACCTCCATGCGGTCGCGCAGTGGCCCGGGGATCGTGTCGAGCGTGTTCGCCGTCGTGATGAACATGACGTGCGACAGGTCGAACGGGACGTCGAGGTAGTAGTCGCGGAACGTCGCGTTCTGCTCCGGATCGAGCACCTCGAGCATCGCGCTGGACGGGTCGCCGCGCCAGTCGCTTCCCATCTTGTCGATCTCGTCGATCATGAACAACGGGTTCTTCGTGCCGGCGTCGCGCAGGGCGCGGATGATCGTGCCCGGCATCGCGCCGATGTACGTCCGCCGGTGGCCGCGGATCTCCGCCTCGTCGCGCATGCCGCCGACGCTGATGCGCTCGAACTCGCGCCCGAGCGCCCTGGCGATCGAGCGCCCGAGCGACGTCTTGCCCACGCCGGGCGGGCCGACGAAGCAGAGGATGCCGCCGGGCGCGTCGGGGTTGAGGCGGCGCACGGCGAGGAACTCGAGGATGCGGTCCTTGACGCGCTCGATGTCGTAGTGGTCCGCGTCGAGGACGTCCCGCGCGTGGTCGAGCTCGAGGTTGTCCTCGGTCTCCTTGGCCCACGGCAGCGAGGCGATCCACTCGAGGTAGGTCCGGATGACCCCGTACTCGGCCGCCGACGGCGGCAGCGCCTCCAGGCGCTTCAACTCGCGGTCGACCTGGCGGCGGACGTCCTCGGGCAGCTCGACGTCGTCGAGCTGCTGGCGCAGCTCGCCGGCCTCGGCCGCAGACTCGTCGAACTCCCCGAGCTCGCGGCGGATCGCCTCGAGCTGCTGGCGCAGAACGTACTCGCGCTGGGTCTTGTCGAGGTCGGCCTGGACCCGGCTCTGAATCTCCGAGCCGATCGAGATGACCTCGAGCTCGCGCGCGAGGATCTCGACGAGGCGCCGCAGGCGCTTGACGACATCGGTCTCCTCGAGCAGCTCCTGCTTCTCGTCGGGCTTGATCCGCAGCGACCCCGCGATGAGGTGGCTCAGCGCGCTCGGGTCGTCGATGTTCGCGATCGCGTACTGCAGCTCCTCGGGCAGATACGGGACCTGGTCCACGATCCGCGAGAAGGTCTCCTGCACGTTGCGGCTGAGCGCGGTGAGCTCGGGCGACTCGGCGATCGTGTCCGGCAGCTCGCTGATCTCCGCCGCAAGGTACGGCGCCGTCTGCGTGAACCGGTCGATCCGCACGCGCTGGCCGCCCTGGACCAGGATGCGCAGCGTGCCGTCGGGCACCTTCATCATCCGCGCGATCGAGCCGACGACGCCGACGCGGAACAGGTCGTCGGGCCCGGGCGCCTCGAGTTCGGGCTTCCGGGAGGCGACCATGGCCAGCATGCGGTTGCCGGCCAGGACGTCGTTGACGAGCGCGATCGAGCGTTCCTGGCCGATCGCCAGCGGCGTCAGCGTGTCGGGCAGCGGGACGGTCTCGCGCAGCGGCAGCACCGGCAGCGTGGCGGGCAGCCCGCGAGTCGCGCCGACGGGGACGCCACGGGCCTGGCCGCCGCCGGCTATCTCGATCATCGGCCCTCCAGCACGTCCCGCGACCGGGCGACCTCGATCGGGACGCTGCGCGAGCGCGTCTCGGGACGCGCCAGCGGCAGCTCGATCCGGAGGATGCCGTCGGTGTAGGTGGCGCGGGCCTGGTCGGGCACGACGTCGGCGCCCAGCGGGATGACGCGGCGGAACGGGCCGAAGTCGATCTCGAGCTGCTGGTAGAGGCGCCCCTCCGAATCGGCCGGGCGCCGGTGGCCGGCGATGACGAGCTCGCGGCCCTCGATCTCGAGGCTGAGCTCGTCGGGATCGATGCCCGCCAGCTCGGCGTCGACGACCGCACGGGGCGGCTCGCCCTCGTAGAAGACGTCCACCCGCGGCGAGAACCCGCCCCGGCGGCCCGGGGCCAGCCCGCTGCGGTCGAAGACGTCCCCGAACAGCTCGTCCATCTCGCGGCGCATGCGCTCGAAGTTGGCGAAGAGGTCGCGCTCAGGAGCCATGCAAGGACTGTACCCGGGACCTCCCGGCCTTCCTCGGCCGCGCGGGGGCGCGTCAGACGTCGTAGACGGCGCCCTCGTGGGCGACGAGGACCGGCCCCCCGAACGCCCGCGCGGCCTGGTCGCGCGCCCAGCGCTCGTCGAGCTCGTCGGAGATGTGCGTCAGCACGAGCCGCCCCACGCGGGCGCGCGAGCCGTGCTCGCCGGCCTCGGCAGGCGTGAGGTGCCCGCGCGGCCCCTCGCGCTCGGGCCGCGGCAGCGTCGCCTCGATCATCAGCAGGTCGAACCCCTCGGCGAACCGCACGAGCGCATCGTTGGGCGCGCTGTCGGCGCTGTAGGCGAAGCGCCCGCCGCCGTCGGCCGAGGAGATCCCGATCGCGAACGTCGTGAGGAAGTGCGGGACCTCGTGGAAGCGCACGCGCAGGCTCCCGACCGCGAGCTCGGAGTCGGGCGCGTACTCGCGCAGCTCGAACGCGTTCTCGATGTGCTCGGCGCGCATGCCGCTGCCGCCGCACACCGCGCGCAGCGCCGCGGCGCCGCCGGCGGGGACGTACAGCGCGGGCCGCGCCGGGTGGTCGGTCCCGGGCCAGCGGTCGACCGGCACGGGCTGCTGGCGCGGCGCGTACGTCAGCGCCGAGGCGAACGGCACGAGGTCGAGGATGTGGTCGGCGTGCAGGTGCGAGATCACGACCGCGTCGACGCCCGTGTAGTCGCGGTAGCGGCGCAGCTTGGAGAAGACGCCGTTGCCGCAGTCGAGCAGCACGCAGGCGTCGTCCGCCTCGACGAGGTAGCCGCTGCAGGCGCCGTCGGCGTCCTGCCACGCCGGCGACTTGCCCAGGACAGTGATGCGCACCGTTCGCCCTCTCTCGTGAGTCGTCTGGGAATCTAACGTCATGACGTCGCTCGAGACCGCACTCACGGTGCTGGGTGCGCTGCTGGTCTCGGGCGCGCTCGTCTCCGGCATCGCGCATCGCAGCTTCCTGTCGCTCACCGCGGCCTTCGTGCTGGTCGGGGTCCTGCTGGGCGAGGGCGGCCTGGAGGTGCTGCGCTTCGAGGCCACCGGCGCGTTCGTGTCCGCGCTGGCCGTCGTCGCGCTCGTCGTGATCCTGTTCCGCGACGGGCTCGAGGTCGACGCCGAGATGCTCCGCACGGAGTGGCACCTGCCGCTGCGCAAGCTCATCCTCGCCATGCCGATCACCGCCGCGATCGTGGCGGTGGCGGTCGCGGCCCTGACCGACCTGTCTTGGACCCAGGCGTTCCTGGTCGGCGCGCTGCTGTCGCCGACCGATCCGGTGCTGTCGTCGAGCGTGGTGACGAACCCGCGCGTGCCGCGGGTCATCCGCCACTCGCTGAACCTCGAGTCCGGCCTCAACGACGGTCTGGCGCTGCCGCCGGTGCTGGCCCTGATCGCGGCGCTGGAGGTCAGCGGGGACGACTTCGTGTGGTGGCAGTTCGTGCTCCAGGACGTGTCGCTCGGCTTCGCCTACGGCGTCGGCGTCGGGCTGCTCGCGTCGGTGCTGCTGCCCCGCGGCGGTGCGCTGACCGAGTCGATCCCCGCGCACCACAAGGCGCTGTACGCGCTCGGGGTCGCGTTCGTCACGTACGGGACGACGACGCTGCCGCCGCACGGCAACGGCTTCATCGCCGTGTTCGTGTGCGCGATCACGCTGGGCATCCGGCGCCCGGACATCCGCGGCTACTTCGAGCACCGCGCCGACGACATCATCGAGATCGTCAAGCTCGGGATCTTCGTCGTGTTCGGTGCGCTGCTCACGCTGGACGGGCTGTTCGGCGACGGCTGGGCCGCGGTCGCCGTGGCCGCGGTGACGCTGCTGGTCGCGCGGCCGGCGGCCGTCGCGATCGCGCTGGCCGGGACGCGCGTCGGCCGGGCCGCGTTCGCGTTCATGGCCTGGTTCGGCCCGAAGGGCGTGGCCACGATGACGTTCTCGCTGCTCGTCCTCGCCTCGGGTGTCCCCGACGCCGAGCGGATCTTCAACCTGGGCGCGCTCGTCGTGCTCTGCTCGATCGTGCTCCACGGGCTCACCGACACGCCGGGCAGCGAGTGGATGGCGCGGCGCGCGGCGCGCGACGCTCAGGACGGCGGCGCGAGCGCGTACTCCTCGGGCGGCGTGAAGGGCGCGACCCAGCGCGCGTCGACGTCCGCGACGCCGTAGCGGCGCGCGTGGACGGCGGCGTGCGGGCCGGTGGCGGGCCGCTCCCGGGCAGCCCCCCGTCAGCGGTGCAGCGCGGCCTGCTCCTCGGCGGTCGGAAACGCCCACGCCGCCTGCGTGCGCCGCTCCTGGCGGAACTCGAAGCGCATCTGGCGCGGCGGGCGCAGGCCGTCGGGATGGTCGGGCCGGAACGTGGTGCACGGCTCGTCGAGGCTGAGCGCGCAGAGCAGGTTGCACCGGAAGTAGCAGTCCTCGCAGGACACCTTCTTCGCGGCGGCACGGACCTTCGCCATCCCTCCCGGAGACCTCCTCGGGCACACGCTCGGCAGCGGACGAGGGGCATCCAACCACCCTTCGGTGAGGCCCTGCAACGCGGCACCCCGCAAATGCCGCAGATTTCTCCCGGCACCCTGGAAAGTCCCGCAAATGCTCGTTTTTCAAGCGCCGTTCGGGACAACATGCCGCATCTTCCGTACGTTTCCGGGCCTGCCCGACGTCCTCGTCACCGGCGCCACCGGCGCGATCGGCACCGACCTCGTCCCGCGCTTGCTGCGGGCGGGCCGCCGCGTGCGCGCGTTCGCCCGCGACCCCGCCCGCGTCACGGCCGAGGGCCTCGCCGAGGTGGTGCGCGGCGACGCCGTCACGGGCGCGGGGCTGCGCGAGGCGCTCGCGGGCGTCGAGATCGCCTACTACCTCCTCCACTCGATGGAGACGGTGGCGCAGGCGGACGGCCCCTTCGCCGACCGCGAGCGGCGCTCGGCCGACAACTTCGCGCGCGCGGCCGCGCGCGCGGGCGTCCGCCGGATCGTGTACCTCGGCGGCCTCGTGCCGCGCGGCGCGCCACCGTCGCCGCACCTGGCCAGCCGCCTGGAGGTCGAGGACCTGCTGCTCGCCGCGGCGCCGGAGGCAGTAGCGCTCCGCGCGTCCATCGTCATCGGCGCGCGGTCGCGGTCGTTCCGGTTCCTGGTCCGCCTGGTCGAGCGGGTGCCGGTGATGCTCCTGCCCGACTGGCGCGACAACCGCACGGCGCCGATCGACGGGCGCGACGTCATGGCCTACCTCGTCGCCGCCGGCACGTCGGGCGCGGTCGACGGGCCGCTCTCGCTCGACGTCGGCGGGCCCGAGGTCATGACCTACGGCGCCATGATCGAGCGCATCCGCGACGCGATGCTCGTCGGCCGGCCAAGGCTCGACCTGCCATTGAGGCTGACGGCCGTCACGAGCCGGATCGCCGCGGCGATCGCGGGCGAGGACCCCGCGCTCATCGAGCCCCTCATGGGCAGCCTCGGCTCGGACCTCCTGCCGGGCGACGAGCGCGCGCGCGAGCTCTTCGGCGTGCGCCTGCACTCGTTCGACGCCGCGGTTGAGCACGCACTCGGCGAATGGGAGGCGGCCGAGGAACTGGCGGGCCGCTGACGTCTGTAGCTTGCGCGGCACATGAGCGAGGTCGAGACCAGCATCGACATCGACGCGCCTCCCGAAACCGTGTGGGCGCTCGCGATGGACCCCGCCCGCCTGGCCGACTGGGTCACCATCCACCGGCGCCTGGACGACCACTCCGACGGGCGCCTGCGCGCCGGCTACGAGATGGAGCAGACGCTGTGCCTGCGCGGCGTGAACTTCAAGGTGAAGTGGGAGCTTGTTCGCTGCGAGCAGCCCTTCCACGCCGAGTGGCACGGGCGCGGGCCGGCGCGCTCGCACGCCGAGACCGAGTACCGACTGGCCGCCAATGCCAGCGGCGGCACGCACTTCGCCTACCGCAACGAGTTCCGCGCCCCGCTCGGCCCGCTCGGCGCGGTCGCGAGCCGGGCGATCGTCGGCGGGCTGCCCCGGCGCGAGGCCGACGCGTCGCTGCAGCGCCTCAAGGCGCTGGCCGAGCGCAACGGGCGCTGACGCCGCCTCCGGGCGCGGAACCGACGCTCCAGAGACCGGTGTGATCGGTAGCGGCAGCTTTGCCGGACCTCGCAGCTCGCGCGGGGCGCGTCTTCGCAGTGTATGCGTGGTCCCGCCTTGTGACCGCGCGCGGGCCGCTGAGAGGATCGCCATCTCGGGCGCGCGATCGCGCCCGCGAAGGGGACTTCCGTGGGGTTGCGCACCTGCCTGGCATCGATCATCGCCGCATTCACGCTCGCATTGGCGCCCGCCGCGGCGTCGGCGAGCACGAGCACGTTCGGCGCTGACCTCGACCAGGCGCCCGCCCAGGGCTGCAGCACCACGGCCGGCGCCCGGTGCGACTACGTCGCCCTCACCCCCGCGGCCAACGCCGACACGGAGTCCACGACCGCGGTCGCCCCGCAGACCGGCGTGGTCACGCGCGTGCAGCTGCGCACGGACGGCGCCGCCGCCACGTATCGCGTGCGTGTGCTCTCCGGCAGCGCGCTGATGGTGAGCGTGGCCGACGAGCGCGCGGTCAGCGTGGGCGCGGGCGCCCGCGTCACGACGCTCGAGCTCGGCGCCGGGGCATCGCTGCCGATCCTCGCCGGCCAGCGGCTGGGGCTGGCGGTCACCGTGCCGCAGACCGGCATGGATCCGCTGTTCCGCTCCGCCGCCCGGGCCGGCGCGACGTGCGAGCGGCGCGGACCGCACGCCTCGAGCTTCGCGGTCCTCGGCGGGCTCGGCTTCGAGACGTGGTCGAGCGCCGGCTGCGCGGGCGAGCCGCTCCTCACCGCCACCGTCGAGTACGACCAGGACAACGACGGCCTCGGAGACCGGACCCAGGATCGCGACGACGACGCCGACGGCGTCCGCGACCGCGTCGACAACTGCGCGGGCGTGCCGAACGCCGACCAGGCGCCGACGGTCGACCCCGAGGTGGGCGTCGCCTGCATGGCGGACCCGGACGACGACGGCATGCGCGACGACGTCGGCGACGCGCCCGACAACTGCCCGGGGGTCGCGAACGCGAGCCAGACCGACACCGACGGCGACGGCCACGGCGACCTGTGCGACGGCGACGACGACAACGACACGGTCCGCGACGCGGCCGACAACTGCGCGCTGCGGGCCAACCTGCTGCAGGGCGATCGCGACGGCGACGGCGAGGGCGACGCCTGCGACGCCGACGACGACGGCGACGGCAAGCTCGACCGCAGCCCGGTGGTCGAGAACTGCCGGCTGGCCGCGAACCGGAGCCAGGTCGACACCGACCGCGACGGCGCGGGCGACGCCTGTGACGCCGACGACGACGGCGACGCCGTGGCCGACGCCCGGGCCGACGGCACGGCGCGCGACAACTGTCCGCGCGAGCGCAACGACGACCAGACCGACACGGACCGCGACGGCCAGGGCAACGCCTGCGACTCCGACGACGACAACGACACGGTCGCCGACGGCGACGACAACTGCCGCGTCGACGCGAACTCCGGCCAGGACAACAACGACGTCGCCTCGGAGAGCGCCGACGACCGCCGCGGCGACGCGTGCGATCCCGACGACGACGGCGACACGATCGCGGACCGCAGCGGCTCCGGCGAGCGGCTCGACAACTGCGAGCTCGTCGGCAACGCCGACCAGGCCAACCACGACGACGACACGGCCGGCGACATCTGCGACGGCGACGACGACAACGACGGCGTCGAGGACGTCGACGGCGAGGGCGCGCGCCTCGACAACTGCCCGGTCGACGCGAACCCGGCGCAGACCGACACCGACACCGACGGCAACGGCGACGCGTGTGGCCGCGACGACGACGGCGACGCCGTGGTGGACGCCGACGACAACTGCCGGGTCGAGCCCAACAGCGGCCAGGGCGACAGCGACGGCGACCGCGAAGGCGACGCGTGCGACGCCGACGACGACAACGACACCGTCGCCGACGCGGACGACAACTGCCGCCTGGCCGCCAACGGCGAGCAGACGAACACCGACCGCGACGACCGCGGCGACGCCTGCGATCCGGACGACGACGACGACCGCGTCGCCGACACCGCCGACACCTGCCGCGTCGACCGCAATCCCGGCCAGGTCGACTCGGACGCCGACGGCCCCGGCGACGCCTGCGACGCTGACGACGACAACGACGCCGTCGCGGACACGAGCGACAACTGCCGTCTCGGCGCGAACTCCGACCAGACCGACACGGACGCCGACCGCAGCGGCGACGCGTGCGACGCCGACGACGACAACGACGCGGTCGCCGACACCAGCGACAACTGCCGCCTCGTCTCCAACGCCGGCCAGCGCGACACGGACGGCGACGGCTCCGGCGACGCCTGCGATGCCGACGACGACAACGACGCGGTCGCAGACGGCGCGGACAACTGCGCGGTGGCTGCGAACCCCGACCAGGTCGACAGCGACACGGACTCGAGCGGTGACGCCTGCGACGCCGACGACGACAACGACTCGGTGCCCGACCGGACCGCCGGTGGCGAGCGCCTGGACAACTGCCAGGTCGTCGCCAACGCCGACCAGGCGAACACCGACGGCGCCGAGGAGCGCGAGCCCGTCGGCGACGCGTGCGATGCCGACGACGACAACGACGCGATCGAGGACCTCGCCGCGGACGGCACGACGCCGCTCGACAACTGCCGCGTCGTGAAGAACCCCGACCAGCGCGACACCGACGGCGATGGCCAGGGCGACCTGTGCGATCCGTCGCCGCTCGATCCGTCGCCGGCGCCGCCGGCCGAGGAGACGGCGCAGGCGCCGCCGGCCCAGGGACCGGCGGCGACGAAGGAGCCGGGCACCGCCAAAGCGCCGGCCGCGCCGGCGCCCACGGGCTGACGCCGCTAGCGGGTGAGCATCACGAGGTTGCCGTCGGGGTCGGCGATCCAGGCGGTCCGCTCGCCCCACACCATGTCGGCGGGCTCGGCGACGGCCTCGAACCCCCGGTGGCGCGCCCGCGCGAAGACGGCGTCGACGTCGTCGACGTAGACGCACAGCTCGATCCGGTGGCCGGCGGCCGGCCGCTGCGGCCGGC
>DATAAR010000126.1:0-33620 GCA_036259975.1 Solirubrobacteraceae bacterium | reverse complement strand
CGGCGGCGCCGACGAGCGCTACACGCGCGAGCGCGCGGCGCGCAACGTGTTCTTCGGCGTGCGCGAGCACGGCATGGGCGCCGCGGTCAACGGGATGTGCGCCCACGGCGGGATCGTCCGCCCGTACGGCTCGACGTTCCTGCAGTTCGCCGACTACATGCGCGGCGCGGTCCGGCTGTCGGCGCTGACGGCGCTGCCGGTCGCGTGGGTCTACACGCACGACTCGGTCGGCCTCGGCGAGGACGGCCCGACGCACCAGCCGGTCGAGCACCTCGCCGCGCTGCGGGCGATCCCCGGCCTCACCGTCATCCGCCCGGGCGACGCGAACGAGACCGCATACGCCTGGCGCGCCATCCTCGAGGACCTCGACGGCCCGGCGGTGCTCGTGCTCTCGCGCCAGGACCTGCCGGTGCTCGCCGATGCGTCGGCCGAGGGCGTCGCGCGCGGCGCGTACGTCCTGCGCGACCCGGGCGATCCCGAGGTGGTGCTCATCGGCACCGGCTCGGAGGTGTCGGTCGCGCTGGCCGCCGCCGAGCGCCTCGACGGCGACGGCGTCGCCGCCCGCGTCGTGTCGATGCCGAGCTGGGAGATGTTCGCCGCCCAGGACGAGGCCTACCGCGACGACGTCCTGCCGCCCGGCCTGCCGGCGGTCGCGGTCGAGGCCGGCGTGACGCTCGGATGGGAGCGGTGGGCGGACGCGACGGTTGGCATCGACCGCTTCGGCGCGAGCGCGCCCGGCGCCGAGGTCCTCGAGCGCCTCGGCATCACGGCGGACAACGTGGCCGGCGCGGCGCGCGAGCTGCTCGCTGTCGTGGGCGCGTAGCCGACGCAGCTCTCGATCTCGCGTCGCACGTTCACCATCGATATCAAGGCAACGTACGACGCGATCGCAAGCGGGGCGCTCGGGGCGCCGGCGCCCTCCTACGGGGCCGCCACGGTCACGTGGATCGCGCTCGGCTCGCGGACCCACGCGATCATGTTGAGCGCGGTCAGCCGGTCGAGCATGAACTGAAAGGCGAGCGCCTGCGCGCGGGAGCGGTACTTGCGCGAGATGTCGAACGCCCAGCCGGTCGTGTGCAACGAGAAGTTGCGCGTCGCCTCGGCGTTGCGGGCCACGAGCACGCGCTGGTAGCGCTCGTCGCGGACGGTGCTCGTCACCACCAGCGGGCGGGTGCGCGCGATCGCGCGCGTCCCCGCGCCGATCACCTCGAGGATCCGCAACGCCTGCGGACGCAGCGCGCGGTACAGCCGCCGCGACTGGTGCACGCGGCTCGCCAGCTCGCCCATCTGCGGATCGACGCGCACGCCCGCCGCCGCGAGCCGGCGGCCGTCGAGCGGCAGCAGCTCGCGCTCCGCGCGGGCGCGGCCCAGCGCGAACGGGTCCCCGTACGTGGGCGTGCGCTCCGGCGGGTGCAGCACCTCCTCGGCCGACGCCTTGCGCGTCTGCAGGTCCGTGAGCCGGGCGAGCTCGTCGGGATCCTCGCGGTACAGGCGCATGATCTCCAGCGCCGCCTTCACCCGCCACAGGTACGTCGACGAGTCGTCGCCCAGCGCGGCGAGCCGGCGCCACGCCTGCGCGTGGCGCAGCGGCGTCGAGTCGAAGTACAGCTGCACGTACGGGATGTCCGCGTCGCCGTACGCGGCGAGCGCGCCCTGCAGGTTGCCGATGCCCATGTGGTACGACGCGACCGCGAGGTCGTCACGGCCGAGGCGCTCCCGGGCGATCTCGAGGTACCGCGCGGTGGCCGCGAGCGCCTTGGCGGGGTCGAAGCGCTCGTCGACGCGGCGGCGCTCGCGCACCCGCGCGCGCACCCGCCGCCCGCGTTCGATGCCGCGCGTCAGGCGCTCGCTCGCGCGCACGTCGATGCGCATCCCGAGCAGGTTCTGGCCGGTCTCGGCCAGGATCTGGGTGAGGCCGACGGCGCCCTCGAGGTCGTTCGACGCGCGCGCGTCCTCGCGGCCCGCGCTCTCGAGCATCACGATCCCCTCGAGCACGTCGGGGTCCAGATCGGCGCTTCGCGCGACGCGCTCGACAAGCGGGCGCCAGCGGGCGGTGCGCACCGCGGACAGGATCGCGCCGCCGGGGCTCTTGGCGTAGAGCACGTGGCTCAGCCCCGCCGCCGCCCGGCGCTCGAGCTCGGCCCGGCGGTCGGGGTCCCACGCGAGTGGGTCGACCGTCGTCTCGGTGTTGCCCGCGCCGGGCGTCAGCGTCCGCGGCACGTCCGGGCCGTCCCCGCGCTGCACGAGCACCACGACGAGCGCGGCCACCGCCAGCGCCAGGGGACCGAGCACGCCGAGCCACCGCCGCATCCGCCCCTCACCCTAGGGTCTGGCGGGATGCGGGTGCTCCGTGCCGCCGACCTGCCCCAGCGCGTCGCGCCCGGTGCCGACGATCTCCTGATCGAGGCCGACAGCGCCGCCGTGCTCGCGCGGCTGCCTTCCGGCCGCTTCGACATGGCCTACGTCGATCCGCCGTTCAACACCGGCCGCGCCCAGCGGCGCGAGCGGCTGCGCGTGGTGGCCGACGAGCAGGGCGACCGCACCGGCTTCGCCGGCCGCCGCTACCGCACGGAGTCGCGCGGCGACCTGGAGTTCGACGACGCGTTCGGCGACTACCTCGCCTTCCTGATGCCGCGCCTCGCCGAGATCCGCCGGGTCCTCGCCGTCCACGGCACGCTCTACGTCCACCTCGACCCGCGCGAGGCGCACTACGTCAAGGTCGCGCTCGACGGCCTGTTCGGCCGCGAATGCTTCCTCAACGAGATCGTGTGGGCGTACGACTACGGCGGCCGGCCGCGGCGGCGCTGGCCGCCCAAGCACGACACGATCCTCGTCTACGTGAAGCATCCCGAGCGCTACCACTTTGACGACGCGGAGGTGGACCGCGAGCCGTACATGGCGCCAGGGCTCGTGACGCCCGAGAAGCGCGAGCGCGGCAAGCGCCCGTCGGACACCTGGTGGCACACGATCGTGCCCACGAACGGCGCCGAGCGGACGGGCTACCCGACGCAGAAGCCGGTCGGGATCGTGAAGCGGATGGTGGCCGCCTCCTCGCGCCCGGGCGGCTGGTGCCTGGACTGCTTCGCCGGCTCCGGCACGCTCGGCGCCGCGGCCCGCGCTCTGGGCCGCCGCTTCGTGCTCGTCGACGAAAGCCCGGACGCGATCGCGGTCGCCGCCCGTCGGCTCGGCGGCGAGCTGGGCAGCATCTCCCGCCGTTCGGGATAACAGCGCGCTCATGCCGCCGCGCCGGGAGGCGGCGGCCGATCCCCGGAGGAGCGCACGATGACGGCTACCACCGCCGCGCCCGAGCAGCAGCGCCCGCGCCGCCTGGCCGGACAGCGCGGCTGACCGTCGGGCGACGGTCGCGAGCGGGATGTCACCGTCGCGCGGCCTCAGATCGGGCGTCCCGCTCGTACGCCCAGACCCAACCGCAGTGTCAAGGCGCAGCCGATGCCCCGGCGGAGTCGCGTCTTCGCGAGCGAGGGGCGAAGGCACGAGGTTAGAGTCGGCAGCACATCGTGCCCAAGGAGGCGAACATGGCCGACGAGGCGTTGTTCATCGGCTGGGGAGAGGTCGTGAGGGGACGCGAGCGCAAGGCCGTCGAGGTCTTCAACGCGTCCATCGAGTACTACGCGAAGCTCCAGCAGGACGGCAGGATCGAGCGCTTCGACGCCTGGTTCCTCGAGCCGCACGGCGGCGACCTCGCCGGTTTCGTCCTGCTCCACGGCGGGCGCGAACAGCTCGACGACATCCGGCGCAGCCCGGAGTTCGAGCTGCTCGTGACGAGGGCCGGGATGATCGTCGAGCGCATGGGCGTGGTGAACGCGTACGGTGGCGAAGCCCTCGCTCGACTGATGGGTCAGTTCGAGCAGGCGACCGCCGAGCTGGCCGAGTAGCTCTCTCCAAACCAAGCCTGTCCCACTCCCGTGGCACCAGAACCGGGGATGTCAACGATCGGTTAACCGCACATCGCGCTCGTGGTGAACCGCACGAGCGCGCTCGCGGCTGCTCCATCGCTGCGGGGCCGGTGCGCTGGGACTCTCCTCGCCGTCATGAGCCGGCAGGAAGTCCACGCCCTTCGCACCCACGACGCCGACGCACCGGAGGTGCTGTGGCTCGGTGAGCCGCGCGCCGCCGACGCGGCGCTGACCGGCGGCAAGGCGGCCAACCTGAGCCGCCTCGCGGCTGCCTTCGACGTGCCGCCGGGCTTCGTCCTGGCCGTGCCGGGGGCCGAGCTCCCGCGCTCGGCGCGCGCCACCGTCGCGCGCGCGTACCGGCGCCTCGCGGCGCTCACGGGCGTCGACGAGCCGGCTGTCGCCGTGCGGTCCTCGGCCGTCGACGAGGACGGCCTCGACGCGTCGTTCGCCGGCCAGCACGACACGTTCCTCAACGTCTCCGGCGCCGACCAGCTCTGGTGGGCGATCTGCCGCTGCGTCGCGTCCTTCGGCGCCGACCGTGCGCTCGCCTACCGCCGCGACGCGGGCCTGCCCGAGGCGCCCGAGCGCGTGGCCGTGCTCGTGCAGTGGCTCGTGCCCGCCGACGCCGCCGGCGTCGTGTTCAGTGCGCATCCGGTCACCGGCGCGCGCGACGCAGTCGTCGTCAACGCCAGCTTCGGCCTCGGCGAGAGCGTCGTCGCGGGCACCGTCACGCCGGACGCGCTCGTCGTCGATCGCGACGACCTCGCGGTGCGCGAGCACGCCATCGCCGACAAGCGCCGCATGACCGTCGCCGTCCCCGGCGGCACGCGCGAGGTCCCGGTCCCCGGGCGCCTGGCGCGCATGCCGGCGATCGACGCCGCCCAGGCCAGCGCCGCCGCCGCGCTCGCCCTCGCGCTCGAGCGCGAGATGGGCTGGCCCGTCGACCTCGAGGTCGCCTGGGCCGGCTCCGAGCTCTTCCTCCTCCAGTGCCGCCCGATCACCACCCTCTCGACCGACAGGAGCACCGCGTGACCGTTCCCGAGGCCGCCTCCCCCGCGGCGCAGCCGATCCCGCTCCCGCCCGACTTCCAGGTCTACTTCGAGCCGGGCGAGGACCAGCTCCTGTGGGAGCGCGACCGCACGCATTTTCCGGCGCAGCTCACGACGTTCGAGGGCGAGTTCGTCTCGGGCGCGCTCAAGCGCGGCCTGAGCCACGCGATGCGGCGGTACGAGGCGCCGATCGATCGCATGGCCATCCGCATCCTGCACGGCTACATGTACCAGGCGATGATCCCGGTGACCGGGACGGCCGAGGAGATGGACGCGCGCGCCAAGCGCGCCGAGGCGCGGCTCATGGAGGTGGTCGGCCGGCTGCGCGAGCAGTGGGAGGAGAGCTGGTTGCCGGAGATCCGCGAGCACCTGCGCGCGATGGAGGCGACCGACCCGCGCGCCGCGTCGGAGCCGGAGCTCGTCGCGATGCTCGACGACTACGACACGCGGCTCGGGCGCCTGTGGGAGATCCACTTCGAGATCGTGCTGCCCGCGTACATCGTCGTGAGCGAGTTCGACGAGCTCTACCGCGACCTGTTCGACGGCGAGGGCTTCGACGCGTACCGGCTGCTGCACGGCTTCCCGACGAAGACGTTCGAGGTCGGCCGCGACCTGTGGCGGCTCAGCCGGGTCGCGCTCGAGTCGCCCGAGGTCACGATGGTGCTCGAGACCGAGGCGGCGGTCGACGTCCCGGCGCGTCTCGAGCAGTTCGCCGCCGGCCGCGCGTTCCTCACCGAGCTCGGCCGCCACCTGGCCGAGTACGGGCACCGCACGACGAACTGGGGCCTCTCGACGCCGAGCTTCATCGAGGACCCGCGCCCCGTGCTCAAGGTGCTGAAGGACTACGTCGGCCAGCCCGAGAGCGCCGACCCCACGCGGGAGCTGGAGCGCCTCGTCGCCGAGCGCGAGGCCGCGGTGGCCGACGCCCGCGAGCGCCTGCAGGGCTACCCGGCCGCGGTCGTCGGTCAGTTCGAGACAATGCTCGAGGCCGCGCAGGTCGGCCTGCGGCTGACCGAGGACCACGGCTTCTACATCGACGCGTACGGCGTCAGCCTGGCCCGCGAGCTGCTGAGCGAGATCGGCCAGCGCCTCGCCGCCGCGGCCGTGATCGGCCATCCCGAGGACGTGCTGATGCTGCACGGCGCTGAGATCCGCGCCGCACTGTCGGACCTCACGCGCAGCGAGCTGCACGCGGGCGTGGCGGAGCGCCGCACGCACCTGGCCCGCTACGCGGACGTCGAGGCGCCGCTCATGCTCGGCACCCTCCCGCCCGGCCCGCCGCCCGACAGCCCGTTCACCCGCCTGACCACGAAGTTCTCCGGCGCGCCGGCCGCGCCCGAGGAGGAGGGCATCGTACGCGGCGCGTCGGGCGCGGCCGGAACGGCGACCGGCGTGGCGCGCGTCGTGCGCTCGCTCGCCGACGCCGCCCGCCTCAAGCCCGGGGAGATCCTGGTGGCGGAGACGACCGCCCCGCCGTGGACGCCGCTGTTCCGCGTCGCTGCCGCGGTCGTGACGGACACCGGCGGGATCCTCAGCCACTCGGCCGTCGTTGCGCGCGAGTACGGCATCCCGGCCGTGGTGGGCGCGGGCCGTGCCACCACGGCGATCGAGGACGGCGACGTCGTCGAGGTCGACGGTGACGCCGGCACGGTCCGCATCCTCCGCCCCTAGGCCGGCCGTCTCGCGCGAGCGCGCGGTCCTCGCGACCGTCGCGCTCGCCGGGGCGCTCGTCCCGCTGAACTCGACGATGATCGCCGTGGCGCTGCCGCGGCTCGTCGAGGACCTCGACACGAGCCTGCGCGCCGCCGCGTGGCTGGTCACCGCGTACCTGATCGCCATGGCCTCGCTGCAGCCGGTCGCGGGCAAGCTGGGCGACCGCCTCGGCCGGCGGCCCATGGTGCTGGGCGGGCTCGTGTGGTTCGCGGTCGCGTCGGCCGGCGCCGCGCTGGCCGACGACCTCGCCCTGCTGCTGGCCTTCCGCCTCCAGCAGGCGGTCGCGGGCGCGCTGCTGATGCCGAACGGCGTCGCGCTCGTGCGCCAGACCGTCCCGGCCGAGCGCCTCGGGGCGAGCCTCGGCGGCGTCGGCGCCACGATCGCGGTCGGGGCGGCGGCGGGGCCCCCGCTCGGCGGCGTGCTCCTCGCGGCCGGCGGGTGGCGCTGGATCTTCCTGGCGAACCTGCCGATCGTCGCCGTGGCGTTCGCGATGGGGCTGCGGTCGCTGCCGGCCGCGGCGCGCGCCGACCACGCCGCCGGTCCCCGCTTCGATCGCGCCGGGGCCGTCCTGCTGTGCGCGACGCTCGGCGCCGGCGCGTGGGCGCTGAACGGCGCGGGGCTGTCCGGCGGCGCGGCGGGCGCTCTGGCCGCGGCGGCCGCGGTGCTGCTGGTGGTGCTCGTGCGCGTCGAGCTGCGGCGCGACGACCCGGTGCTCCAGCCGCGGTTGTTCGTGCGCGGCGCGTTCGGCCCGGCCGCCGCGGGCGTCGCGCTCAGCAACCTCGCGATGTACGTGACGCTGCTCGCACTGCCGGTGCTGCTGGCCCGGCGCGCCGGCTTCGACGACGGCGCCGGCGCGGGCCTGGCGCTCGCCGCGATGTCGCTCGCCTCGCTGGTCGTCACGCCGCTGGGTGGGCGCCTGGCCGACCGCACCGGTCCGCGCCTGCCGGCGGTGGCCGGGCTGGGGACGCAGGCGGTCGCCCTCGTGCCGCTGGCGCTGTGGCCGGCGACGCTCGGCGGCGGGGCGATCGCCGCGTGCCTGGCGCTGGCCGGCGCGGGCCTCGGGCTGGCGTCGTCGTCGCTGCAGGTCGCGGCCATGGCGGCCGTCGAGGAAGCGTCCGCCGGCGTGGCGGCGGGCGTGTACTCGACGAGCCGTTACGCGGGCAGCATCGCCGGCACCGCGCTGCTGGCCGGGCCACTGGCACCGGCCGCGCACGGCACCGGTGGGTTCGCGGCCCTGTTCGCGGTCCTCGTGGCGGCCGCCGGGGCGTCGGCGGCCGCGGCGGCGCTGCTGCCGCGGCGGATCGGCCCCGTGCTCAGCGCCGCACCCGGAAGAGCTTGAGCTTCGCGCCCGGGCCGCTCTCGCGCTCGATCCGCGCGACGGCCTCGACGCGCACCGGTGGTGGGATCGCCGGCGCTCTCGAGCTCGCGCACGAGCGCGGCCCGCAGGGACTCGGTGATGCCGGCGCTGGCGCCGGGACGAAGCACGATGTCGAGGCCGAGGCCACTGTCGTCGTCGCGGAACTGGAACTGCCGCACGTCCGGGACGTTGGCGAGCGGACGGCCGAGGGCGAAATCCGGCACCGCGACCTCGCCGCCGCCGGGAGCGGGCAGGCGCAGCACGTCGGCGCTGCGGCCGTCGACGCGGCTGAGCCGCCGGTATGGCCGCCCGACCGGGCTGGCCCCGGCCGCCGGCGTGACCACGTCGCCGATCTCGTAGCGGATCAGCGGCACAGCGCGGCTGGCGAGGTTCGTGATGAGGACGCGCTCGCCCGGCGTGCCGGGCGGCACGGGGCGCCCGTCGGCGTCGACCACCTCGAGCACCACGAGGTCCTCCGCCACGTCGAGGCACGGGTCCTCGGGCGAGCTGTTCGCCACGATCGGCGCCTCGGTGGTCGCATACACATTGGCGGGCCGCACGCCCCACGCGGCGACCACGCGGCGCACGATGTCGTCGGTGACCGGCCCGGAGCCGAACGCGAGGATCCGCGGGGCGACCTCGAGCCGGCCCTCGAGCTGCTCGTCGGCGAGCAGCGCCGCGACGGTCGGGTAGCCCACGAGCGCCTCCGGCTGGTAGGCGTTCAGTGCCACCACCATCTCGCTCGGCGGCGTGAGCACCGACAGTCGCGGGGCGCCCTCGCGCCCGGCCTGGAATACGGCGAACAGGCGCCGGCTCAGGTGCAGCGGGTCAGGCGAGCGAGCGTCACGAGGCGGGTGGCGGGGGTGATGCCTGGCGCACCATGGCCCCGAGGCTCACGGCGATCCCGAGCGCCATGTCCGCGCGGTCGTAGGCGACGAGGCCGCGCAGGCCGCTCGTGCCGGACGTCGAGAGCAGGCGGTACTCGCCCGGATACGGCTCAGCCGCGTGCGGGCCGGCGAGGTGCGCTTCGATGTCCGCGCGGCGCAGGCGCGGATCGGTGACGATCGCGTCGAAGCGCTCGACGAGCGTCTCCTTCGACAAGGTCGGCAGCGCCGTGAGGTCGACGTCCGGATCGGTCGCGGCCGCGCCGAGCGCCTCGCGGTAGTACGGCGAGGCGTCGGCGGCATGGCGCATCGGCCAGGCGCTGAACGAGGAGGTGCGGCGGCGCGTCGAGGCCCGCGGCTTCGGCGGCCTGCGCACCGGCCATGGCTACATCGTCCAGCGGCTCGTCGAGGGCGAGCGCCGATTGGCGCGCTCGCGCGCGATCTCGGCGTCACGCAGCAAGCCGTGTCGAAGACCGTGGCCGGGCTCGAGCGCCTCGGCTACGCGGAGCGCCGGCCGCGTCCCGGCGGGCCTCAGGTGCGCGCGCGTCGCGTCCGGCCGCCCGCGTGACGAGGTGGTTAGCCTGCGCGCATGACCGACGCGCCGGTGTGCGGGACCTGCGGCCAGCCGGCCTCGACCGCCCTCGCGGGCGCCGAACACGACTGGGAGTGCCGCAACGAGGCCTGCCCGGAGTTCGGCCAGCCGGTGGACCCGCACGAGCCGCCCGCCCCCGACGAGCCGGCGCCCGCGCCCGACCGCGCGTAGCCGTCAGTCGACGGTCAGGACCGCCTTGCCGGCGAATCGCCGCTCGCTCAGGCCGTCGAGCACGTCGTTCAGCCGGTCCCAGCTCTCGCGTGCGCCGATCTCGACGCGCAGCCGTCCGGCCGCGACGAGATCGAGCAGGCGGCGCAGCGTGCGACCCGCGTCGGCCTCGTGGCGCGCGGAGAAGTAGCTGCGGATCGTCGCCTCCTCGTGCCCGTGGAAGCTGCTGAAGTCGAGCCTGGCCGGCTCGCGGGAGCTGTTGCCGAACAGGATCACCGTGCCCGCCGGAGCGACGCGCTGGAGCGCCGCCTCGAGCGACGCCCCGCCGACCGACTCGAGCACGAGCTCGAACCCGTCCTCCGCCTCGGCCGGATCGCTCACCACCGCGGCGGCGCCCCAGCCGCGCA
This sequence comes from Solirubrobacteraceae bacterium, assembly GCA_036259975.1. GTDB lineage: Bacteria > Actinomycetota > Thermoleophilia > Solirubrobacterales > Solirubrobacteraceae > JAOPZW01. Next base: position 23,533 of record DATAAR010000126.1, on the reverse strand, counting down.
CCGCGTCGGCGCGCTCGGGCCGGGCGACTGCCACCACCTCCGCGCCCCCGAGCGCCGCGAGCTGGACGGCGAGGTGCCCCACGCCGCCCGACGCGCCGGTGATGAGGACCCGCGAGCCGAGCAGCGCGCCGCCCTGGCGCACGAGGTTGGCGGCCGTCGTGCCCGCCATCGGCAGCGCGCCGGCCACGGCGAGATCGACGCCGTCGGGCACCGGCGCCAGGCGGTGCGCGGGCACCACGGCCTGCTCCGCCCACCCGTGCCACTCGGCGAGCCCGGCGACCCGCTGGCCCCCGCTCGGCCCGCTGCCGTCGGCGGCGGGCCGCACGACCTCGCCGGCGACGTCCTGGCCGGGCCGCCAGCCGCCGCCGCGCGCCCGCACGAGGCGCAGCTCGCCGCGATTGACGGCGAACGCGCGGACCGCGACGACGGCCTCGTTCGGCTCCGGCTCCGGCGGCGGCACCTCGCGGCGCTCGGTCCAGCTCGGCCCCTCGGGTGTGGCGACGATGGCGCGCATCGGCCGGGCATCCTAGCCCTGGTCCGCGCCACCGCTGGTAACGTGCGCCGCCCCATGGCCCCGGGGTCCGCCTGCCGAATCTGCTCCGGCGACGTGAAGCTGCGGATCCGTGGCCGCGGCGCCGCGCCGACCGCTGCCGCCCTGTCGCCGTCGCATCACGCGCCCGGCGGCCACGGCGACCTGTTCGCCTGCGTGGAGTGCGGGACGGTGCAGCAGCCCGCGCTCCCGGCGGGCGCGGAGCTGCACGACCTGTATCGCGACATGCGCGATGACGCGTACCTCGCCGAGGAGCAGGGGCGCCGCGCGACAGCCGCGCGGCTGCTCGGCCTGATCACGCCGTTCGCCGCCGACGGGCGCCTGCTCGACGTCGGCTGCGGCCCGGGCCTGCTGCTCGACGAGGCGCGCCGGCGCGGGTACGAGACCGTCGGCCTCGAGCTCTCACGTGCGTGCGCGGCCCATGCGCGCGACGTCCTCGGCCTCGACGTTCGCGAGCTCGCGCTGGAGGACTTCGCGGAGCGCGAGAGCTTCGACGTCGTCGTCCTCGCCGACGTGGTCGAGCACCTCGACGACCCGGTCGACGGGGTCGCGCGGTGCGCGGCGCTCCTCCGTCCCGGGGGCGTGCTGTGCGTCGTGACGCCCGACCCGTCGTCGGCCACGGCGCGCCTGGCGGGCGCGCGCTGGTGGGGATACGTCCCCGCCCACACATGCCTGCTGCCCCGCGCGACCCTGCGCGAGCTCCTCGCCGCCGCGGGGCTGGTCGTGTCCACCGACGTCCCGCTCGTCCGTACGTTCTCCGCGCGGCGCTGGGTCGAGGGCCTGGCCGAGCGCGTCGGCCGCCTGCGCGCGCCCCTCGACACCGCCGCCGGGCGGCTGTCGCCGCGCGCCGCGCTCAGCCTGTCCCTCGGTGACGAGCGCGTCGTGCTCGCACACCGGGTCGACGTGGAGCGCCCGGCCGAGCCGCTGGTGCGCGACCGCGGCGGCGCGGCGTTCGTGCACGTCGTCCTGCCCGCGTACCGCGCGGTCCGCACGATCCCCGACGTCGTCGAGGAGATGCCGGTCGAGGCCGCCGACCGCGCGCTGCTCGTCGACGACTGCAGCGGCGACGAGACCGCGGAGGTCGCCCTCGCGCACGGCCTCGAGGTGCTGCGCCACCCCGCCAACCGCGGCTACGGCGCGGGCCAGAAGACGGGCTACGCGCGCGCGCTGCGCGACGGCGCCGACGCCGTCGTGATGGTGCATGCCGACAACCAGTACGACCCCGCGCTGCTCGGCGAGATGGTCGAGCCGATCCTCGCGGGCCGGGCCGACATGGTGATCGGCTCGCGCCTGCTCGAGGACCGCGCCATCGCGGGCGGCATGCCGCGCTGGAAGTGGGTCGGCAACCGGCTGCTGACGGGGATCGAGAACCGCGGGTTCGGCGTGCGCTTCTCCGAGTACCACACGGGCTACCGGGCGTTCTCGGCCGAGCTGCTGCGGTCGATCGCGTTCCTGCGCAACTCCGACGAGTTCGTCTTCGACCAGCAGATCTTCGCCCAGGTCATCGCGCGCGGCGCCCGCGTCGTCGAGATCCCGATCCCGACCCGCTACTTCCGCGAGGCGTCGAGCGTCGACTTCGTCACCAGCGTGCGCTACGCGCGCCAGACGCTGTGGGTGCTCGGGCGCTTCCGGGCCGACCGCCGCGGCCTGCGCTGGCCGCTGCTGCGGCGCCCCGCGGCCTGGGCCGGCGAGCGCGCCCGCGGTGAGGCGTAGCCGTGGCCGCGACCCCGGAGCGCCGGCCCGCCCAACGCCGCCGCCGCACCTGGCTGGCCGTGGCCGCCGTGCTCCTGCTCGCCGCGACGCTCGTCATCCGGCTCGCCTACGTCGGCGGCACGCCCGACCGGCCGCTCGTCCACGACGCGCTCGACTACGACGGCCACGCCGTCTCGATCGCCCAGGGCGAGGGCTACTCCGACGAGCTCGCCCACGGCCGCCCGACCGCGTTTCGCCCGCCGGGCTACCCGTACGTGCTCGGCGCGGTCTACAACCTCGCCGGCGTCGAGCACGAGCCCGAGCACGAGCGCGTGCACGTGGCTCGCCGCGCGCAGGCGGTGATCGGCACGCTGCTCGTCGCGATCGCCGGGCTGCTCGCGGCGCAGCTGTGGGGGCCGCTCGTCGCCCTCGCCGCTACGGCGCTCGGGGCGGTGTACGTGCCGCTGGTGACGATGAGCGGAACGGTGATGTCCGAGCCGCTGTTCACCGTGTTCATGCTCGCGTCGCTGTGCGCGGTGATCCAGCACCGGCGCTCCCCGCACCGGCTGCGCTGGGCGCTCGTGGCCGGCCTGCTCGCCGGCGCGTCGATCCTCACGCGCGCCAACGCGGTCATCCTGCTGGCGCCGCTGGCGTTCGCGGCCTGGGACGTGCGGCCGCGGTGGTCGGCGCGTGCGCTCGCGGCCCCGGTGGCGCTCGTCGTCGTCGCGGCGCTGACGCTCGTGCCGTGGACGGTCCGCAACCACCGCACGCTGCACACGTTCGTGCCGGTGTCGACGCAGCTCGGCTCCGCGCTCGGAGGCACCTACAACGACGAGGCGCGCACCGACCCCGAGCATCCGGCCTCGTGGCGCAGCCTGAAGGGCGTGCCGTCCTACAGGGACCTCTACAACACGGTGGGGCGCACGAACGAGGCGGTGCTCGAGCGGCGGATCCGGCACCGCGCGGTGCGGTACGCGCTCGACCACCCGCTGTACGTGCCGCAGGTCGTGTTCTGGACGACGGTCCGCGCGCTCGAGCTCGACGGGATCGACTGGGCGCGGCACACCGCGTCGACGGTGAGCATCGGCGCGAGATGGGCCGACCGCGGCGTGTACTGCTTCTGGGCGTTCGCGCTGCTGGCGCTCGCGGGCGCGTTCACGCCGCTCGCCCGGCGCGCGCCGTGGTTCGTGTGGGCCTTCCCCGTGCTCATGTACCTGAGCGTCGCGTTCCTCGTGATCGAGACGCCGCGCTACCGCACGCCGGTCGACCCGTTCGTCGTGTTGCTCGCCGCGCTCGCGCTCGTCACCGCCGGCCGCCGCCTCGCGCGCCGGTGAGCGCCCGCCGGCCGCGGACGCTCACGACGCGTGAGCTGAACCGTGCGCTGCTCGCGCGACAGATGCTGCTCCAGCGCGCCCGGCTGAGCCTGCCGCGGGCGCTCGAGCGGATGGGCGGCCTGCAGGCGCAGTACGCGCCGTCGATGTACATCGGCCTGTGGTCGCGGCTGGAGGGCTTCGAGCGCGCGGCGCTCACCGCCGCGCTGGAGCGGCGGACGGTCGTGCAGGCCACGCTGCTGCGATCGACGATCCACCTCGTCTCCCGGCGCGACTACTGGCCGTGGGCGATCGCGGTCCGCGCGTCGCGGCGCGAGCACTGGCTGCGGGTCGCGCGCGACGCGCCGGGTGACGCCGAGATGACGGCCGCCGCCCGGCGGCTGCGCGAGGCGCTCCGCGGCGGGACCATGCGCCGCACCGACGTGGAGGCGCTCATCGGCAAGCGAACGGCGCAGGCCGTGAACCTGTGGCTCAACGTCGTGCGCGCACCGCCGTCGGGCACGTGGGAGCGCCGCCGCGCGGACCTCTACGCCGCCGCCGAAGACTGGCTCGGCCCGCCGCCGGCCGGCGTCGACGAGCGGGCCGGGCTCGACCTCCTCGTGCGCCGGTACCTGGCCGCGTTCGGACCGGCCACGCGCAACGACCTCGTGAGCTGGAGCGGGGTGCCGATCGGGGCGCTGCAGCCGTCCCTCGACCGCACGCCGCTGCGCCGGTTCCGCTCGGAGGCCGGCGACGAGCTCATCGACCTGCCGCGCGCGCGGCTGCCGCCCGCCGAGGTGCCGGCGCCCGTGCGCTTCCTGCCCACGTTCGACGCGACGCTGCTGGTGCACGCGCGGCGCACGCAGATCCTCCCCGAGGAGTACCGCGAGCGGATCTTCAACGTCAAGACGCCGCACTCCGCGCCGACGTTCCTCGTCGACGGCGCCGTCGCTGGCACGTGGCGCTACGACGCCGGACGCGTCGACCTGGAGCCGTTCGTCCGCCTCCACCGCGAGACGACCCGCGAGCTGCGCGAGGAGGCGGCGCGCCTCGCCGCGCTGCACACGTGACGCCGTCTACGCCGCCTTCGCCGAGCCGACCTTCTGGAGGAAGTCCAGCACGCGCCGCCACGCGTCCGAGCAGGCGCCGGCGTGCTCCTCGTAGGCGCGGTCGAAGAACGAGTGCGGCGCGCCGGGGTAGATCACGACCTCGTGGTCGACGCCGGCCTCGTCGAGCCGCCTGTCGAACGTCTCGATCTGGTCGATCGGGATCGCCTCGTCCGCGCCGCCGAACAGCCCGAGCAGCGGACAGCGCATCTCCTCGACGTGGTCGATCGGCGACGGCAGGCCGGCGCGCCCGCCGCGGAGCCGCCCGTAGAAGCCGACGACGCCGTCGAGGTTCAGCTCGGGGCTCGTCGCGGCGAGGAACGATTGGGTCCCCCCGAAGCAGAAGCCGACGGTCACGAAGCTCGTCGCGCCCGTGCGCTCGGCCAGCAGCGCGCGCGCCGCGTCGGCGTCGGCCTGGACCTGCACGACGCGCGTCTGCTCGACATGCGGCCAGTAGTCGAAGTCCTCGTCGCGCTCGCCAGTGCCCGCGGTGCGCCCGAAGTAGTCGATGGCGATCGCGTGGTGGCCGGCCTCGCAGAACCGCTCGGCCAGCTCGACGTAGAAGCGGTACAGGCCGCGGACGTCGGGGAGGATGATGACCGCCGGGCCCTCGGCCTCCGGCGCCTGCGCCAGCGCCGCGGACACCTCGGTGCCGTCGGCCGACGTCAGCTCCACCACCTCGGCGCCCGCGCCGCCGGCCATGCGGGCCGCGACGAGGTCGGCGGGCAGCTCGGGCGGGCGGGCATCGAACGCGAAGCACACGGCGCACTCTCCTCGGACGGCGGCGGGGGGCGGGGCGGACCGATCCTATGCGCCGTCGGAGCGCGGCCCGTCAGTCGCCGTCGCCGTCCTGACGCCGCTCGATCGTGTCGCGGTCGCGGCCTCTACCCTTGCCGCTGGACGGCGAGCGCGGCCGCCGGGGGGACGAGCGCGGCAACCCTGCGACCGACAACTTCGTCACCTACTCGCCGATCTCGGCCGCCGAGCTGCCTGCATTCGAGCTGGTCTCCATGGAGTCGCCCGACGCCGGTCAACCCGATGGGCGCGAAGGGGATCGGCGAGTCGACGACGATCGGCTCGACGTCGGCCGCGCACAACGCGGTGGTCGACTCGCTGACGCCGCTCGGCGTCCGCTAGGTGCCGCGCGGGCGACCCCGCAGCGCGTGTGGCAGGCGATCCGGGCGGCGCTGCGCTCGGCGGGCGGGCCCGAATGGGCGCCCGCGCCGGACGGGTAAGTCCGCGGTGGGTCCAGCCCTTCGAACGCGGGAGTCGCGTCCATGTTCGCTCCGCCTCTAGCCGTCAGCCTCACGACGATCCTGATCATCGTCGTGGTGGTGCTGCTCGTCCTGGCCGTTGTCGGGCGCGGACGACGCTTCTGAGCGTCGCCTCCGTCGCCCTGGAGCGGCGCATCGACGAGGCGCTCGCGCGCCTCGACCTGGACGGAAAGGTTCGCCTCCTGACCGGCTCGGGCTTCTGGCGCACCCACCCCGAGCCGGCGGTCGGCCTGCGGGCGATGGTGCTCTCGGACGGCCCCGCCGGGGTGCGCGGCGAGACCTGGGACGAGCGCTCCACGTCGGCCAGCCTGCCGTCGCCGACCGCGCTGGCCGCAACGTGGGACGAGGCGCTCGTCGAGCGCCTCGGCCGGCTGCTCGCCGGCGAGGCGCGGCGCAAGGACGTCGACGTCCTGCTCGCGCCCGGGGTGAACCTGCACCGCAGCCCGCTCGGCGGGCGCCACTTCGAGTACCTCTCGGAGGACCCGCTGCTCACGGGCCGGATCGGCGCCGCGTACGTGCGCGGCGTCCAGGCCGGCGGCGTGGCGGCGACGGTCAAGCACTACGTCGCCAACGAGTCCGAGACCGACCGCATGACCGTCGACGCGCGGGTGGACCCCCGGACGCTGCGCGAGCTGTACCTGGCGCCGTTCGAGCAGATCCTGGGCGCCGCGCGACCGTGGGCAGTGATGGCCGCGTACAACTCGGTCAACGGCCACACGATGACCGAGAGCCCGCTGCTCGAGGAGCCGCTCAAGGGCGAGTGGGGCTTCGACGGCGTGGTGATGTCCGACTGGGCCGCCACGCGCTCGACGGAGGCCGCCGCGCGCGCGGCGCTCGACCTCGCGATGCCGGGCCCGCCCGGGCCCTGGGGCGGCGCGCTCGTCGCCGCCGTGCGCGCCGGCGCGGTCCCCGAGGCGGCGATCGACGACAAGGTGCGCCGGCTGCTGCGCCTGGCCGCGCGCGTCGGGGCGCTGGAGGGCGTGAGGCCGGCGGCGCCGGCACCGCCACCGCCCGACCCGCCGGCCGTCGCCGCGCTGCTGCGCGACGCCGGCGCCGCCGGCATGGTCCTCGCGCGCAACGCCGGCGGGGTGCTGCCCCTGGCGCGCGAAGCGCTGCGTCGCGTCGCCGTGCTCGGGCCGAACGCCGCGGCCGCCCGCACCCAGGGCGGCGGGAGCGCGACCGTCAACCCCGACCACGTCGTCTCGCCGCTCGACGGCCTGCGCGCGGCGCTCGGGCCGGAGGTCGAGGTGACCCATGGCGTCGGGACGCGGCTGCGCCATGCGCCCGAGCCGGTCGCCCTGCGCCAGGTCCGCGACCCGGTCTCGGGCGAGCCCGGACTGCGGGTGCGCTACGTCGACGCCGCGGGCGCCGTGCTGCACGAGGAGCGCCGCCTGGCCGGGCGCCTGGTCTGGATCGGCGAGCCGGTCGCCGCGGCCGCCGCGGCGATCGAGGTCGAGGCGATGGTCTCGGTCGACGAGCCGGGGACCTACCGCCTCGGCGTGGGCGGCGTCGGGCGCCTGCGGCTCGAGGCGGCCGGCGAGGTCCTCGTCGACGAGCCCGACCTGCGCCCGGAGCCCGGAGCGGACCCGTTCGCCGCCGTCCTCGACCCGCCGCAGGGCGTCGCCGAGGTGCGACTCGAGGCGGGCCGCGAGCTCCCCGTCAAGGTCCGTCACGAGCTCGGGCCGGATCGCGGCGCGCTGTCGCTCGCGCTCGGCCTCCAGCCGCCCGCGCGCGGCCCCCAGGAGGAGCTCGAGGCGGCCGTGCGGCTCGCGGCGGACGCGGACGCCGCGATCGTGGTCGTCGGCACGACGGACGCCATCGAGAGCGAGGGCTTCGACCGCACGACGCTGGCGCTGCCCGGCGACCAGGACGAGCTCGTCCGCCGCGTCGCGGGCGCCAACCCGCGGACGGTCGTCGTCGTCAACTCCGGCGGGCCTGTGCTCCTGCCGTGGCGCGACGAGGCCCCGGCGGTGCTGCTGACCTGGTTCGGCGGCCAGGAGTTCGGCGCCGCGCTCGCCGCGGTCCTGCTCGGCGACGCCGAGCCGGGCGGCCGCCTGCCGACCACGTGGCCCGGGCGCCAGGAGGACGTCCCGGTGCTGTCGACCACGCCGGAGGACGGCGTGCTCGAGTACGCCGAGGGCCTGCACGTCGGCTACCGGGCCTGGGCGCCCGCCGACAGCGCGCCCGCGTTCGCGTTCGGGCACGGCCTCGGCTACACGAGTTGGGAGCTCACCGGGCTCGACGCGCCGCCGATGGCGGCCGCGGGCGAGCCCGTCGTGGTTCGCGTCGGCGTGCGCAACGCGGGCGCCCGCGCTGGGCGCCACGTCGTGCAGGCATACCTGTCGCGCCCGGACTCGGCGGTCGAGCGGCCGGTGCTCTGGCTGGCCGGCTTCGCCACCCTGGAGGCGCCGCCGGGCTCCGAGCTGCAGGTGGACGTGCGCCTCGAGCCGCGCGCGTTCGAGCACTGGGACGCGGCGCACGGCGCATGGGCGGTCGAGCCGGGGCCGTTCGAGCTCCGCGTCGGGCCCTCGGCCGCCGAGCGGCCGCTGCGCGCCGCCATCGAGGTGCGGCCGGCGTGAGGCGGCGGTCGCCGCGGTGTTCGCTATAAGAACACCACGTCCGAGGAGAGCCCGACCCCGCCCCGCAGCTCCGACCACGTGCAGTCCCTCGAGCGGGGGCTGGCGGTCATCCGCGCGTTCGACGCCGAGCATCGCCACCTGACCCTCAGCGAGGTCGCGCGCGCGACCGGGCTGACGCGCGCGGCGGCGCGGCGGTTCCTGCTCACGCTCGTCGAGCTCGGCTACGTGCACGTCGACGGCGGGCGCTTCTCGCTGCGCCCGCGGGTGCTCGAGCTCGGGTTCGCGTACCTCTCGAGCCTCAGCCTGCCCGAGGTCGCCCAGCCGTACATGGAGGAGCTCGTCGCAACGATCAACGAGTCGTCCTCGATCTCGGTGCTCGACGACACCGACATCGTGTACGTCGCCCGGGTGCCGACGCGGCGGATCATGAGCATCACGCTCGCCGTCGGGACGCGGCTGCCCGCCTACGCCACCTCGATGGGCCGCGTGCTGCTGGCCGCGCTACCCGACGCCGAGCTCGAGGAGCGCCTCGCACGCATCGAGATCCGGCCGCTCACGAAGCGCACCGTCACGGATCGCGACGCGCTGCGCCGCGTCCTCGAGGTCGTCCGTCGGCAGGGCTACGCGGTCGTCGACCAGGAGCTCGAGGAGGGCCTGCGCTCCGGCGCGGTGCCGATCCGCGACGCGTCCGGCGCGGTGGTCGCGGCGCTGAACGTGTCCGTGCACGCGAGCCGCACGAGCATGCAGGCGCTGCGCACGGAGTTCCTGCGGCCAGCGCTCAGGGCGGCCGCCGGCATCGAGGCCGAGCTGCGCGAGAGCGGCCTGCGCGCGACCGGGGCGACCGGCGCCCGCGGCGTGGCGGGCACGGGCCTAGCGCGCGCCTGAGGCCGCGTTGCGGCGGCTGCGGCGCGCCTGGACGGGCATCGTCGGGATGCGCTCGTGGCGCTCGATCGCGGCCTCGAGGCGCGGACCCGGGCCGTCGTCGATCGCCGCGACGAGCTCGCGGTGCACACCGACGTGGGCGTTGCCGTCCCAGTCCTGCAGGGCGTCGAGGCGGAGCCCGTCCTCGAGGAAGTCGAGCAGCGTGAGGTAGATCGAGTGCAGCGGGGCGTTGCGGCACAGCTTGGCGATCCGCCGGTGCAGCGCCCAGTTGAGCTCGAAGTACGCGCGCGGGTCGTCGGCGTGGCGCTCCATGGCGGCGAGGATCCGCTCGAGCGCGGCGATGTCCTCGTCGGTGTGGCGCACGGCCGCCTCGCGGCAGACGAGCGGCTCGAGGCCGTTGCGCACGGCGAGGCAGTCGGCGAATGCCGCGTTGCCCCACGAGCCCTCGAGGCCGTCGCGCTTGAGCGCGACGCGCACGGACGAGCGCGCGACGAACACCCCACCGCCCGGTCCCGGCCGCGCCTCGATGAGGCCGCGCGTCTCGAGCAGGCGCACCGCCTCGTTGACGGTCGCGACGGCGACGCCGTAGCGCTGGCGCAACTCCTCCTTCGTGCCGAGCCGCTCGCCGGGCGGGATGCCCTCGCCGAGGATCTCGGCCTCGACGTCGCGTGCGACCGCCTCGGCACGCGAGACGCGCGATCCAGCAAGGGTGAGGGGCTGAGCGGCTGACGCCACTGACGCCGATCATATGCCCGGCGCACCCCCCGAACGCCAAGCGAGTTGGCGCGCCGGAAGCACTCCGGATGGCCCGCACTTGACGAACGATTCCGAGAAGAACGACGCCTGCCGTCGCCGGCGTTCACCGCGCCGGGGCGCTCGTGGCGACGTTCGTCGGCAACGACAACGTCGAGATCGGCGCCGCGCTCGGCACAGCGATGCGCGAGAGGATCCCGGCCTCCGCGCGCGCGGCGAGATCGTCCTCGGCAATCCGATCCCGGGGCTGCCGGTACTCGACCAGCGCATCGCGGGCGTCAGGCGCGTGCTGCGGATCCAGCGCCCGAACCTGCGGCTCACCGGCCCGTTCAGACCGGCGCCGAGCCGGAGTACCTCAACGCCTGGACGGGCATCGTGAAGGCTCATCCGCACGCGATCGCGCTGCTCGCGCGCGGCCGGCGGCCGCGACCATGCTAGGTTCGGCACGCCGCTAACGCCGATCGAAAGGATTCGTCATGGCCGAGGCCGTCAACTCGTTCCTGTCCAACTCGCGCATCTCGCTGGGCGAAGCGATCGCGCGCGAGCTCGAGCACGAGATCACCGGAGGGGAGCTGCAGGCCGGCCAGCGGCTGGGCACGAAGGAGGACCTGCGCGTGCGCTTCGGCGTCGCGCTCGCGACCATCAACGAGGCGATCCGGCTCCTCGAAATGCGCGGGATGCTGACCGCGCGTCCCGGCCCGGGCGGCGGCGTGTTCGTCTCGCAAGCCTCCACCCGCGCGCGGATGAACCACTTCGTGATGGGCTACAAGTGGAGCGAGGCCGCGGTCGCCGACCACCACACGGTGCGCAGCGCGCTCGAGCCGCTCGTGTGCCGGGAGGCGGCCCAGTACAGGCGGGACTCCGACGTGCGCGCGTTCGAGCGCATGGTCGAGGCGATGGAGCGTCACGAGCCGAAGGACCCGCTCACGGTGCTGCGCCAGACCTGGGACCTGCACCGCCGGATCGCCAAGACGCTGCGCAACCAGCCGCTGCGCAGCATCTACCTGACGATGCTCGACTTCCTCGAGGATGCGGTCGCGAGCGTCGACGAGGCGAACTTCGACCCCGACGGGCACATCGCCGTGCACCGCGAGCTCGTCGCCGCGATCGCGGAGGGCCCGGGCGAGCGCCTCGAGGAGGCGCTGCGCAGGCACGAGGTCTCGTTCACGTTCGACGACTAACGCGCCGGGTCGCCCGCGGTCTGCGGGTCGCGCGGCAGCGGGCGCTCGCAGCTCGGGCACGTCGGCGCGAGGACCGGGTCGCTCGGCGACGCGTCGGGCAGCCGGTACACGCGGTGGCGGCCGGCGCCCGAGACGAGGAATGTCTGCCCGCACTCGCAGCGGTACTCCTGCGGCTCGGGCGCGCTGCTCCCGGGCGGCCGCGCGCGCTCGGAAGACGGACCGCCTCCACGGCGGAGACGCAGGAGCGCGTAGGCGACCGCGGAGGCGGCTATCGCAAACAGCGCGGGAACGGCGATGCGGCGCTTCATTTCTGCCGCCCTACCCGGTCGGGCCGATCGTGCGTCGACGATCGGGCGCGCGGATGGGATACTCGGCGCACACGAGGGAGGTGAGCGAGATGGAGGAGTCCTCCACTGCGGCGCGGGTGCTGATAGTGGCCTACCGGACCGCGGCGACGCCGCCGCTGATCGACGCCGTGCGGGCCCGCGCCGAGCAGGGGCGCTGCGCATTCACGCTGCTGGTGCCGGACCTGCACCGCGGCGTGGAGGAGGCCGAGACGCGCGAGGCCGACGTGATCCTGGAGCTGGCGATCCCGCTGCTCGAGGAGGCCGCGGGCGGCCGCGTCGAGGGGATGGTCGGGGCCGCGGACCCGTATCGCGCAGTCCGCGACGCGCTCGACGAGCGCGACGCGGACGAGATCATGGTCTCCACGCTGCCCCCGCGCGTGTCGCGCTGGCTGAGCATGGATCTGCCCGGCCGGCTCGAGGCGCTCGGCAAGCCCGTGACCGTCGTCACCGGGCCGGAGTCCGCGCGGCCGGTCTCGTCGGCGTCGCCGGCCTGAGGCGGAGGTCGGTACCGGCCCTGTCGCTCCGCAGACGCGCGGACCCCGCGGTGGGCGGGGTCCGGTGGCGATGGCCGAATCGCGCTCGCGACCGGGTCCGGCCAGCGCTCGCCTCGGCTCACATGAGCCACTGCCCGACGGTCAGGCCGAGCTCCTTGATGGGGACGCGGACGGTGCGGTCGAGGGCCGCGAGCTCATAGCTGCCCGAGTCCAACATCGATCGGAGCCGATCGTCGTACGGGATCGTCACTCGAGTGGAGATCGCGCGCCGCGCGAAGGTCGTTTCGATCACGTCTCGTGATCCGCTGTGCCGGAGCGCGCGGGGCGCTTGGTTCAGCACCAGCGTCGCCCGATCGAGGTTCAGGTAGCTGAGCGCGTCGAGCACGGTCCTCGAGGTCACCCAGTCGGGCGTCGACACGACCACGCTCTGGTCGGCCTGCTCGATCGCGAAGTGCGCGAACGGGTCGGTGATGCCGGTGCCCAGATCGAGGATCACGACGTCGTAGTACCGCCGCAGCAGCTGCAGGAGATCCCTGTAGCGCTCCGGTGTGAGCTCCTCCATCAGGTCGGCCTGAGCCGGAGTGCCCAGCAGGTGCAGGCCCGACGGGATCTGAGAGATGTACCGGCGCAGCTCAGCCGCGGAGTCGACGTCCGACCGTTCGAGCAGGTCGGCCATCGAATACGGGCTCCGCGCGTCGTCGGGTGCGAGCGATGCCAGGGTGCCGAAGTCGGGGTTGGCGTCGATGGCGATGACACGCAGCTTGACCGCCGACGAGAGCAAGTCGCCGATCAGAAAGCTCGTCGTGGTCTTCCCGACGCCGCCCTTGGGCGAGCTGACCGCGATCGTGTTGGCGCGGCTCACGCCGACGAGGCGGCGAAGCCGCGTGTCGAGCTCCTCCTCGCGTCGCTCCAGCTCCGTCGACACCCGCCGCCGGAGCGAGTAGATCAGCCGCTGCGGCGACGTGTCGGACACGGGCCGTCCGGCGACCATGGGGCGGTCATAGACGTCGCGACGGGACATCACCGCGCCGGCCTCGGCTTCGTCCGGGCCGTTGCGATCACCTTCCGTCGTGGCCGTCGCCGCAAGGGCGCCGGCCGCCTCCTCCCGGGGGTCACCCGCCTCCGCGCCGCGTGGCATCACGCCGGGCCCGTCGGCCCGCCTCGTCCTCTGCCCACTGAACATCGTTGTCTCCTCTCCCAGACGGCCGTGTCGAGCGGCGGACGCCGGTGCGGCGCCGAGCGCTTCGGCGAGGGCTCGCCCTCGCTCGCGTCTCAGCACTCCCCGCACACGACTGCGCATGGTGCGGATTCTTACTGGGGCGCCATGCGCACCGCCGAGGAGCGTCAGACAGCCGACGCACGTACGGGAAACCGGGCCGGGTGCCCGGACCGCTCATCTGCCGGCGTGGAGCTGCTCGACCGCGTCGGCCGCGGCCGCGGCTCCGCCGGCTCGAGCGAAGCCGGCGGCGACTCGCTGTGCCCCGGGTTTGCGCTCGATCGCCTCGTGCACCTTGGCTCGCAGGCGCGGCGCGTCGAGGTGCGCTGGCGGAAGGTGGGTCCCGGCGCCCACGGCTTCGACGCGTGCGGCGACCTCCATCTGGTCGCGTCCGAACGGCACCGCGCAGACCGGGACGCCGGCCGCGAGCGTCTTCTGGGTGACGCCCATGCCGCCGTGGCAGACGACGCATGCGGCCTTGCGCAGGAGTGCGCCGTGGGGCAGCCAACGCTCGACGCGCGCATTGGCCGGCACCTCGAACTTGCCGGGATCGTGGGCAACGGTCGTCGCAACGACGCAAGCGTCCTCGAATCTCAGGGCCTCGAGCGCGATCGCGACCAGGGCGTCGTCGAGCTGGTATTCGCTGGAGACGCTCACGAGCACGACAGGTTCGTCGAGTTCCTCGAGCCACGCCGGCGGGTCGAAGGGCGGCTCCCAGATACCGGGCCCCACCATCCGGAACGACGGGGGAAGGACGAGCCCTTCAACCTCGAACGGCTCTGCCGTGTAATAGAGGTGAAGCGGCGCGCGCCACACGTCGGCCTCGCTACCTATGGGCGCCAGTCGCAGCCGCCGTCGCGGCTCGTTTAGCACTTCCATCCCCGCCGGGGAGAGTGCGAATGGGATGTGCGACACCTCGACCGGGACGTCCGGGTCCAGCGTGTAGTGCACGAAGAACGGGATCCAGCGCGCCCACGGGCGCGAGGCCGCTTCCGCGGCCGCCGCCGCGCCGGCCGTGGTGATGTCGACCAGCAGGACGTCAGGATCTACTTCGGCGATCGCGCGCTGCAGGTCCGGCACCTCATGGACCGCCCGCTCGCCAAAGGTGTGAAGCCCTCTTGCCAGCCCTTCCTCAGGGGTCCTCGCGCGCCAGTCGTCCAGCGGCAGCGCTTCGATGGAGGAAGCGATACGGTCGGCGTGCAGACCCAGCGCTTGCAGCGCCGGAACCTCGGAGGCGAGCGTGCGGACGTGGACCTCGTGGCCGCGGCGCCGCAGCTCGACGAAAGCCGGCGTGATCGGGTAGAGGTGGCCGCGGGCGGGCGAGGTGTAAGCCAGGATTCTCACGAAGCGAACCTAAGGCGGGGGGCGGCCCCGGGCAACGAGGCGGAAACCGAAGACGTTCGGCCTCGCACATATCGATCCTCGCTAACCAGTGGAGCAGGGCTTCGTCACGATCATGTTCACCGACCTCGTCGGTTCGACGGCGTCGTGCAGCCATGGGGACGAGGCGGCGGAGCGGCTGCGGCGCGAGCATCTTGCGGCGCTGCGCGCCGCCATTGCCAACCACGGCGGCCGTGAGATCACGTCAGCCGGCGACGGGCTGATGGCCGCGTTCACGAGTGCGGTGGCCGCGGTCCGCTGTGCGGTGGATATGCAGCGCGCGACGACCGGCGCAGAGCGTGGTGCCGGCCTGCGCGTCGGGCTCGACGCGGGCGAGCCGTTGGCCGAGGCCGGGAACCTCCACGGCGCGCCGTTGATCGTCGCGCGCCGGCTGTGCGACGCCGCCGGCCCCGGCGAGATCCTGGCCTCGGAGGTGGTGCGCCGGATCGCGGGACCGCGGATCGCCGAGACGATGGGTCCGCCCGGAGCGATGAGGCTCGAGGGCATCAGCGAGCCGGTCGCCGCCGGGCCGATCCACTGGCGCGACGCGGCGCCGGAGATCCCGCCCGGCGCCACGCCGTCGCCGATCGGGGCCGCGGGCGATCGGCCGTTGCTGGAGCGCGACCGTGAGCTGGGCGCGCTCGACTCGCTGCTCGACTCGGTTGTGGCCGGTGACGGTCGCGTGCTGTTGATCGAGGGTCCGGCGGGGATCGGCAAGACGGAGTTGATGCGCGTGCTGCGGCGGCGCGCGACCGGGCGCGGCTTGCGCTTCCTCGCCGCACGTGGCGGCGAGCTGGAGCGCGACTTCGGCTTCGGGATCACCCGCCAGTTGCTCGAGCCGGCGCTCGCAACCGCTCAGGAGGCGAGCCTGTTCGAGGGCGCGGCCGCCCTAGCGGCGCCGGTCTTCGCGGCTCGGCCCGACGCGGGCGCGCAGGAGAGCGGGCACGCCGCGCTGCACGGGCTTTACTGGCTCGTCGCGAACCTGGCGGAGCGCTCGCCGCTCGTGCTCGCGGTCGACGACGTGCAATGGGCCGATGCGCCTTCCCTGCGGTTCCTGATCCACCTCGCGCGCCACTTGGACGGGCTTTCGGTCGCGCTGGCGATCGCGACCCGCACCGGGGAACCCGAGGACGACCTCCAGCGCGCGTTGCGGAGCGAGGCGCGCCCTCCGATGCTCCGACCGAAAGCGCTGAGCGAGGGCGCGTCCGGCCGAATCGTGCTCGACGCGCTCGGCGCGGATGCCTCGACGGAGCTGCGCGCGGCGTGCCATGAGGTCTCCGGCGGCAACCCCTTCCTGCTGAGCGAGCTCCTCGAGGAGCTGCGCTCGTCGGGTCGCGATGCGAGGGATCTCAGCCCGGCCGCGGTGGCCAGCCTCGGCCCCGAGCGGATCGCCTCGGCGCTGCTCCTGCGCCTCGGACGCGTCGACCGCGACGCGCCGGCGCTCGCGCGCGCGATCGCCACCCTGGGCACGGACGCGACCGTCGACGACGCGGCCGAGCTCGCAGGCCTCGCGCCCTCGGTCACGCGCTCGCTCGCCTGGCGCCTCGCCGAGGCGGCAATCCTCGATCGCGGCGAGCCGCTGCGGTTCATCCACCCGATCGTGCGCACGGCGATCTACCAGGACATCCCGGTATCCGAGCGCGAACGGTTGCACGCGCGCGCGGCCGAGCTGCTGCGGTCAGATCCGGAGGCGGCGGCGCTTCACCTCCTGTCGAGCGCACCGTCAGGAGATGCCGAGGTGGTGGCGACGCTGACGAGTGTGGCCGCCGACGCGGTCGCGCGGGGGGCTCCCGAGACGGCCGTGCGCTATCTGCGCCGGGCGCTCGCCGAGCCACCGCAGCCGGAGCTTCGACCGCAGTTGCTCTACGAGCTGGGCATGGCCACCGACACCGCCGGCGATACCCGACAAGCGATCCGCTCGCTGCGCGAGGCGCTCGATGCTTCGCCCTCGCCCGAGCAGCGCGCGCGTGCAGCGCTGCAGCTCGGGCGGGTGCTGGCGTGGTCGGCCGCCACGAGGGCCGATGCCGCCCCTGTGCTTGCGAGAGGCATCGAAGCGCTCGGCCACGACGGCGGCCCGCTGCGATGGGAGCTCGAGGCGCAGCTGCTCGCGACGGAGCTCATGGTCGGCGAGGATGCAGACGAATCGCGGCCAGGTCTGGTCGCGGAGCTCCTCACGCGCGCCGCGGATGGCTTCGACCGGCTCCCGGCCGAGGCGCAGCAGCTCTTGGGCGGTGCGTTATCGGTCGAGCGCGCAGTCGCCGGGGACAGCGCCGCGCGGTCGATCGCACTCGCCAACGCGGCGCTGCGGCAGGGTGAGTTGCTCGCCACGTTCGGGGACCACTGGCCATTCGCGGTCGCGTGCCTGGGGCTGCTCTTCGCGGGGCGGCCGGACCAAGCGGAGCGCGAGTCGAATGAGGGCATGGCGTACGCCCGGCGCCGTGGGTCGCCCCTCGCAGTCGCGGGTGCGGCCTCGCTGCGCGCATTCGCCCGCTCGCGGCAGGGGCGGCTCGCAGGGGCCGAGGCCGACGCGCGCCTCGCGCTCGAGACGATGGGCGACGAGCGCTGGCAGGCGCCCCACCACGTTGCGCTACCAGCACTGGTATCCGTGCTCGTCGCTCGGGGCCGCGTCGACGAAGCCGGCGGGCTGCTCGAGGCCTTCGCGGCGGTCATCCCCGGCGAGTCGTGCCTGCGTCAGCTCGTCCGCGAGGCTCACGTCGCGCTCCTGTTGACACGGGGGGACCTGCGCGGCGCGCTCGATGAGCTACGTCGCTACGAGAAGTGGACGAAGACGCGAACGCCGCCAGGGAACGGCCTGGCACCGTTCTCCTGGCGTCCGCTGGCGGCGATCGCCTGGGCGCGGCTGTCCGACCATGCGCGCGCGCTGGATCTGGCCACCGAGGAGCTCGAACTCGCCCGCCGCTACGGAGATCCGGTGAAGCTCGGAGTCGCGCTGCGCACCGCGGGGCAAGTGGCGACCGGCGAGTCGGGGATCGACCTGTTGACCGAGAGCGTCGACGTCCTCGCCGCCTCGCCGGCACGCCTAGAGCACGCGGCCGCGCTCATCGAGCTGGGCTCCGCCCAACGCCGCGCGGGCCGGCGCACGCAAGGGCGAGAGCGGCTGGGCGAGGGCATGGACGTCGCGCACCGCTGCGGCGCGGACGCGCTGGTCGAACGGGCGCATGACGAGCTGATCCGTTCCGGCGCAAGACCGCGGCGCCGGGCAGTCACCGGCACCGACGCGCTCACCCCGAGCGAGCGCCGCGTCTGCGAGCTGGCCACCGAGGGCATGACCAACAAGGAGATCGCCCAGGCGTTGTTCGTGACGCTCCGGACGGTCGAGATGCACCTCTCGAGCGCGTACCGCAAGCTCGGGATCGACTCGCGCTCGAAGCTGGCGGCGGAGCTCGCCCCCAGCCGTTAGCAGGGCGAACCAAATCCTTCGGTCAAGACTTCGGTTGCGCCCACGTTGCGGGGGGCGATCGCGAGCGTGATCCTCGCGCCGTGATGGAGCCAACGACAGATCTTCGACAGGGCGTCGCGCGCGCGACGCTCGAGATCGAGACCGAGGGACGAAGCCTCGGCGGCGTGTTGATCACGGCCCAGGGCCGCGAGCTCGCGTTCTCGGGCTGGGCGGAGTTCGGTGCCGCCATCGAGGACTGGAGAAGGCGATCGCGCCTGAGCAACCGGTCGCGTCCGGGAGAGGGGCGGGGCGATGACCACCCTCCCTGCTGACGCGCTCTACGTCACCCGTCCCGATGTGCCCGCCGGCATGACGCTCGAGGACCACGTCCGCCGCCGGGCGCCGAGCCGGCGGTCCAGAGCAATCCACCAGCAGACGCCCTCTGGCATGGGAGAGGAGCAGCGGATGTCATACATCGATACAGCAACCGACTGGGTCCGCCCGCTCGCGGCGAAGCTGCAATCGCAGGGCTACGGACTCCGGCCGACCGAGCCGGGTCCGGCGAGCAGCGAGCCTCTCGGGCGGTGGACGACCGGGCTGTGCCTTTTCGGCCCCTTCCTGCTCGCTGCCGCCGGCGCGCTGGCGTTCGCCAGCCCGAGCGCCGCGTCCTCGTCGCTGGAGAAGGGGACCATGATCGTCTACCGAGCGGGTGACAGGGTCGCCGAATCGGAGCTGGTCGACCTCGGGCCTCCCGCGAACCTCGGCGCGACTGTGCTCGAGGGGGACCCGAAGATCTCCGCGCGGATCGACTACGCGGCAGGCGAGCTGCTCGCCGGCGTCTTCCAGGCGACGCGGGGCAAGGCGCTCATCACGTTCCCCTTCACGGAGCACGCCACCATCCTCAACGGAGAAGTGCAGCTCACCGACCAGTGGGGAAACAAGGCAAGGCTCGAGGCCGGCGACAGCTACTTCATCAAGCAGGGCAGCGTCATCCTCTGGCAGGTGCGCGGCCGCGCTGTGCAGAAGACGTTCTTCAACCGAACGGAGCAGCACGACTCGCCCGCCCCGATGGTCGTCTATCGGGCCGGCGAGGAGATCCCGGAGTCCGAGCTGACCGATCTCGGCCCGCCGGAGAGCCTGGGCGGGAGCGTCGTCGACGGCGACCCGAAGCTATCGGCGCGGATCGACTACGCAGACGGACATGCGACCGCCGGCGTGTTCCAGGCAACGCGCGGCGACGCGCAGATCCGCTTCCCGTTCACCGAGCACGCGACCGTCATCGACGGCGCGGTCACGCTGACGGACGAAACGGGGCGAACGCACCGCTTCTTCCCCGGCGACAGCTACATGATCGTGCAGGACAGCTCGATCTTCTGGCAGGTCGCGCGAAAGCGCGTCCAAAAGTCGTTCTTCAACGCCGTCGCGCCCTGATCCGGGGCTGACAGCGGCGGCCAAGCGCAGCGCCCCGAGCCGGTTGACCTCCCGCCGGGGCGCTGCGCTCCCGCGTCTCCTCAAAGCGCCGCCCGGCCGATCGCTCGATCGCTCGACTCGCGGCCGAAGCGCCCGATCCCCTTTCGGCCGGCGCACGAACCCGGCCCCAGCCGCGACAGCGCTGCGGTCGAGCGCTCCAGCGTGCAGTTCCGCCTCTACCCGTCGAGCGCAGTGAGCGAAGCACTTCGTCGACCTTGCGCGTGTCGGCGCCGGTCGAAAACTGGACCACCTGCGCCGGTTGAAATCTGGACCGCCCGGGCGTCGGCCGGTGGTCTGCGGCGCCTGGGCTCGTCTGCACAGAGCGAGCTCGGGAGCGGAGGTGGTCGCGGTGGAGCAGTGGGCGGAGCTCCGTCGCTTGCACTTCGTGCAAGCTGTCGATCCACGAGATCCATCGCCGGACGGGGCTGCACCGCGAGACGATCCGCCGGGCGATCCGCAGCGACGAGCCGCCCCGGTATCGGCGTGCGCCGGCGGCGTCGAAGCTCGATCCCTTCAAGGACGAGCTCCACCCCCTGCTCAAGGGCGATCCGCGGCTGCCGGGCCAGCGGATCCGCGAGCTGATCGGGCCGCTGGGCTTCAGTGGCGGCAAGACGATCGTCGATGACGACCTGCGTGAGGTGCGCCCGCTGTTCCTGCCGCCGTCGAGGCCCTATCAGCGGACGGTCTATCGGCCCGGCGAGGTCTGCCAGTTTGACCTCTGGGAGCCCAAGTCCGAGATCCCGGTCGGGCACGTCAGACGCGCCGCGGCTGGGTGATCGTCGCGTGTTTGGGCCACTCGCGCGCGGGCGCCGGCGCCGTGGTCTTCTCAAGGAGACGCGCCAGACCTACTCGCCGGCATCCGGCGCTGTTTGTGGTCGCTCGGCGCGCTGCCGCAGACGCTGGTCTGGGACCACCAGGCCGGGCTTCACGCGCGCGAGGGCCGTCCGACCGAGGACTTCGCCGCCTTCTGCGGTCAGCTGCGCGTCGACTGGCACTTTGTGGGCCCTGGGCCCAGGCCACTACTGAGCCTTAAACCCGCGCATCTCATGCGCGGTGCCGACCCTCACACCACGCCCGGACAGGCCTGCCGCTCAGGACGACAGGCCATACGGTCTAGCGAGCGGTTCAGCCGCCGCGATCTCGCGCCGCGCCGGTGACCCGGAGCGCCGCGCCAGAGCTGCCGTCGGTCGCAAGGTCCTGGCTCTCGGACTGCAGGCTGAGCCGGTACGAGCCCGCTGCGGGCGGCGTGATCAGCGCCTCGAAGACGCCGGTCCCAACGGGACGCGCCGGCGCCCTGAGCTGATGGATTGCGCCGGCCGACGTGCTCAACGCCAGCACTTGCGCGTCCGTGGGTGTCGGCCCGATGACGCGGAACCGGACGCGCACGGGCTCGCCGGGAGCGGCACGCATCTGACGCTGCTCCGCCAGCACACGCGCTTGGCGCGGCCCGGTCCTGGTGACCGGGAGTTCGAACTCGGCACGGGCGCCGTCCGGCAGCCGCAGCTCGAGGTGGTACCGCCCGGGCCGCTCGAACACGGTGCGCTGCTCGAGTGTCTTGGGTCCGATCGACTGCAGGTCGTTGGCGACGGCCGCCACGACGTCTGCGCGGATGGTGTTCCTCATGCCGTCCATGACCATCGGGCGCCCCATCATCACGTGCAGCGTCGCCACCTGCTGCTCGCGCGGCATGGTGGCCTGCACCGACGCGCCGTCGCTGCTGAGGGCGATGGCGGCGGCCGGGTGGGACCCGAGGGGCAGGTTGTTCGACTTGCTGGGGTCCTTCAAATCGACCCAGGTCAGGTCGGCGCTGCCGGCGTTGCGCACGATGGCGAAGCGCCCCAGAAAGACGACCGAGCTCGGATCGGCCCCCGCGTCGACCCGCTGGCGGAGGCGGCCCGATCGCAGGTCGACGACCGCCAGCTGATCGCGGGCGGCGTCGAGCGCGACGGCCGTGCGGCCGTCCGGCGCCACGCCAAGCGCGCGCACGTCGGCGCCGGGACCGACCCGGAGCGTGCGCTCCACGCGACCAGGCCCGGAGCGAGCACCGATCAGCGCGATCGAGCCGTCACGCCCCGCGACGGCGAAGGCGCCCGCCGCGCGAGCGAACGCGGCGTCGACCGGCCGGGGCACGGCCACGGTGCCGAGGACCGCGACGCGCCGCGCGTCGACGATGGTGGCGCGCCCGTCGGCCTCGGAGGTCACGACGGCGGTGTCCCGTCCGGCGAAGGCCACGGCCCGGCGGCCGGAGCCCGTGGGGACCTCGCCGACCGCCCGGCGCGACGCGACGTCGACGACCACGACGCGCCCGCGGGACTCATCGGTCGCCCACAGGCGGTCACCCCCGGGCGCGAAGCGCAGCGCGCCCGGTCGTGCGACGGCGTCGATCGCGCCGGCTCGGCGATGGCGCAGGAGATCGAGCAGCTCGATCCGCCCCGCCTGCGGGTAGGCGACCGCGAGGAACCGTCCCGTCGGGTCGACCGCCGTCTCACCGGCGCGCGGGGGCAGCTTCGTCGTGAAGGACCAGCCGCCGCCCGCCACGCTCTGCGCCAGCTCCTGACCGGGCTCGTGGTGCTGTCCCGGCGCGCCGCCGGCTGCCCCTGGGACGATGACCTGACCGCTGCGGCGGTTGAAGAGGAACGTCTCCTCCGACGAGAGCCGTACCCCGGCGCCGCCGTGGGCGGCGTGGCCGGCCCGACCGCTGGCGCCGCCGCCGACGGAACGCTCGAGCCGATGCGCGACCAGGCGCGGCTTGGACCGACCGCCGACCCGGCGAGGCAGCCCGAACGACAGCGTGACGGACGCCCCGGCGGGCACCGAGGCCAATCGCGACGGGGCGCGCTCGGCCGGCACCTCGGCGGTGACCGACAGCCGCACGCGACCGCCGGCCCCGCCGGCGAGCCGCGCGAACTGCGGCGCGCCGACCCGGCGCTCGACGGTGGCCTGTCCGGCCCGGTCGCGGTGTCCGGCGTCGTGCCCGCCGCGGTCGCGGCCACCCGGCGAGCCGCCCGCCAGCCAGACGGCGCCCCCCAGGGCAGCGGTGCCGACGACGACCACGCCGGCCAGCACCTGCCGCCGGCGCGCGCGCGCGGTTCGCCCGCCGTCATCGCGTCGCGGCGGCGTCGGTTCGGGCTTCGGGGCGCGACCGGCGGGAGTGCTCTGCCTGTTCATCGGGCTCGGTTGGACTGGAATGCCGTCGTCGTTCCCAGGGTTCCCGGCAGCGCGCTCGCTGACGAGCGATCGTGCCGGAGTCGGCCGTGTGCGCGGCCGTTACCTCTTCTTGCCGCCGCCGCTCGACTTGGTGACGTCGCCGTCGCTGTCCCGCTCCACGTGATAGCCGCCGCCGCCCGACGTGCCGCCGAACCGTCCGCCGCCGCCGCCGCTGGACGAGCTGCTTCCGTCGCTCCTCTCCGTGCCGTGGTAGCCGTAGCCGCCGCCGCCGCCCGGTCCGCCGCTGCCGCCGCCGCTGGTGCACGACGTCTTGCCGTCGCGCGACTTGCAGCCATCGGCGCTGGCCGTGCCCGCAAGCGGGAACGCCGCTGCCGCGGTCGTCGCGAGTGTCACTGCAATGAGACGCTTCATGATGCCCCCTGCGTCGGATTCGTCGACCAGCCCATCCGGCCGACACGTTTTCGACGGTGCCCGAGGCGGTGAGGCGGCGCGGAGACCCGGCGGGTGGCGGGTCCAGGCGCCGGTCGATGTGCGCGCGGCCTGGACGCCGCACCCGCGCGCACCCCGCACGGCGCTGCGGCCGTCCGGAGCCGGACGCGGCGGCGCACGCGCGCGCCGGCCCGACGATGAGCCGCCGGGTCACTGAGCTCGGGGGTGCGGCGCCGGCGTCCGGCCGGGACACCCGCGATCGCGGGCCACGTATCGGTGATGGTTGTCGCTGTGGAGGTCAT
>DATAAR010000125.1:0-22296 GCA_036259975.1 Solirubrobacteraceae bacterium | reverse complement strand
CCCGCTCGGCGCGCCCGCCATCGACCGCTTCCGCGCGCTGCGCGAGCGGATGCCAAGCCTGCTGCGCCGCGCCGGCGGCTCGCCCGCCCGCTCACCGCGATGCGGCGCACGCCGGCGCTCGCGCACGAGCACGGCACCGCGCCGTGGCGCCTGCTCGTAGCGCGGATCGCGGCCTCGCGCCCCGTCGCGCTCCCCATCGCGATCGTCGCCGTCGCCGCGCTCGCATTCGGCGCGACGTTCGTTCGCGACATGAACGTGGGGCTCACGTTCATCGGCGCGCTGCCCGCCCAGAGCGAGGTGCGCCGCGCGGCCGAGGCGGCCGAGCGCGGCTTCGCCGGCGGGATCCTCGCCCCGACCGAGATCGACGTCGAGCTCGCGGGCATCGGCAACCGCCGCGCCGAGCTCGCCCGCCTGGAGGACCTCATCGCGCGCGAGCCCGGGGTCGCGGCGGTGCTCGGTCCGCGGGAGCAGATCCGCGGCGCGCCGCCGGTCACGGTCTCCCGCGACGGCGGCGCGGCTCGCTTGGCGGTCGTGTTCGACGAGGACCCGCTCGGCGCGCCCGCCATCGACCGCTTCCGCGCGCTGCGCGAGCGGATGCCAAGCCTGCTGCGCCGCGCCGGCGTCGGGCCCGCGCAGCTCAGCTTCGGCGGCGAGACCGCGCTCGCGGACGACACCGTGAGCCGCGTGTTCGACGACCTCAAGCGCGTCGCGGTCGTCGCGATCCTCGTCAACGTGCTGCTGCTCGCGCTCTTCATGCGCGCGCTCGTGGCGCCGCTGTACCTCGTGGCGTGCAGCGTGCTCGGCCTGCTCGCCAGCCTCGGCCTGACCACGTGGCTGTTTCAGACGGTCCTCGGCGGCGACGACCTGACGTACTACGTGCCGTTCGCCGCGGCGGTTCTGCTCGTCGCGCTCGGTTCCGACTACAACGTGTTCGTGGCCGGTCGCATCTGGGCCGAGGCGCGCCGCCACCGGCTGGGCGAGGCGATCGCGATCGCGATGCCGGCCGCCGCGCGGGCCGTGACCGCGGCGGGCCTGGCGCTGGCCGCCTCGTTCGCGCTGCTGGCGATCGTGCCGCTGCGCTCGTTCCGCGAGTTCGCGTTCGTCATGGCGGTGGGGGTCCTGATCGACACCTTCGTCGTGCGCTCGATGCTGGTGCCCGCGCTGACCGCGCTCGCGGGCGAGAGGGCGTGGTGGCCCGGCCGGCGGGTACGGGGGCTGACCGAGCGCGAGCTCGTCGAGCGCGTCGCCGGGCGGGCCGGCGTGGAACTCACGCAGGCCACCCGCGCCACGCACGCCGCGCTCGCCACGCTCGCCGAGCGCATCAGCTCGCGCGAGACGAAGGTGCTGGCCGCGCAGCTCCCGCGCGAGCTGGCGGGCGACGTGCGCCGGGCCGCGCAGCGGCCCGAGCGCTTCGGCGTCGACGAGTTCGTGCGCCGCGTCGGCCGCCGCGAGGGCGTGTCGATGGAGGAGGCGCGCGAGCACGCGCGCGCGGTCCTGACGACGCTCGAGGACAGCACGACCGACCGCCTCGCCTACGTGCGCGCGCAGCTCTCGCCCGACTACGAGGAGCTGTTCGCGGGCCGGGCGGACGGCGCCGCGCCCGGGGCTACGGATCGATCAGCACGCCGGGGTTGAGCACGCCGTCGGGGTCGAGCGCCCGCTTGGCCGCGCGCAGCGCCGCGGCGAACGCGTCCGGTCGCTGCTCGTCGTACCACGGCCGGTGATCACGCCCGACGCCGTGGTGGTGCGTGATGGTGCCGCCGGCGTCGAGGATCGCGCGGCTCGCGGCGGCCTTCATCTCGTGCCACTGCGCGACCTCCTCGCCGCGCCGCGCCGGGGCGAGCACCGTGAAGTAGGGCGCCGGGCCGTCGGGATAGACGTGCGTCAGGCGGCACGTGACGCGCGACGGCTCGCCGAGCGCGGCGCGAACGGCGCCAGTCACGTGCTCGTGGAACGCGGGGAAGCGCTCCCACGTGACCGCGGACTCGAAGGTGTCGGTGAAGACGCCGAGGCGCACGAGCACGTCGCGGAGGTACGGCATGCGCAGGAACGCCTCGCGCCAGGCCCCGAGCTCCGCCCCGCTGTCGGCAATGCGCTCCTCGTAGCGCCCGCCGTGGGTGCGGCAGATCTCGAGCGCGCGCGCCAGCCACGCGTCGACGGGGTGGTCGGCCGACTCGAAGCCGAGCGTCAGCAGCGCGTGCGCCCCGTCGCCGGCGCCCGTCTGGGCCGCCTCGAGCGGGTCGATGAGGCGGCAGTTGGCCGGCTCGAGCTCGGACTGCGCGAGCGCGCGCACCGCCTCGGCGCCGGCGAGGAACGAGTCGAAGCGCACCGCGCGCCCGGCGCGGTGGCTCGGCCGGGGCCGCACGCGCACCCACGCCTCGACGATCACCCCGAGGATGCCCTCGGACCCGAGCAGCAGCCGGTCCGGCGACGGGCCGGCGCCCGACCCGGGCAGGCGCCGCGACGACCACAGGCCGCCGGGACCCACCGCGCGGACGGACTCGACGAGGTCGTCGATGTGGGTCTGGTGGGTGGCGAAGTGGCCGCCGGCGCGCGTGGCGATCCAGCCGCCCAGCGTCGAGAGCTCGAACGACTGCGGGAAGAAGCGCAGCGTCAGCCCGTGCTCGGAGAGCTGGTCCTCGATGCGCGGGCCGCTGGCCCCGGCGCCGATCCGCGCCGCGCGCGACACCGGGTCGACCTCGCGGACCTCGTCGATCGCGGACACGTCGATCGTGACCACGCCGTCGAACCGCTCCGGGACGCGCGGCTCGACGCCGCCGACGACGCTCGTCCCGCCGCCGTACGGGATGACCGCGGCGTTCGCCGCGGCGGCCCACTCGAGCACGTCCTCGACCTCGCGGCGGTCGCGGGGATGCGCGACGGCGTCCGGCACGTGCTCGTAGACGCCGCGGAGGGCTCGCACGGTGTCGAGGTACGACTGGCCGTAGGCGTGGCCGAGGCGCACCGCGTCGTGCTCGCCGCAGATCCCGCGCAGGTGCGGCGGGCAGTGCAGGCGCGGCGCGGGCAGCACGACCCGGTTCGGCGCGACGGGCTCCTCGGGCTCGAGCGCGCCGAACCCGAGCAGCTCGACGAGCGCCGGCGCTGCGGCGCGCGCCTCGGCGGTCGAGATCGCGGCGTCCTCGAAGCCCCACCCCCAGTGCGTGCGGGCGCGCATGGCGGCCTCACCGTACCCTCAGGGCCAGATGAGCGGCGACGTGGAGATCCTCGCCCGCGGGCCGTGGTCGGCGGAGCAGATCGACGTGCGCTGGAGCGGCGAGCACTACCCCGCGCCGCCGGAGCGCGCGGCGGCCGCCGACGCCGCGATCGCCGCCCTGCGCGATCGCGGCTCGCCCAGCCACGACGGACTGGCCGCGCGGCTCGTGGACTTCGAGCAGGACAGCGAGCGGCTCGTCGTCCAGCTGCAGCCGGTGCGCTGGGCGCTGCGGCTCGTCGAGGGCGACGCATCGCGGTCCGTCGCGGCGCTGCTGCTGACGCGCGACAGCAAGGGGCGGTGGCTGGCCGGCCGGCGCGCGCCCTGGCTGGCGTCGTGGGCCGGGCGCTGGGCGCTCGGCGCCGGCGGCGCCGTCGACGTCGGCGAGAGCCCCGTGCAGGCGCTCGCGCGCGAGCTGCGGGAGGAGTGGTCCGTCGACGCCGAGCGGCTCCAGGTCGAGGGGCTCGTGCGCCTCCCGCACAACCTGGTCATGTTCGTCGGCAGCGCCTGGCTGGCGGACGGCGCCGAGGTCACGCCCGACGCCGAGCACGACGAGTACGCCTGGTGGCCGCCCGACGTGCGCGACTGGCCCGAGGAGGCCGGCGACGAGCTCCGCGCGATCCCCCGGCTCCTGGAGGCCGCGTGACGGCGCCCGTCGTCCCGACGCCGCGCCCGTCGCGCGTGCCGAGCCTCTCCTTCGGCGCCCTGAAGCGCCTGTCGTTCGCGCACTCCGCGATCTACCTCGTCCTGCTCGTCGTGTGGCTGGTGCCGGGGCTGCACGCGCTCGAGTTCGTCTTCGGGCTCTCGCACGGCCTCGGCTGGATCGCGATGTGCGTCCTGAGCCTCGCCGCGGTGCGCGCGCGCGTGATCCCGATGCGGGTCGGCGTGGCGGTCGCCGTGATCGGCGGCATCGGTCCGTTCGTGGGCACGTGGGAGTTCGTGCGCGAGCAGCGCCGGCGCGAGGGCGCGGCGGCGCGCTGAGCGCTCGGTGCGTCCCGGAGCGGCGCGCCGCGAGCGCGCGAGAGGAGCGCTCCTACGCGAACGCGCTCTCGCCCGTGAGCGCCTGCCCCAGGATCAGCGTGTGGATCTCGTTCGTGCCCTCGTACGTGAGCACCGACTCGAGGTTCGCCGCGTGGCGCATCACCGGGTACTCCGAGCTGATCCCGTTCGCGCCGAGGATCGTGCGCGCCTGCCGGGCGATCGCGAGCGCCTCGCGCACGTTGTTGAGCTTGCCCATGCTGATGTGCTCCGGCGCGACGCGCCCCTCGTCCTTGAGGCGCCCGACCTGGAGCGCGAGAAGCTGGGCCTTCTGGAGCTCGAGCATCATGTCCACGAGCTTCTGCTGCGTCAGCTGGAAGCCCGCGATCGGGCGCCCGAACTGCGGGCGGCTTCGCGCGTACTCGAGCGCCGCGACGAAGCACGTCCGCGCCGCGCCGACCGCGCCCCACAGGATCCCGTAGCGCGCCTCGCTCAGGCACGACAGCGGCCCGCGCATGCCGGTCACGCCGGGAAGCACCGCGTCGCCGGGCAGGCGCACGTCGTCGAGGACGAGCTCGGACGTGACCGACGCGCGCAGCGAGTGCTTGCGGTGGATGTCCTGCGTCGTGAACCCCGGCGCGTCCCGCGGGACGAGAAACCCCCGGATCCCGTCGTCGGTGCGCGCCCAGACGACCGCCACATCCGCCACGCCGCCGTTGGTGATCCACATCTTCGTGCCGCTCAACAGCCAGTCCGCCCCGTCGCGCCGCGCGCGCGTCTTCATCGAGGCCGGGTCGCTGCCCGAGTCGGGCTCGGTGAGGCCGAAGCAACCGATCAGCTCGCCGCGCGCCATGCCCGGCAGCCAGCGCTCCTTCTGCTCGTCGGAGCCGTACCTCCAGATCGGGAACATCGCCAGCGAGCCCTGCACCGAGACGAAGCTGCGCAGACCGCTGTCGGCCGCCTCGAGCTCGCGGCACGCCACGCCGTAGCTCGTCGCGCTCGACCCCGCGCAGCCGTAGCCGGTCAGGTGCATGCCGAACAGGCCCAGCTCGCCGATCTCGGGGCCGAGCTCGCGCGACGGGAACGTGCCGCGCTCGTACCACTCCTCGACCGACGGCAGGACGCGGTCGGCGGCGAACCGGCGCACCGTCTCGGCGATCAGGCGGTCCTCGTCGGAGAGCTGGGCGTCGAGCCCCAGCAGGTCGGTGGGCTGGAGCTTCGGGCGCTCGGCGGACGGCGCGGCGGCGGCGGTCATCGACCGAGCCTAGCGCGGCTGGACCCGGATGATCCGGTCGTCCTCGCCGGCCGGGGTGCCGCGCCCGTCGCGGTTGCTGGTGGTCACCCAGAGCGCGCCGTCGGGCGCGCGGACGACGGTCCGCAGGCGCCCGTACTCCCCATCCAGGAGCGCCTGGGGCTCGCCGGTCCGGGCTCCGTCGAGCGGCACGCGCCACAGCCGCTGCCCGCGCAGCGCGCCGACGTACAGCGCGTCGCCGGCGACGGCCGCGCCGCTCGGCGAGGCGTCGGCCGGCGACCAGGTGACGCGCGGGTTCGTGTAGCGCCCGCCCGCGGTGTCGCCCGCGCCCTCGACCCGCGGCCAGCCGTAGTTGCGCGCCGGGCGGATGAGGTTGATCTCGTCGGCAGCGTCCTGGCCGAACTCGGTCTCCCACAGGCGCCCGTCGCCGTCCCACGCCAGCCCCTGCACGTTGCGGTGGCCGACCGACCACACGGGCGAGCCGCGAAACGGGTTGTCGGGCGGCACGCCGCCGTCCGGGCGCAGGCGCAGGATCTTGCCGTTCAGGCTCTCGGGGTCCTGCGCGACGGCGCTGTTGCCCGCGTCGCCGGTGCCGACGTACAGCATCCGGTCGGGACCGAAGGCGATCTGCCCGCCGTCATGGATCGCGTTGCGGTCGAGGCCGGTGAGGATCGGGTGCGGGGCGGCGTCCCCGAGGCGGAAGCGCACCACGCGGTTGTCCTGCGCCGAGGTCAGATACGCGTACACGAGCTGGTCCTGCGCGTAGGTCGGCGAGACCGCGAGACCGAGCAGCCCGCCCTCGCCGGCGTTCGTGTCGACTCCCGGGACGCGCATGACCTCCTGCGCCGGCCCGCCGGCGGCGGGAACGCGGAGGATGCGCCCGGTCGTCCGCTCGCTCACGAGCGCGTCGCCCCCGGGGAGGAACGCCAGACCCCACGGCACCTGCAGGCCGGTGGCGATGACCCGCACGGCGGGCGGCCGGTCTGGCGTCGCCGCCGTGGTCTCACCGGCACCCGCCGACGGCGTCGAGCCGTCGTCGCCGCTCCCGCAGGAGGAGAGGGCGAGCAGCGCGAGAAAGCCGACGATTGTCCGGGCGAGGCGGCTGGGCATAGTGGACTTGAACGCTTGAACGCGCGTCGGAGCGCGCACGATAGAGTCACTCGGAGCAGATATGGCGGTCGACACGACAGTGCAGGTCACGCTCCCGCAGATGGGCGAGTCGGTGACCGAGGGGACCGTCCTGGAGTGGCACAAGCAGGAGGGCGATCGCGTCGAGGCCGACGAGGTCCTGGTGGAGGTCTCCACCGACAAGGTCGACGCGGAGGTCCCCGCTCCCACGAGCGGGACGGTGACGAAGATCCATGCCGCCGAGGGCGACACGGTGCAGGTCGGCGGCGTCCTCGCGGAGATCGCGACGGGCAACGGCGCGGCCCCGGCGGCCGCGGGCGCCGAAAGCGCGGCGACCCCGGAGGCCGCCCAGACCGAGCGCGACGGCGACGCCGCGGAGACCACGCCGGCCGCCGAGCCGGGCGGCTCCGGCGACGGCGCGGCGGCCGCCGGCACCACCATCGACATCGTCACCCCCTCGGCCGGTGAGTCCGTCAGCGAGGGCACGCTCGTCGCCTGGCACGTCGCCGCGGGCGACCGCGTCGAGGACGGCCAGGCCGTCGCGGAGATCTCGACCGACAAGATCGACGTCGAACTGCCTGCCCCCGCCGCCGGCACGATCACCGAGATCGTCGTCGACGAGGGCGACACCGTGACGGTCGGGCAGGTCATCGCGCGCATGACCACCGCCGACGGCGCGTCCGCCGCGACCGCGCCCGACGCCGCGCCCGCCCGCCCCGCCGAGTCCGATGGCGACGGAGAGGGCACCCCTGCGGCGGGCGATGGCGCCACGGCCGCGCCGCCGCTGCCGGAGGACGCGAAGGTCTCCCCCGTTGCGGCGCGCATCGCCGCAAGCGAGGGCATCGACCTCTCCAACGTGCGCGGCAGCGGCCCGCACGGGCGCATCACGAAGGCAGACGTCCTCGCCACCATCGCCAATGGCGGCGCGCCCGCCCCGGCCGAGGCGCCGGCCGCCGCGCCCGCCCCCGGCGCCAAGCCACAGCCGCTGCGCGGCGGCGCGGGGATGCTCGCCCGCTACATGGACGAGAGCCGCTCGATCCCGACCGCGACCTCGTTCCGCACGATCACCGTCACGGCGATGGACGGCCGGCGCAAGCAGCTCAAGGACGCCGGCGAGCGAATCTCGTTCACGCACCTCATCGCGTACGCCGTCGCGCTGGCCGCGCAGAACGACCAGCCGGTGATGGCCCACCACTTCGCCGAGCTCGACGGCAATCCGCACCGGATCGACGACGGCCGGGTCAACCTCGGCATCGCCGTCGACGTCGAGAAGAAGGACGGCACCCGCACGCTGATGGTGCCCGTGATCCGCGACGCCGGCCGGATGCCGTTCAGCCACTTCCGCGCGGCCTTCGACGGCCTCATCGAGAAGGCGCGCACGAACACGCTCAGCGCCGACGACCTCACGGGCGCGAACATCTCGCTCACGAACCCCGGCGGCATCGGCACGATCGCGTCCGTCCCGCGGCTGATGGTCGGGCAGGGCACGATCGTCGCGACCGGCTCGATCGGCTACCCGCCGGGCCTGGCGAACATCGGCGACATGATCGGCGCCGAGAAGGTCATGACCATGACCTCGACGTACGACCACCGGATCATCCAGGGCGCCGAGTCGGGGCGCTTCCTGGCGGTGGTCGAGGCCTACCTCCAGGGCGAGAACGGCTTCTACGACGGCGTGTTCGGCTCGCTCGGCGTCGAGCTCGGCGCCCCGCCCGCGCCGCCCGCGCCGGCCGCCGCGGCCGCCGCCGCCCGCACCGCCCCGCCCACCGGCGCGGCGGTCGACGAGACGATCCTGCAGGCCGTGCAGGCCGCGACCTCGCTGGTCAAGGCGCACCGCACGCACGGGCACCTCGCCGCGCGGCTGGACCCGCTCGACTCCGAGCCCGAGGGCGACCCGGCGCTCGACCCGAACACGGTCGGCCTGACGCCCGAGATCATGGCCAAGATCCCGGCCAAGATCCTGCGGATGTACGTGCGCGGCGCGACGCTCGCCGACGCGCTGCCGCACCTGCGCGAGACCTACTGCGGGACGATCGCCTACGAGATCGAGCACATCGCCAGCCACCGCCAGCGCGTGTGGCTGCGCGAGAAGATCGAGTCGGGCGAGTTCCGCAAGCCGCTCACGACCGACGAGCAGCGCGCGCTCCTGCAGCGCCTCGTCGAGGTCGACGCGATGGAGCGCTTCATGCACAAGGCCTACCTCGGCCAGAAGCAGTTCTCCGTCGAGGGCCTCGACATGACCGTGCCGATGCTCGACGAGATGATCCAGCTCGCGGCCGCGCACGGCGCCCGCGAGGTGGTCGTCGGCATGGCGCACCGCGGCCGGCTGAACGTGCTCGCGCACAACCTGGGCCGCCCGTACGAGACGATCTTCGCCGAGTTCGAGGGCGCCTCGACGCTCGAGGCGGTGACGTCGCTGCCGCAGGGCGGCACCGGCGACGTCAAGTACCACCACGGCGCGCAGGGAACCTACGCCCTGCCCAACGGCGACTCGATCCTCGTCAACCTCGAGTCCAACCCGTCGCACCTCGAGTACGTGCACCCGGTCGTGCTCGGCGCGACCCGCGCCGCCCAGACCGGCCGCCAGGGCCCGCACGCCCGGCGCGACACGAACGCCGCCGTGCCGATCGTGCTCCACGGCGACGCCGCCTTCCCGGGCCAGGGCGTCGTGGCCGAGTCGCTCAACCTGCAGGCCATCGACGGCTACAAGGTCGGCGGCGCGCTGCACCTGATCCAGAACAACCAGGTCGGCTTCACCACCGACCCGGAGGACGCGCGGTCGACCCGGTGGGCGTCCGACCTCGCCAAGGGCTACGACACGCCGATCATCCACGTCAACGCCGACGACGTGGCCGCGTGCATCGCGGCCGTGCGCCTCGCCTTCGCCTTCCGCCAGGAGTTCGGCCACGACATCGTGATCGACCTCATCGGCTACCGCCGCTTCGGTCACAACGAGGCCGACGAGCCCGCGTACACGCAGCCGGAGATGTACGCGAAGATCAAGACCAAGAAGCGCGTCAGCGAGATCTGGGCCGAGAAGCTCGTCGAGGCCGGCGTCGTCTCCCAGGAGGAGGTCGAGCGCCAGCGCCAGGAGGTCTGGGACCGGCTCACCGAGCTGCACCAGGAGCTCAAGGCGCAGATCAAGGCCGCCTCCGACGCGGGCACCGTCGAGCAGGCCACCGGCGAGTACCAGCTCGACCGCTCGCCGTCGCCCGAGCCGGCGACCGCGGTCCCGGCCGAGCGGCTGCGCGAGCTCAACGAGGAGCTGCTCGCGTTCCCGGAGGGCTTCACCGTCCACCCGAAGCTCATCAAGCAGCTCGAGCGTCGGCGCACCGCGGTCGGCCCGGAGGGCGGCATCGACTGGGCGCACGCCGAGAGCCTCGCGTACGCGTCGCTGCTCACCGAGGGCATCCCGATCCGCCTCACCGGCCAGGACGCCGAGCGCGGCACGTTCTCGCAGCGCCACCTCGTCCTGCACGACGCCAAGACCGGCCAGACGCTGTCGCCGATCCAGAGCCTGAAGGGCGCGCAGGCGCCGTTCGAGCTGCACAACTCGCCGCTCAGCGAGATCTCCTGCCTCGGCTTCGAGTACGGCTACTCCCAGGAGGCGCCGGAGACGCTCGTGCTCTGGGAGGCGCAGTTCGGCGACTTCGTCAACTCGGCCCAGGTCATCGTCGACCAGTTCATCGTCTCCGGCCTGGCCAAGTGGGGGCAGACCTCGCGCCTGACGCTGCTGCTGCCGCACGGCTACGAGGGGTCCGGCCCCGAGCACTCGTCCGCGCGCCTCGAGCGCTTCCTCATGATGGCCGCCGAGGGCAACATCCGCGTGGCGAACCTGACCACGCCGGCGCAGTACTTCCACCTCCTGCGCCGCCAGGCCCTCGTCCTCAAGCAGCGCCCGCTGGTCATCATGACCCCGAAGTCGCTGCTGCGCCTGCCGCAGGCCACCAACCGCATCGAGCACCTGTCCGAGACCAGGTTCTTCCCGGTGCTCGGGGAGCCGCGCGTGCCGATCGACAAGGTCACGCGGCTGATCCTCTGCACCGGCAAGATCTACTACGACCTGATCGGCCACCCGAGCCGCGAGGCCAACGAGCGCATCGCGGTCGGGCGCGTCGAGCTGCTCTATCCGTTCCCCGAAGCGCAGATCCGCGAGCTCATCGAGAGCTACCCGAACCTGCGCGAGGTCGTCTGGGTCCAGGAGGAGCCGCGCAACATGGGCGCCCGCGCGCACATGTTCCCGCGCCTCATGCAGATCATGCCCAAGCACCTGCACTTCGGCTACATCGGGCGTCCGGAGCGCGCGTCGCCGGGCGAGGGCTACCCCGCCGCCCACACCGCCGAGCAGAACCGCATCCTGCGCACGGCGCTGGACCTGTCGGTGCCGGTGTCGCTGTATCCGGCGAAGACGCCCGGCCAGCGCTAGATCGCCGGCGCCGGCTGGTGCGCCGGGATGCGGCGCTCGAGGCGCTCGATCTCGCGCTGGCCGGCGCTGGTCAGCACGTAGCGGCCCTGCGGGGCGAGGCCGATCGCCCGCGCCACGAGCGCGGGACGGCGCGCGGTCAGGCGCTGCAGGTAGCGCACCGCGACCGCGACCGGCAACACCGCGCGGCCGGCGACCTCCTCGGGCGTCAGCCCGCGCTGGTGGTCGTCGAGCGCCCGCAGCAGCGCCCACACGGTGCGGGCGTCGAGCGTGGCGTTGACGTCCAGGTTGGGCGCGCGCCCCACGGCAGGACCATGGCCGCCGAGGCCCGCGGCGCCGAGGAGGGCGGCGAAGAGCTGGTCGGGCTCGTCGTCCTTGAGGACCCACCCGATGGCGCCGGCGTCCATCGCCTGCCTCGCGGATGCCTCGTCGGACGAGGCGCTGAGCACGAGGACCGCGGGCCGGGGAGTGCAGGCGGTGAGCTCGCGCGTGAGGCGGAACGGATCGACCCCCGGCATCGAGAAGTCCTGGAGCACCACGTCGGGGCAGAGCGCCCGCGTGCGCTCGACCGCGCTGGCAGGGTCGCTGACCGCGCCGACGACTTCGCAGTACGGCTGGACGTCGAGGAGCTGCGTCAGCCCGTCGATGACCGCCTCGCTGTCGTCGACGATGAGCGTCCGCACGCGGGCGTCCACCGCCGCATCCGGCCGTCCGCCGCCGCTGATCTCTGGCGTCCCTGCCATGTCCGGCACGATGCCAAGCGCCCCCGGGGGCCGCAACCGACGATGGTCGTAGGACCGAAGAGATGTCCACTCGCGACGCGCTCAGCCGCCCAGCGCGTCGCGCACCGCCGCCGCGCTCGGCGCGATCTCGGGCTGCAGGCGCCCGAGCAGATCGCGCCAGCCGGGCTGCAGCTCGATCGCCCGGCGCACGCGGCGCAGCGCGGTCGGCATGTCGCCGCCCTGGGCCGCTGCGAGCCCCGACCAGAACAGCAGCTCGTGGTTGTCGGGCGCGAGCGCGGCGGCGCGCGTGTAGCGGTCCGCCGCCTCGTCGTGGCGCCCCTCGCCGACGAGGTCGTCGCCCTGCGTCGCGAGCGCGTAGGCGTCGGCAAGGTCGAGCAGGCGCTCCAGCTCGGCGAGCGGCTCGTCGTGGTCCTCGACGCGCAGGTCGACGGTGCGCCGCCACGGCTCGCCCTCGGGCGGGACGACGACGAGCGCGGCCGACTGCCGGCCGCGGGCGTCGCCGCCGGCCCGCTCGGCCGCGTTCAGGGCGGCCAGCAGGCGCCGGCCGAGCGGGCCGTCGGCCGCCTCGTACGCCCGCGCCATCGCCGGCCAGACGTCCGGGGTGGCCATCATGTTGGCCTGGACGCTGAACTGCTCGCCGGCCTGGTCGCCGGCGAACGCGATGCATCCGTCGCCGGTGTGCACCGCCACGCCCCCCGCCGCGTCGATCACGGCGACCTGCCGCACGCGCGCACGGTCGTCGCCGGCCACGAGACGGCGGAGCGCCTCCGGCGCCCCGACGCCCTCGGCGAGCAGGTCGAGGGCGCGCGGGCCGTAGGCCGGCTCCACCAGCGACTGCGTCGCCACGGCACCGGCGCCCGGCCGCGCCCACGACACGACCGACCCGACGCTGAACCAGTGCGACTGCACCGCGACGCCGACCTCGCCGGTCTGCGGGTCGCGGGCGACGATCGAGTAGGTCCCGCGGCGCACGCGCGGGAGCGTATCGTCGCCGCGCATGCCCTCAGCGCGCTCTCACACGGACACGGTGCTCGCCCGCGTGCGCGCGATTCCGCCCGGCTTCGTGCGCACCTACGGCGACGTCTCGCCGGGCGCGCCGCGGTTCGCCGGCACCGTGCTCCACGCCGCCGACGAACCCGGACTGCCCTGGCACCGGGTCGTGCGCGCCGACGGCTCGCTGGCGAAGGGCGCCCGCCAGCGCGCGCTGCTCGAGGCGGAGGGCGTGCCGTTCCGCCGAGACCGCGTCGACATGGGCGTGGCACGATTGCCGGGCGATGTGGCTACAGCGTGAGATCACGCTGCGCGCGCGGCCGCGCGGCTTTCACCTCGTCACGGACGAGGTGCTCGGCGCGCTGCCCGAGCTGCGGGACATCGACGTGGGGCTGTGCCATCTGTTCATCCGCCACACGTCGGCGTCGCTGACGCTGAACGAGAACGCCTCCCCCGACGTGCGGCGCGACTTCGCCACGTGGTTCGACGACGCCGTGCCCGAGGACTTCGGCGGCTGGACGCACACCCTCGAGGGCCCCGACGACATGCCGGCCCATGTCAAGACGTCGCTGCTGGGCCCGGCGCTGTCGCTGCCGGTCAGCGGTGGCAGGCTCGCGCTCGGCACCTGGCAGGGCGTGTACCTGTGCGAGCACCGCGACGACGGCGGCTCGCGCTCGCTGCTGGCCACGCTGCACGGCGAGTGACCGCGCGGTGGCGCTCACGGCCGAGCGGGGCGCCCGTCACCGCAGCGGCCGGCAGCGGATCGTCCCCGCGTCGAGCGTCCGGCCCCCAGCGGTGACGAACGCGTGGCGGGCGGCCCCGGGGCGCAGGTCCAGGCGCAGCGCGCCGTAGTTGCGGTCGTCGCCGAACGCGAGCCGGCGATCGGCGCGCACGTCGTAGAGGCGGTGCCCGCCCGCGCCCGACACGAAGTGCGTGATGCCGTCGATCGGGCGGAAGCGCTGCATGTCGTGGTCGTGGCCGCCCAGGACGATCGCGGCCCGCCCGCGCAGCGGCTCGACGAGCGGCTCCATGTCGGGCTGGTCGCCGTGCCGGTCGCTGGCGCTGTAGCGCGGGCGGTGCCAGAAGGCGATCCGGCACGTGCCCGGGGCGCGCACCTGGCGCCGCAGCCAGCGGTGCTGGGGCGATCCGCGGTGATGCGGCGCCTCGGAGTCGAGCGCGAGGATGGTCCAGCCGCCGGCGCGGAACGCGTACCAGTCGGGTGGCCGGACGCCGTGGACGCGCCGCCAGTACGGGTCGTAGCCCGTGGTCTCGTTGCGCGCGTCGTGGTTGCCCGAGATCGGCGCGGTGACGCGCGCCAGGCGGCCG
The DNA here is from genome assembly GCA_036259975.1 of Solirubrobacteraceae bacterium. Classification (GTDB taxonomy): domain Bacteria; phylum Actinomycetota; class Thermoleophilia; order Solirubrobacterales; family Solirubrobacteraceae; genus JAOPZW01. Next base: position 8,245 of record DATAAR010000125.1, on the reverse strand, counting down.
TACGTAGTCTGGTACTCGTCGGCGAACTCCTCCGCCGTCCCGCTGTCGTACACGTCGCCGAGGTAGAGGAGCCGGGAGACCGGCCCGCGTGCGATGCGCGCGGCCACCGCCCGGCCGTGCTCGCCGCCGTCGGCCCCATCGCCGACGGCCCAGACGACGGCCCGGTCGCCCGGCACGGACGGCACGAACCGCCAGCCGCCCGCCGGCGCCCGGTCGCGCGCGCCGTCGGTTCGGCCGGCCGCCATCGCTGCCAGCGCCGCAGCGAGGGCGGCCCCCGCCAGCACGATGCGCCATCGCCGCGCGGCCGCGGCGAGGGCCCTCACCGCAGGGCCTTCCACCGCACGAGCTTGTAGTTCTGGTTCGCCCGTCCGTTGCGGCCGTCGTGGGCCACGAAGATTCCCTCGGGGAAGCGGCCGCCCAGGGACGCGGTGCTCACGGCGATGCCGTCGGTCACCTGGACGTCGTCGACACCGTTCGCGGCCGCGATGCGGAACGACCCGACGTACGCGTTCCGTCCGTCGCGGCGATAGACCGCGAACGTGTGGTCGCCCTGGCTCGACGCGATCAGGTGCCCGGATGCGCCCGGCCCCTCGGCGAGCGCGAGGCCCTCCACGTGGGGCTTGAGGTGGCCGTCGGCGCCCGTCGAGTCGACGAGCGTGCGCCTCGCGCCGGTGCCGGGCTCGGCGCCGTACTTCCAGATCCCGCGATCCTCGTCGCCGATGTAGAGATCGCCGAGCGCATCGTCCGCGACGCAGCCCTCGGCCTTCCCGCCGACCTCGAACGTCCGGACGTTGCGGGCCGCCACGCGGTCGCCGCGCGCCCGCAGATGCCACTGCTCCACCTTCCCGTCGCCGCTGTCGCTGTCGACGAAGAGGTAGAACTCGCCGGTGCGGCGGCTGTGGTACATGCACAGCCCGTAGACGCGGACGCCCGCGCGGAACGAGCCCACCGCGACCAGGCGCCGTGTCCGCTCATCGACGCGGTAGAGCAGGATCGTGTCGTCGGCTCGGTTGCTCGCCCCGGCGAGCACGACCCGCCGGCCGCCCAGCGGGAACCCGGGCCGGAGGTCGACGTTGTTGAGCCGGCCGTGGGCGAGGTACTGCAGCTCGCGACCGCGCAGGTCGTAGACGGCGATCCCGCCGTCCTTGTCGGTGCCGATGATCGTGCTTCGCGCCGGGTTGCGCGGGTCCACCCAGATCGCGGCGTCGTCCGCGGCGTCGCCGGAATGCGGGACCGGCTCCGTTTCGCCGACCGGCTGGAGCGCCGCCACGACCGGCGCCGCGCGGTCCGGCTCCGCGGGCACGATCTCGCTCGGTCCGCCGGCCCCGACGACGAGCGCGGCGACGGCGACGATGACCACCGCGAGCAGCGCGCCCGCGGTCCGACGCGTCACGGCGCGCATGACGCCGTCGCGCGCGCCGCCGACGATGCCCGCCGCGCCCGCCGGCGCGCGGGGCGCACCACCGGCCGCGCGCCCCGAGGCGGCGGCGGACGCCCGCGCGGGCTGGGCGTCGCTCGGCAGCGAGATCCAGACGTCGGCGCCGCCCTCCGCCGGGTTGGCCGCGTGCGCCTCGCCGCCGTGGGCCACGGCGATGCTCTCCACGACCGCGAGGCCGAGCCCCGTCCCGCGACCCGAGCGAGCGGCGTCGGCTCGGCTGAAGCGCTCGAAGGCGCGGCCGAGGAACTCGGGCGCGAACCCCGGGCCCTCGTCCACGACGTGGAGCTCGATCCGGTCGTCCCGCTCGCGCGCGGCCACGAGGATGCGCCCGCCGCCGTGGCGGAGAGCGTTGTCGACCATGTTGCCGAGCGCCTGCTCCAGCCGGAGCGGGTCGGCGGTGACGGTGAGGCCCGCGGGAGCCTCGATCTCCAGCGCGCAGCCGCGCTCCTGCGCGCGCCGCTCGTAGCGGTGGAGCACGGTGGTCAGCAGCGCATGCGCATCGACGTGCTCCCGGACGACGGGCAGCTCGCCCTGCTCGGAGCTCGAGATCACGAGGAGGTCCTCGGCGATGCGCACGAGCCGCTCGGTCTCCTCCGCCGCCGAGCGGATCGTCTCGTCCAGCTCCTCGACCGAGTGCGTGCCCTCCATCGCGAGCTCCAGCTCGGTCTTGAGGATGGCCAGGGGCGTCCGCAGCTCGTGGCTGGCGTCGGCGACGAACGCGCGCTCGTGGGCCAGCGCGCCTTCGAGCCGGACCAGCATCGCGTTGAGCGTCTCGCCGAGGCGCGAGAGCTCGTCACGCGTCGCCGGGACGGGCAGCCGGCGTCCGGGCTTGGCGCCCGAGATCGCGGCCGCCTGGCGCCGCATCCCCTCGACCGGCCGCAGCGCGGCCCGCGCCACGCCGAAGGCGGTCAGCGAGGCGAGCAGCAGCGCCGCGGGACCGCCGATCAGCATCATCGCGACCAGCGTCTGGAGCGCTTCGTCGCGATCGTCGATGGACGTGCCGACCACGACCACGCGCGGCTCGCCCTGCGCCTCGACGGGCGTAGCGAGGAGGCGGATCGGGTCGCCCCCGAACGCGGCGAAGTGGCGGCGCTCGACGATCGTCAGGCGGCGACGCGCCCGCGCCAGCTCGCGGGCGGCGAGCAGCGGGCGCCCGGACCCGGCGGGCGTCTCCTCGACGACTCGGCCGCGCGCGTCGACGATCTGCGCGATGCTCTCGTCCGTGTCGGTCAGCCGCCCGAACGCGGGGTTGTCGGCGCCGCCGTCGAACCGCCGCGCGAACGCCGACACGTCGTCGGCCCGCGAGCGCAGGGCGACCTCGATCGCCCGGTCGAGCTCGGCACCGAGCCGGAGGTAGAGGAACAGCCCGGTCCCGGCGAGGACGACCGCCATCACGGCGGCGAAGACGAGCGTCAGCCGGATCGTGATGGGCAGGCGCCTCATGCGCCGCCGTCCTCGCGGAGCCGGTAGCCGGCCCCGCGCACGGTCTCGATCGAGCGCCGGCCGAAGGGCCGGTCGATCTTGGCGCGGAGATGGGCCACGTGGACGTCGACGATGTTCGACCGGTTCTCGTACGCGTGGTCCCAGCCGTGCTCGAGCAGCCGGAGCCTCGACAGCGTCTGGCCGGCCTGGGTCATGAAGAGCTCAAGCAACGTGAACTCCTTCGGCCCGAGCTCGATCTCGGCGCCCCCACGCCAGACGCGCCGCGCCGCCGGGTCGAGGCGCAGGTCGCCGACCTCGAGCACCGCCGGGCGCTCGATGGGACCGCGGCGCGCGAGCGCCCGCAGGCGCGCCGACAGCTCGGCCAGCGACACGGGCTTGGGGACGTAGTCGTCGGCGCCGCCATCCAGCCCGGTCACGCGGTCCTCGACCGCTCCCCGCGCCGTGAGCATCAGGATCGCCGTGCGCACCCCGGCCTCGCGCAGCATCCGGCAGGTCTGGAAGCCGTCGATGCCCGGAAGCATCACGTCGAGCACGATGGCGTCGTAGTCGTGCGCCTGCGCCATCCACAGCGCGTCTTCGCCGCGGGCGGTCACGTCGACAATGTCGCCACGGCGCTCGAGCCCACGCTGGATCAGCGCCGCCATCTTCGGCTCGTCTTCGACGACCAGCAGCCTCATCGCCACCCACATGCGCTATAGGGGAACCCAAGTGCGCTATACAGGAACGCGACGGGCCGTGGGCGAAAACTGACCGTCCGCACAGGTCCGCCACGATGGTGCAGCAGTTCATCATCGGTTCATCTGCCGTCGGGTACGTGTGGGCGAGCTTACTCTCGAGAATCGGGGACAACATGAACGCACGGCACAAGATCGCCGCCGCCGGCATCGCGCTCGTGATCGGCGGGGCCGGCACCGGCGCCGCGGCGGTCGGCGGCGCCGACGACGACGCGGGCGACCGGGTGACCGGGCCGGCCGCCGACCGCGCTACGCGCGCCGCGCTGGAGCGCTTCCCCGGGGCGCGCGTGACGTCGGTGGAGCGCGACGCCGACGGCGCCCAGGGGTGGGAGGCCGAGGTGACGCGCCCGGACGGGACCACCGTGGACGTCTCGCTCGACGGCGACTACCGCATCGTCGCGATCGACGAGGAGGGCGCTCGCGACGACGCCGCGGGCGACGACGACGGCGACGCCGACGAGCGCGGCGACGACGACGCCGGCGAGCAGGGCGACGACCAGGAGCGGGGCGACGACGCGGACGCATCGGCGACCGACGCCGCCGCGCGGCGCGCCGGCGAGGCAGCGCTCGCCCGCGTCCCCGGCGGCCGCGTCACGTCCATCGAGCGGGACTCGGACGACGGCGAGGCGTGGGAGGTGGAGGTCACCCGCAGCGACGGCTCCCGCGTCGACGTCGACGTCGACGCGAACCTGCGGGTCATCGCCGTGGGCGACCCGGAGTAGGGCTTACCCGGCGGCGCCCGCGCTGCGCGGGAGCGCGAGCGTGAACGCGCTCCCGCGCCCTTCCTCGCTGTCGACCCACACGCTGCCGCCGTGCGCGGTGATGATCTCGCGGCAGATCGCCAGGCCGAGGCCGCTGCCCCGCGAGTTCGCGCGGGCCGGCTCGCGGTAGTAGCGCTCGAAGAGGTGGGCGCGGGCGGCGGCGCTGATGCCGGGGCCGCTGTCCGTCACCGTCACCCCCGCCTGCCCGGCGGCGCACCATGCGGTCACGCTGACGTCGCCGCCCGGCTCCGTGTACTTGATCGCGTTGTCGATCAGGTTGCCCAGCGCCTGCTGGAGGCGCTCGGGGTCCGCGCGCGCCTGGCAGCGCTCGCCGCCGAGCTGGAGCGTGAGCCGCTTGGCGGCGGCGGCCCGGCGGAACGGGCGTGCGGCGGTCTCGATGGCGTCGAGCAGGACGACCGGCACCGGGTTCAGCCGCAGCCGGTGCTCGTCGATCGCGGCCACGGTGAGGAGGTTCGCGACGATGCGGCTCATCGCGTCCACCTCCTCGCGCACGCTCGCGAGCAGCTCCCGGGCGGCCGGCGCGACGCCCTCCTCGCGGAGGTACACGTCGACTTCGGCGCCCATCACCGTGAGCGGGCCGCGCAGCGCGTGCACCGCATCCGCCGTGCGCCGGCGCTCGTCGTCCGTCCGCCGCCGCAGTGCGGACAGCTCGGCCCGCAGGGCGTCGACAGCGGCGCGGCGCCGGCGTTCCTGTACGGCAATCGCGAGGGCGCCCACGGCGAGCGCCGCGAGCCGAGCGAGCGCGGCGCGGGACCGGCGTGGCGGCGCCCGCCTCAGTCCGCCTCCAGCACGAACCCGACGCCGCGGACCGTGCGGATGATCCTCCGGTCGTCGGAGGGCGTCTCGAGCTTCTTGCGCACGTAGCCCACGTAGACGTCGACGACGTTCTGCGAGCCGTCGTACTCCTCTTCCCACACCTGGTCCAGCAGCTCCGTCCGCGAGACGACCTGCCCGGCGTTGCGCGCGAGGATCTCGAGCACCGCCATCTCGCGAGCGGTCAGCTCGACGTCCTCGCCGTGCCGGGTAACGCGCCGCGTGTTCGGGTCGATGCGCAGGTCGCCGACCTCGAGGACGTCCGCACGCTCCGTGGGGCCGCGGCGGAACAGCGCGCGCAGCCGCGCGAGCAGCTCGCCGAAGTCGAACGGCTTGACGAGGTAGTCGTCGGCGCCCGCGTCGAGCCCGCGGATGCGGTCGCTCACGTCGCCTCGGGCGGTGAGCATGAGCACCGGGACCCACAGCTCGTTGCGGCGCAGCTCGCGGCACACCGAGAAGCCATCCCGGCCCGGCAGCATCACGTCGAGGACGACGCCGTCGTAGCTGCGCTGGCGCGCCTGCTCGAGCGCGTCGTCGCCGGTGTCGGCGACATCGATCGCGTAGCCCTCGCGCTCGAGGCCTTTGGCCAGCACGCGCGCGAGCTTCACATCGTCTTCAACAAGCAGGAGCCGCATGTCGGGGGCACGGGGTTACCGCGAACCCAGCCTAGACGGTCGGGCAGGATGTGCGGCCATTTCTCGCCCGGACTTGCAATTGCTGCTCGGCCGAGCGTATTCTAAGAGAACTCTAAGAGACTACTTTCCAGGTAGATCGACCGCCCGGCCCCGGGCGACAAGTTCAGAGAGAGGCCCCCCGCATTCGCGCCGTCTTGCCGGTCGGCGCAGGCGGGGGTATTTCGTGGCGGCGCCACGCCATTCGGCCACCGCGCTGCCGGAAATCGCCAACAAGCGAGGCGGATGTCGTGGTCGCATCTCCGAGCCATGCGGAGACGCTGGTGCATGCCTGGGCGCGGGCCCTCCCGCGCGTACGCAAGTCCCTCGAGCCCGGTGACGCAACGACCGCGCAGGGAGGTCCGTGGACATGATTCGCTCGATCATCGACACCTCGGTGCGGTTCCGGCTGCTTGCCGCCGCGATCGCCGCCGGCGTGCTGGCAGTGGGCATCGCGCAGCTTCGCAGCGCGCCCGTGGACGTCCTGCCGGAGTTCACGCCCGCGTACGCGGAGGTCCAGACTGAGGCGCTCGGCCTCTCGGCCGAGGAGGTGGAGCAGTTCATCACCGTTCCGCTCGAGGCAGACCTCCTCAACGGAGTCGAGGGCGTCGACATCATCCGCTCCCAGTCGGTGCCCGGGCTGTCCTCGATCGTCATGGTGTTCGAGCCTGGCACCGACATCTACCGCGGACGCCAGCTCGTGCAGGAGCGCCTGACGCAGGCGCACGCGCTGCCGAACGTCTCGAAGGCGCCGACGCTGCTGCCGCCGCTGTCGTCGTCGAGCCGCGTGCTCATGATCGGGCTGTCGGGGGACAAGCTCACTCCGATTGAGAAGTCCGTGATCGCACGCTGGACGCTCAAGCCGCGCCTCATGGGCGTCCCCGGAGTGGCCAACGTCGCGATCTGGGGCATGCGTGACCAGGAGCTGCAGGTGCACGTCGACCCGGAGCGCCTGCGCGACCGCAACGTGACCCTGAGCCAGGTCGTCGCGACCACGGGCAACGCGCAGGTCGTCTCGCCGCTGAGCTTCCTCCAGGCCTCGACGCCGGGCACCGGCGGCTTCATCGAGACACCGCAGCAGCGACTGCAGGTCCGCAACGTCCTCGAGCGGCTCGTCGACCCGAAGGAGCTGGGCAAGGTCACCGTCGAGGACACGGGCGGCCGGCTGCGGCTGAAGGATGTCGCCGACGTGAAGGTCGACCACCAGCCGCTGATCGGCGACGCCGTGGTCAACGACCGCGACGGGCTGATGCTCGTCGTCGAGAAGTTCCCGGGCGCGAACACGCGCGACGTCACCGAAGGCGTCGAGGCCGCGCTCGAGCGGCTGCGTCCCGGGCTCACCGGCATGCGGACCGACACCTCGGTCTTCCGCCCGGCCACCTACATCGAGGACGCGATCGAAAACCTCGCGCTGACGCTGATCGTCGCGGGCGCGCTGCTGGCGCTCGCGCTGGTTGCGTTCCTGTTCAACTGGCGCGCGCTGCTCGTGTGCCTGGTGACGATCCCGACGTCGATCGTCGCGGCGGCGTTCGTCCTGGACCTCCTCGGCTACACCTTCAACGCGATCTCGCTCGCGGGGCTTGCCTGCGCCGTCGCGATCGTCGTCGACGACGCCGTGACCGCGGTGGACAACGTCGCTCGCCGGCTGAGGCAACAGCGCGAGGCGGGCGCTCCGCCCTCGCCGATGGCGATCGTGGTGCAGGCGTCGCACGAGATGCGCAGCCCGCTGGCGTACGCGACGTTCATCGCCCTGCTGGCCATCGTGCCCGTCGCCGTGATGGAGGGCCGGCCGGGAGCGTTCTTCGAGCCGCTGGCGCTCTCCTACGCGCTCGCGGTCCTCGCGGCGATGGTCGTAGCGACGACCGTGACGCCGGCGCTGTGCGCGCTCCTGCTTGCGCGCCGCGGAGCGTCCGCCGGCGGCATCTCCCCCGTCGTGCGTGGCATCCGCGCGCGCTACGCGGGCGCGCTCGCGAGCGTCGTCCAGCGGCCGCGGCGGGTGCTGCTCGGCATCGGCGGGTGCCTCGTCGCGGGCATCGCCATGCTCCCGCTGCTCAACAGCTCGCCGATCCCGTCGTTCAAGGACAGGGACGTGCTCGTCCACCTGGACGGCGAGCCCGGCGCGTCGAACACGAGGATGACGCAGATCGCCCGCGGGCTCAGCCGCGAGCTGCGCTCGATCCCCGGCGTCGAGAACGTCGGCGCCCATGTCGGACGTGCGGTCACCGGCGATCAGGTCGTCGACGTCAACTCCAGCGACGTGTGGGTCAGCGTGGCCTCCGACGCCGACTACGACGCCACGATGACGGCGATCCGGGACGCGGTGCGCCGCGTTCCCGGCGTCGGGCGCGAGGTCGTCGCCTACTC
>DATAAR010000124.1:0-26560 GCA_036259975.1 Solirubrobacteraceae bacterium | reverse complement strand
CAGAGCGCTGCCCATTACCGGGGCCCTCGCGACCGCCGAGGAACTGCACCGAGTCCGCCACGATCTCAACGCTCTGCCGCTTGCCCGAGCCGTCCTTGGCCTCCCACTCGCGCCATTCGAGGCGGCCGTCGATCGCGACCGGGCGGCCCTTCGAGAGGTACTGGGCGCAGTTCTCGCCCTGTGCCCCCCAAACGGTGACGTCGAAGTAGTTCGGCTTGTCGACCCATTCGCCGGTCGAGTTGTCCTTGCGCCGCGTGTTACACGCGACGCGCAGCTTGCAGACCGAGGTGCCGCTGGGCAGCGAGCGCAGCTCGGGATCCGAGGTGAGGTTGCCGGTGATGATCACCCGGTTGATGTTCGTCGCGGCCATTGCGCGGCGGCTCCTTTCGGGGGCGAATCGTGCGTCGGAAGACTGGTGCGGCCGAGTGTAGACCTGGGTTCGGAGGGCACCCCCGGCCAGCCCGGAATCTGCGCTGTTTTGTTGCAGGGTCGTCGCGAAGGCGCGACGGCTGACAGCGGCGGCGACGCGATCAGGCCGGAGCGGGCGCCTCGGCGGCGGGCGCCGACACGCTCTCGGGCTTCGCCGGCGGCTCCGGCGTGCCCGGCTCGAGCTTGATGATCCGGAAGCGCATGACGCCGTCCGTGATCCGCAGCGTGCGCTGCAGGTTCGCCAGCAGCTCGCGCGTGCCGTGGAACTGGATCAGGTGGTACTCGGCGTCCGCCTTGTGGCGGATCTCGTAGGCCATGGTGCGCGGACCCCAGTCGTGCTTGCTCACGACGGTCCCACCGCCCGAGATCATCTTCTCGACGTCGGCGAGAACCTTCGCGCGCTGGTCCTCCGGCGCGGCGGTGTCGAGCAGGACGGTGAGGTCGTACGTGGGATCTGGAGCGGCCATGATTCCGTGCGCCCGTGGTCGCAGGCGGCGGCGCACGATAGCAGGGGGCGAATGCGGCCCGCCCGTCGCCTATGGCGGTCATGGCCCCCGATTCCCTCCTGCGCCGCGTCCGGTGGGGCAACGTCGCGCGCGTCGTGGCGCTGCCCGCCGTGGTCGCGCTCGTCGTCCTCTGGCCGCGGCTGTCGGCTCCGCCGCCTCGCCCGCCCGCGGCCGCCCCGGCACCCCTGGCGGTCGCACCGGCGGCTGAGCCGTCGCCGGCACCCGCGATCGAGCCCGAGGCCGAGGCCGAGCCGGAGCCGCCGCCCGAACGCGACGCCGGCTCCCGCGAAGGCACCCGCGCTGGAGCGCCGGCGGGCGATGCGAAGCCGCGCGCCCGCGAGCAGGCGCGCACGCCGCCTCGCCGCCGGCAACGGCGTCAGACCCCGCGCCCACCCGCGCGCCCGCGGCGCTCCGCGACCCGGCGCCCCGGGGCGGCGCGGGCGAGGACCCGCGCGCGCACGCCTGTCACAACCCGGCCGCGCCCGGCGACTCCGCCGCCGATGAGCCCTCCCCGCCCGGCGCCCGCAGCGCCTCGCCAGACACCGCCACAGCCGCCTCCGAACCCGCTCGCCACCGAGTTCGGAGCCCCCTAGGTGCCGGCCGTGCCCGCCTTCGCCCGGATGTCCGCGAGCTGCTCGTCGATCCAGTCGCCGGGATCGCGCGCGGTCACGATCTCCTTGAGGCCGCCCATCCGGCGCGCCCGCTCCTCGTCGCGCATGGTCAACGCCGCATGGATCGAGTCGGCCAGCTCCTGGATGTCGAACGGGTTGACCGACAGCGCGTACTCGCCGAGCTCCTCGTGCGCGCCGGTGTTCTCCGACAGGATCGACACGCCGTCGCGCTCGTTGACCATCGGCCCCTCCTTGGCGACGAGGTTCATGCCGTCGAACATGGCGTTGACGAGGAGGACGTCGTAGTGCTTGTAGGCCGCCACCGCCTCCTCGAGGTCGTCGCGGAGCTTCAGGTTGATCGGCATCCAGTCCGGCGTGCCGTGCCGGTGGTTGACGACCGCCACCAGCGCCTCGATGCGCTCGAGGTACTCGGCGTATTCCGGCACGTCCGTGCGCGACGGCATGAGCTGCGCGATGAACGTGACCTTCTCGCGGAACTCGGGGTGCTGCTCGAGGAACAGGTCGAAGCCGCTGAAGCCGCGCAGGACGTTCTTCGACAGGTCGGCGCGGTCGACGCGCAGCACGAGGTGCTCGCGCCGCCGGCGGAGCAGCTCCTGCTCGTGGTTGCGGACGCCGTCGCGCGCGGCGGTCTGCTGGATCGCCTGCTGGTCGATGGGCAGCGGGTAGCTGCGGACCCAGACCTCGCGGTCTTCGCAGTGCACGAGCCCGCGGTCGAAGTCGACGTCGAGGTCCATGAGGTCGCGGCAGCACTGCAGGAAGTTGCGCCGGTAGGCCTGCGTGTGGAAGCCGACGATGTCGTTGGCCAGGATGCCGGTGTAGATCTCCTCGCGGATGCGGTTCGGGAGCACCCGCCACGCGTCGGGCTGCGTCCACGGGATGTGGATGAAGTGGTGCAGGAACGCGTCCGGCCGCGCGCGCCGCACGAGCGCGGGCAGCGTGTAGAGGTGATAGTCGTGGACCATGACGACGGGCTCGTCCTGGCCGGTGATCTCCTCGACGACCGCCTGCGCGAGGTCCTCGTTGACGACGTTGTAGCCGTACTCGAACGCCTCGACCTCGTGGCGGCGCACGTCGGGCGCGTTCGACAGGTCCCACAGGTAGTGCTGGATGAACCACAGCATCGGGTTCGCGAAGATGTTGTAGAAGCGGTCGTAGGCCTGCGGGTCCGACACGACCAGCCGCACCTGGTACTCGCCGCCGGCGGGCGAGCGCACCGTGAACGGCTCGCCGTTCGCCTCCTCGGCCTTCTTCGCGTCGCCCTCGCTGAGCGCGCTGGCGATCCACACGGCGTCGCGGTGCGAGGCCAGCCCCGTCAGCGCGGTGACCAGCCCGCCCGTGCCGCGCTTGACCTCGCCGTCGTCTTGGAACGTGACCGGCCCGCGGTTGGACACGAGCACGAGCGGGCGGGTCGAATCGCTCACTCAGACCTCCAGGAGCTCGCGGAAGATCCGCAGGTAGTCGCGCAGGTAGCGCGGCGTGAGGAAGTGCTTGCGCACGTGCTCCTTGCCCCGGCGGCCGAGTGCCTTGCCGAGGGCCGGGTCGTTGAGGATGTCGAGGGCACGGGCGGCACAGGCATCGACGGTGTCGACGAGATACCCGGAGATCCCGTTCTCGATCTGCAGCGGTATGCCCCCCACGTTGCCGCCGATGAACGGCCGACCCTTCCAGATCGCCTCAGTGACCGTGAGTCCGAAGCCCTCCCGCGTGGACTTCTGGATCAGGACGTCGGCCTGCGACTGGAACGCGTTGACCTCGATCGCGCCGACGTTGTTGAAGTTGTTGAGGATGTGGATGTCGGGATCGCCGTCGGCGTGGGCGATCGTCGCGTTGAAGTAGTCCCAGCCCTCGGGGTCGTCGGAGGCCATCGAGCCGACGAGCGCGAGCTGCACGTCGGGCCGCGACTCCTTCACGAGGCGGTAGGCGTCGATCACGCCGACCGGGTCCTTCCACGGATCGAAGCGCGAGATCTGCGCCATCATCGGGCGATCGACGTCGACGCCGAACTGCTGGCACACGTAGGCGGCGTCCTCGGGCGAGAGCGCCATGTTCTTCGGCGCGAGCGGGTCGATCGCGGGCGGGACCACGTTCGCGGTCCCGTTCATGCCGGCCGGCACGTAGGACTCCATGTGGAACAGCGTCTGCGGGTACTCGCGGATGTATGGCAGCAGCTGCTCCATCGTGGCCGGATTCGGGCTCGACATGTCGATGTGGCAGCGCCACACCCAGCCGCGCGCCTTCTCGGGGACGAGCGAGTGCAGGGCGGCCGGCTGCGGGTCGTGGATGAGCGCGACGTCCCAGCCGCCGACGAGCTCGCGCGCGTTCATCTCGTTGTAGTTGCGCCACGTCTCCCACTGCTCGGGGGTGAGGTCCTCCGGCGCACCCTGCAGCGCGTTGTGCATGAGCTTCGTGGCGTTGAAGAACTCCTCGCGCCCGTAGATCACCTGCCACTCGACCTCGAGCCCGACGTCCCTCATCAGCGGCACGAGCGTGTAGAGGATCTCGCTGACCCCGCCGCCGAACGCCGTGGCCGACACGTGCACCACGCGCGAGCCCTTCAGCGGCTCGGCGAGGACGCGGATCTGCTCGATGAGATCGCGGCCGACGAGGTGCGTGTAGTCGGCCAGAGTCTTGGAGCCGACGGCGACGGGCTGCAGCACGAGCGGGGAATGTACTGCGCAGGCAGGCGGTCGGCGGTCAACCGGCCCTCGGCGCGTCCAGGGGACGCTCGCCCAGCTTCACGCGCACCGTGCGGCGCTCACCGTCGCGGTAGACCTGCAGGTCGACCTCGGCCCCGGGCCGCAGGCCGACAAGCGCCTTCGCCACGTCGGCCTCCTCGCGGATCTGCCGGCGCCCGACCGCCGTGATGACGTCGCCGCCCGTTCGGTACTGGCGCCCCTGGAACTCCGCCGCGCCGTCGCCGCCGCGCAGGCCGGCGTCGTCGGCGGGCTCGCCGGGGGTGACCTCCTGGACCCAGGCCCCGTCGTCGACCGGCAGTTTGAAGCGCTCCGCGAGCTGCGGATACACCGGCGACGTCGCCACGCCCAGGTACGCGTACCGAGCGCGACCGCTCTCGCGCAGCTGGTCCAGTGACCGGCGGACGGTGTCGACGGACACGGCGAAGCCGACGCCGCTGCCCTCGCCCGTCGACGTCTGGATCTGGGCGTTGATGCCGAGCACGTTGCCCGACGCGTCCAGCAGCGGGCCGCCGGAGTTGCCGTGGTTGATCGCCGCGTCGGTCTGGATCGCGCCGACCGTGGCGAAGCCGGTGAGCGACCGGATCGAGCGGTCCAGCGCCGAGATGACGCCCACCGACAGCGACTGCTCCTCGCCGAACGGGCTCCCGATCGCGGCGACGGGCGCGCCGACCACGAGGTCCTTCGTCCGGCCGAGCGGCAGCGGCCGCAGCGTGAGGCCGCGGGGGTCGATGCGCAGCAGCGCGACGTCGGAGAACGGGTCGAAGCCGATGATCTTCGCCGGCACCTGGTTGTCGTCCTGGAAGCGCACGTACACCTGCTCGGCCTTGCGGATCGCGGCGCCCTCGCCGCTCGTCACGACGTGCGCGTTCGTGGCGATCTCGCCGTTGCCCGAGATCACGAACCCGGAGCCGAGCCCGGCGCCCCCGCCCTGACCCTGCGCGCTGCCCAGTCCGCGGCTGATCACCGTCACCACGCCCGGCGACTCGCGCCGGTAGATCGCCGCGGGGTCGAACGCGCCGCGGGCGCGCGTCTCGCCGCCCGCGTCCTGCAGGACCTCGACCCGCGTGGTCTCGGTCCGCACGGTCCGGGTCTCGCCATCGCCGCCGCAGCCCGCGACGACGAGCGCCGCCAGCGCGACCAGGACGGCCGCGACACGCGCGGTCATGCGGGGAGCTCCAGCGCGAACGTCGTCCGGCCGGGAACGCTCTCGGCGGTCAGCTCGCCCGCCATGCGCTCGGCCAGCTCGTGTGCGATCGCGAGGCCGAGGCCGGATCCCTGGGCGTCATCCGATGTGTAGAAGGGCTCGAAGATGCGTGACATGGCGGCTCGCTTGATGCCCGTCCCGAAGTCGGTCACGGAGAGGCGTACCCGCCCGTCGCGCTGCCCAGCGGAGACCAGGACGTCCGTGCCCGCGGGCGTGTGATTCAGGGCGTTGTCGATGAGGATACGCATGATCTGGGCGACCCGCTCCGGGTCGCAGACCGCCTCCGTGCCGCTCGGGGACAGGCGCAGCTCGAGGTGCGACCCGTGCGCGACGAGCGCCGGCGCGAACTCGGCCGCCACCAGGCGCGCGATCTCGCGCACGTCCGTGCGCTCCGGGCGCAGCTCGAGCGATCCGGCCTCGAGCTTGGAGAGATCGAGCAGGTCGGTGGCGAGTCGCCCGAGGCGGTCGACCTGCTCGCGGACCTGATGGATGAACATCAGCCGCGTCTCCTCGTCGAGATCCTCGTCCTGGAGCAGCTCGAGGAACCCGCCGATCGAGAAGATCGGCGTCCGCAGCTCGTGCGACGCGGTGGCGATGAAGCGACTGCGGGCGGTCTCGAGCTCGGCGAGCTGGCGCTGCATCCCGTCCAGCGTGCGCGCCAGGCGGCCGAGCTCGTCGGTCGCGCCGACCTCGAAGCGCGCGGTGAAGTCGCCTTGCGCGACGCTGCGCGCCGCGCGCTCCATGCGCCGCACCCGCCGCGTGAGCGAGCGCGCGACCATCCAGCCGGCGAGCGCCGCGAGCGCCAGCGCGATCCCACCGGCGACGACGATCTGCCGGCGGATCAGGTCGACGCCGCCCTCGACGTCTCCGAGCGGCTGGGAGAAGACGACGACGTAGAACACGCGCGGGCGGCTCGACCCGGGCGGGCGGATCCGCAGCGGCAGCGCGGCCTCGGCGATGCGCCCGTTCGCGCCCGCCTCCGTCCCGCGGGCGACCCGGCCGGACCGCGCGGCCTCGGCGGCCGGCTCGAACTGCAGGTCGGCGATGTCGACGTCGGCGGTGGAGTCGGAGCGCACCTCGAGCTGCGGCCCCATCTCCGTGCGCGTGATGGCCAGCAGCGTCACGCGCGCGCCCGACGCGTCGGCGGCGCGGCGCACGCGGCGGTCGAGCTCCCGCACGTCGCTGGACCTGTCGAGCGCGCGGCGGATCGGCGGGCTGAAGCGCTGCGCGGCGAGCTCGAGGCTGTCGAGGCGCTGGTTGCGCAGGCTCGACTCGAGCGACGGCGCCACGCCGAGGTACACGATCGCGATCGCGGCGATGACGATCGCGACGAACGGGAGGGCGAGGCGGAGGGTGAGGCTTCTCAGCGCTGCTAACCCTCTGTGTCGCGGAACCGGTAGCCGACTCCGCGCACGGTGAAGAGGTACTCCGGCTCCTTCGCGTCGAGCTCGAGCTTCTCGCGCAGGTGGCGGATATGGACGTCGATCGTCCGCGGGTCGCGGTACGCGCTGTCGCCCCAGATGCGGGTCAGCAGCATGTCGCGCGTCCACACGCGGCCGGGGTTCGTCGCCAGCGCGGTGAGGATCTCGAACTCGACGTAGGTGGTCTGCACCTCCTCGCCGCGCACGCGCACGCTGCGCTTGGCGAAGTCGATGCGCAGCTCGTGCACCTCGAGCGGCTGCTCGTCGCCGGACGGCTCGCGGCGCGCCATGCCGCCGCGGCGCAGGGCCGCCTTCACCCGGCTGCGGAACTCCCGCAGCGAGAACGGCTTGGTGATGTAGTCGTCGGCGCCGAGCTCGAGGCCGAGGACCTTGTCGATCTCCTCGGCCTTGGCGGTGAGCATGATGATCGGCACGGAGCTGCGGGCCCGCAGCCGGCGGCACACCTCGAGACCGTCGAGCCGGGGCATCATGACGTCGAGCACGACGAGATCGAACGTCGTCTCGCCGAAGCGGGCCAGCGCCTCACGGCCGTCGCCGGCCTGCACCACCTCGTAGCCGTCCTTGCGCAGCGGATAGCTGAGCAGCGTCTGGATCGACTGCTCGTCGTCGACGAGCAGGATGCGGGGTGGTCTGTCGAGCATCGCCGGTCTCGACCACAGGGTACGCGGCGGCTTCGACCGGGCCTACGGCTTCCGGCCGCGGAGCTACCCTGCTGCACTCGATGCTCGACGCGCGCATCTACCGGGCCGCGCTGGTGCCGGTGCTCCTGGCCGTGATCGTGTGCGCGTTCTCGCTCCAGGACCAGCCTGCAGCGGTCACGACGACGCTTGCGCCGGACGCGTTCTCGGGCAGCCGCGCCCAGCGCGACCTCGCCGACCTGGCGCGCGCGTTCCCGGTCCGGCGCGCCGGCGACGCGGCGGACGCCGCGCTCGGGCGCCGGGTGGCGGAGGAGCTGCGTGGGATGGCGCCCGCGTACGAGGTCGGCGCGCCGAGCTTCCGCGGCGAGACGATCGACGGCGAGCGCACGCTGACGACCGTGCTCGGGCGCCAGGTTGGCGCCCCGGGCCCCGAGCTGGTCGTGGTCGCCCACCGCGACGCCGCTGCGCGCGGCGCCCGCGCCGAGCTGTCGGGGACCGCGGTGATGCTCGAGCTCGCGCGCGTCGTCGGCGGCGGGCGGCTGCGGCGAACCGTCACGTTCGTGTCCACCAGCGGCGGCAGCGGCGGGGCGGCGGGCGCGCGCGACCTCGCACGGCGCCTGAGCGGCAACCCGGTCGACGCGGTGCTCGTCCTCGGCGACCTCGGCAGCGCCCGGCTGCGCCGGCCGATCGGCGCGAGCTGGTCCGACGGCTCGGAGCTGGGGCCGCTCGTCCTGCGCCGCACGGTCGCCGACGCGGTGCGCCAGGAGGCCGGGACGGGGGCGGGCGCCCCGGGCGTCGTGACGCAGTGGACGCGGCTCGCGTTCCCGGGCACGCCCGCCGAGCAGGGCCCGCTCGTCGCGGCCGGCCTGCCCGCGGTGCTGATGTCCGCGTCGGGCGAGCGCCCGCCCGCGGCCGACGCGCGCGTGTCCGGCGAGCGGCTCGAGGCGTTCGGGCGCGCGACGCTGCGGGCGCTGCTTGCGCTCGACGAAAGCCGGGCGCTGGACGCCGCGCCGTCGCGCGACGTGGTGACGCTGCGCAAGGTGCTGCCGGGGTGGGCCGTGCGGCTGCTCATCGGCGCGCTGCTCGTCGCGCCGCTGCTCGTCGCCGTCGACGGCTTCGCCCGCGCGCGCCGGCGGCGCGAGCCGGTCGGGCCGTGGCTGGGCTGGATCGGCGCCGCGGCGGCGCCGTTCGCGCTCGCGGCGGCGCTCGTCACGGTGCTGGGCCTGACCGGCCTGCTCGCCGCCACCCCGCCCGCGCCGGTGCCGGCGGGCGCGATCCCCGTCGACGGCGCCGCGCGCGCCGCGCTCATCGCCGCCGGGCTCGTGATCGTTCTTGGCATCGTCGCGCGGCCGGCGCTGCTGCGGCTGCTGCACGGCCGCCCGCGACCGGCCGGCCCGGGGGCGGGGGTCGCGCTGGTCCTCGCGTGGTGCCTGCTCGCCGCGATCCTGTGGCTCTTCAACCCGTTTGCGGCGGCGTTCATGGTGCCGGCCGCTCACCTGTGGCTGCTCCTCGCCGCGCCGGGGGTGCGCATGCGTCGCGGCGTCGCGCTCGCGCTCGTCGCGCTGTCGCTGGCCCCGTTCGCGATCGCCGCGCTCGTTCTGTCCGGCCAGCTCGGGCTCGGCCCGCTCGACTTCGGGTGGGCGGCGCTCCTCTGGGTCGCGGGCGCGCACATCGGGCCGTTCGCGTGGCTGTTCTGGAGCGCGGCGACCGGCTGCGCGTTGGCGGCGGTCGTGCTCGCCTGGCGCACCCGCCCGGCTCCGCGGACGCCGGAGGGCGAGCCCCGCATCACCGTCCGCGGGCCGCTGACCTACGCCGGCCCGGGCTCGCTCGGCGGGACCGAGTCGGCGCTGCGGCGATGAGGCGGCCGCCTGTCGTCGGCTTTTTTCCGCCGTTCGGCGCAGCGTCGTCTACGCTCGCGTGAGCGGCGTAGGACGAACGGCCAGAACACTCAAGCGCAGGGCTTCATGGACTCGATAAACGGGCACAGAGACGGCGCCGTGGGGGCACGCGCCCGTACCCCGATGACGACCCCGTCCATGAGAGCCATGCACATCAACCAGCTGAAGGATCGCGTCGCGCGGTCCGCCTACACCGTCGACACCGCCGCTGTCGCCGAGGCGCTCCTGAGCCGCCCGGCCGCGCGCCGGTCGATCGTGCCCGCCGGGCCGGTCAGCCGACCCGGTGCTCGTAGCCCGCGAGCGAACGGCTCCGACCACCAGAGCTGAAGCCGACGGCGGCCGCTCCGCCGACGACCTCGCCGACCCAGGAAACGCCCTCGGCGCGCTCCGCGTCGGCCGGCGCCATGCACACGCAGAGCTCGAAGTCCTCGCCGCCGGTTGCGGCGAGCTCCGCGGCGGGCAGCTCGAGCTGAGCCGCGACCTCGGCCACGCCCGGCGCCACCGGAAGCGCGTCGAGGTCGATCTCGATTCGCACGCCGCTGCGCCGCGCGAGGTGCGCGGCGTCGGTCGCGATGCCGTCCGACAGGTCGATGAGCGCGTGCGCCCCGGCGGCCGCCAGCGCCCGGCCGGCCGCGAGCCGCGGCTCGGGCCGCAGGTGGGCCTCGACGAGGCTGTCCGGGCCGGTCGCCCGGCGCTCGAGGATCGCCAGTCCCGCCGCGCTCGCGCCCAGCGGCCCGGTCACGCCCACGCGGTCGCCCGGGCGTGCGCCGTCGCGCCCGACGATCGCGTCCTCGCGGTCCGCCCACCCGACGACCGTCACCGCGATCGTCAGCGCGGGCGCGCGCACGAGATCGCCGCCCGCGATCGTCGTGCCGGTCCGCTCGGCCAGCGCCTCCATCGCGCGGACGACGTCGACGACGGCGCGCGGGCCGAAGCCCTCGGGCACGCCGAGCGTCACGTACGCCTCGCCCGTGTCGGCGCCCATCGCGCCGAGGTCCGAGAGGGCGGCGGCGAGCGCCCGGTGGCCGGCGTCGGCCGGGGCGACGCGCGGGTGGTCGAGGCGGAAGTGCACGCCGTCGACCATCGCGTCGGTGCTCGTCACCGCGAGCGGTCGCGCGCGCACGACCGCGGCGTCGTCGCCGAGCCACCGCACGAGCCGCTCGGAGCGCGGCCGCAGCAGCTCCTCGAACGCGGCGATGAGCGACAGCTCGCCCGCGGGCGAGTCGTCCGCGGGGGAGCGCAACGGCCTACCGGTGGCGGTAGACGATGCGGGCGCGGTCGAGGTCGTAGGGCGAGAGCTCGACGCGCACGCGGTCACCCGGGAGGATGCGGATGCGGAAGCGGCGCATCTTGCCGGCGACGTGGCCGAGGACCATGTGATCGTTGTCGAGCTTCACGCGGAACATCGCGTTGGGGAGGGCCTCGACGACCTCGCCCTCGAACTCGACCTTCTCTTCCTTTGGCATGCCCGGCGAGCGTAGCAGCCTGTGCGCCGCGTCCCGCGCGGACGGGCGCGCCCGTCGCTAGCCCGGTGGAGCGGCTCCGCCGGCGGGCGGCGCCTGCGCCCCCGAGTCGTAGAGCGTCGGCGAATAGGTCTGCCCGCCGGTCGCCGGGGCGGCGGCTGCGGGCGCGGGGGTGTCGGCGGGCGCCGCTGCGCTCGTCGGCTCGGCCGTGCCGCCGTTGCCGTTGGCCGCCGCAGCCCGCTCCGCCCTGCCGTTGTCGGCCGGCGCGGCGTTCGCCGTCGGCCCGCCCGTGGCCGGGCCGCTGGCGCCCGGCACCGGCGCGCCCGGCGGGCCGGTGTTGAACCCGTTGGCCGGCGGGACGTTCCCGCCGCCGCGCGAGTACCGGCCGAAGAACGGCCGCGCCTGGAACGGCGTCTTCGGCTTCGGGAAGCTGCCGCAGAACTTGCCGCGCGCCTTCTTCATGTACTGGCCCCACAGCTTCGCGGGGATCGTGCCGCCCGCGACGCCGGGCATCGGCACACGCGACTTCGCGTGCCCGAGCCACACCGCGGTCGTCAGGCGCGGGGTGTAGCCGACGAACCACGCGTCGGTGAACTCGTCGGTCGTGCCGGTCTTGCCCGCCGCCGGGCAGCCGATCTGCGCGGCGTTGGGGTAGCCCGTGCCGCTCTTGACGTTCTGCTCGAGGATCTTCGTCGCCTCGTACGCCACGCCGTCGGAGAACGCCCGGTGGCGGCGCGGCTTGCCGAGGTTGTCGACGTGGCCGTCGGGGAAGCGGACCTTGCGCACCGCGATCGGCCGGTGGCGCCAGCCGCGGGCGGCGAGCGTGGCGTACGCGTTGGCCATCTCGAGCGGCGAGACGCCGCGCGTCAGGCCACCCAGGCCCTCGGCCGGGTAGGCGTGCAGCCGCGTCTTGATCCCCATGTCGTAGGCCGTCTCGCGGACCGCCCTCGGGCCCACGTCGGCGTCGAGCTGCGCGTAGACGGAGTTGTCGGACTTCAGCGTCGCGCGCACGAGGTTGATCCGACCCTCGTACGTCTTGCTGTATGTCTGCACCTCGTAGTCGGGCGCGGTGGGCAGCCATCCCTTCGGCAGCGGGCGCGAGGTGTAGGTCGTCGTGTTGGGGTCCACGCCGCGGCGCAGCGCGGCCATGAGCACCATCACCTTGAACGTCGAGCCGGCCTGGCGGTGGCCCTGCGCCGCGAGGTTGAACTTCGAGTCGCCGTAGCGCGACGAGGATGCCATCGCCTTGATGTAGCCGGTGCGCGGGTCGATCGTGACGATTGCTGCCGACCGATTGGGAGCGCCCAGGTTGCCGTCCATCGTCTTGCGCGCGAGCCGCTGCATCCGCAGGTCGAGCGTCGTGTCGATCCGCAGCCCGCCGCGGCGCACGGTGTCGATGCCGTAGCGGTCGATCAGCTCCTGCTTGACGAAGTCGAAGAAGTAGCCCTCGCGCCGCGACGTGTAGAAGCGGTTGCGCTTCACGCCGAGGCCCATGCGCTTCGTGCGCTCGGCCGTGGCCTGCTTGATGTAGCCCTGGTCGGCCATCCGCTGCAGCACGTCGTCGCGGCGGCGCTTGGCGGCGTCGGCGTTGAGGAACGGGTTGTACTGCGACGGCGCCTGGGGCAGGCCGGCGAGCAGCGCTGCCTCGCGCAGCTTGAGCTCGGACGCGGGCTTGTCGAAGAAGATCCGCGCGCCGGCCTGGATGCCGACCGCGGTCTGGCCGCCGACCGTTCCGAACGGGACGCTGTTGAGGTACTTCGTCAGGATCCAGAGCTTGCCCTCGCGCCCCGGGTGGAGGTTCTCGAGGTCCTCGGCGAGCTTCGCCTCGCGAATCTTGCGCTTGAGCGTGCGCTGCTTCTCGCCCGTGTACAGGTTGCGCACGAGCTGCATCGTCAGCGTCGAGCCGCCCTGGATCTCGTGGCGGTTCTCCAGGTTCTTCACGCCCGCGCGCACGATGCCCTCGAAGTCGACGCCCTCGTGCTGGAAGAAGCGGCGGTCCTCGACCGCGACGACCGCGTTCTTGACGTTCTGGGGGATCTCCTTCGAGGAGACCGGCGTGCGCAGCTCGTTGGCCTGGATGAACCCGAGGCGCGTGCCGTCGGCGGCGTACACCCGCGAGGTGGCGCCGAGCTCGATCGGCTTGCTCGTGTCCAGCGGGGGCGCCGTGTTCGCCACGCTGATGACCCAGCCGACCACGCCGCCGGCGCCGATGAGCGCCGCCGTCGCGATCAGCCCGAGCGTGAGGAAGATGATCCGGCTCGGACCGCTGTTCCGGCGGCGCTTGCGGCGCTGTCGCTCGCGGCGGGTCATGGGAAGAGGGGGAGGCTAGAGCACGGTTCGCCGCGGCGCGGCCGAAACCTTGCGATCGGGCTACCCGCTGCCGGCGCGGGGGATGCCGGCCTCGCGCAGCGCGCGGAGCGTCCTCGCGCGGAGATCCGCCTCCCGGGCGAGCCGGTCGGAGGGCGCGACGGGCGGCCCGGCGACGAGGACCTGGACGCCGCTCTCGGTGACGTCCGCGAGCCGCGCGTCGGCGACGTCGTCGAGCGCGCGCAGCACGTCGAGCGCCTCCTCCTCGTCGGCGTCCGGCGCGAGCCACAGGCGCACCTCGAGCGCGACCGTCTGCGAGCGGATCGAGTCGTTGCGCAGCACGCCGGTGGCGAGGCGCTCGTTCGGGACGATGAGGCGCGCGTCGCTGCCCATGCGCAGCCACGTGTACGTGAGCGAGATGTCCTCGACAGTGCCGGTCTGGTCCTCGAACGTCACGTGGTCGCCGATGCGCAGCGGCTGGGTGATCGCGATGACCATGCCGGCGATGGCGTTGGCGAGCACCTGGCGTGCGGCGAAGCCGATCACGGCGGCGGCGATCGCGCTCGAGGCGAGCACCGTGCCGGCAAGGCGGTCGAGCGCCGAGACCTGGGCAATCGCCAGCATCAGCCCGATGACGATGATCGCGGCGGCGGCCACGCGCCGCAGGAAGCGCAGGCGCGTGTCGACGACCGGGCTGAGCTCGCCGCCGGCGACGCGCGTGGCGAGCAGCCGGGCGCGGCCGCGCAGCGCGCGGTCGACGGCGGCGGCGATCACGAACGCGACCAGCAGCGTGACCACAGCGGTGATCTCGTCGCTGTAGCGCTCGAGGAACGACTCGGCTGCCAGGATTGGGCCCGACATGCGGCGGGACGGTACTCAAGCGGTGCTCCTGGCCCGCCCCTCGCGGTGGCCCGCCGCCGACCGCGTCGGAGCCGGAGCGGCGACGGGCGACGCGCTGCGCGCGCTTCTGGTCTCGCGCCTGCTCGTGTGGGCGGTCGGGGCCGGCGCGGCCGCGTGGTGGGGGCTGTCCGCGCGCGCGACGCTCTTCGACCCCGGCGCCGTCACCCGCCCGTTCGGGCCCGCCGGCGACGCGCTCGCCGCGCCGCTCGCACGCTGGGACAGCGTCTGGTTCCTCGCGATCGCCAACGACGGCTACCCGGCCGACGACCCGCGCCGGGCCGCGTTCTTCCCGCTGTACCCGCTGCTCGTCCGCGCGGCGGCGGTCGTCGTGCGGGAGCCGATCGTCGCCGGCGCGCTCGTGTCGGTGCTGTGCTTCGCGGTGGCGCTCGTGCTGCTGCACCGGCTGACCGCGCTCGAGCTCGGACCGCCGGCGGCACGGCCGGCGGTGTGGGCGATCGCCCTGTTCCCGGGGGCGGTGTTCTTCTCGGCGGTCTACAGCGAGGCGCTGTACCTCGCGCTGTCCGTCGGCTGCCTGTACGCCGCGCGGACCGGGCGCTGGGCGTGGGCGGGCGCGCTGGGGGCCCTGGGAGCCGCGACGCGCAGCGCCGGGCTGCTGCTCGTCGTGCCGCTGGCGCTCATGTGGCTGATGCGCGCCGACGGCGCGCCGCGACGGCGCGCCCGCGACGCGGCGTGGATCGCGCTCGTCCCAATCGGGCCGGCGAGCTTCTGCGCGTCCCTCGGGCTGGCCGGCGCCGACGCGCTCGCGCCGCTGCACGCCCAGGAGCTCTGGTTCCGCGAGTTCGCCGGCCCGTTCGTCGGCGTGTGGGACGGGACGGCCGCGGCCGTCCGCGGGGTGCAGGACCTCGGCAGCCGGGCCGCCCGCGCCGACGTCGTGCTGTTCGGGTTCCTGCTCGCGGCGGTGCCGGCCGTGATCGGCACGCTGCGGCGCCTGCCGCCCGCCTACGGCGCGTACGTGCTGGCCGCGCTGGCGCTGCCGCTGTCCTATCCGGTCGGGCCGCAGCCGCTCATGTCGCTGCCGCGGTTCCTCGCCGTGCTGTTCCCGCTGTTCATGTGGCTCGGCGCCTGGCTGTCCGACGGCGGGCGCGCGCGCAGCGTTGCGGTGCTCGGGCCCAGCGCCGCCGGGCTGGCGATCGTGACCGCCGTGTTCGCGACGTGGCACTGGGTGGCGTGAGGGCCGCGCTCCTCGACGCGCTGGGCACGCTCGTCGAGCTCGAGCGGCCGTGGCCGCACCTCCTCGCCGAGCTGCGAGCCCGCGGCGTGTCGGTGCGCGAGGACGACGCGAAGCGCGCGATGCTCGCCGAGATGGCGTACTACAAGGCCAACCACGACGACGCGAGCGACCCCGCCGGGCTCGAGGACCTGCGCCGCCGCTGCGCGGCGGTGGTGCAGCGCGAGCTGCGCACGCCGCTGCCGGTGGAGGACGTGGAGGCGGCCATGCTCGCGGCGATCCGCTTCCGGCCCTACCCCGAGGTGCCGGGAGTGCTGCGCGCGCTGCGCGCGCGGGGCGCGCGGCTGGTCGTGGTCAGCAACTGGGACGTGTCGCTGCACGACGTGCTCGAACGCACGTCCCTGCGTCCGCTGCTCGACGCGGTCGTCACCTCGGCCGAGTTCGGCGCCGCCAAGCCGGACCCGGCGATCTTCGCCCACGCGCTCGAGCTCGCCGGCGCGCGCGCGGCGGACGCCGTGCACGCCGGCGACGACGTCGAGGCCGATGTGGAGGGAGCGCGCGCGGCCGGCATCGAGCCGGTGCTCGTCGCGCGCGACGGCGAGCCGGCGCCCGAGGGCGTGCGGCGCATCGCGACGCTCGAGGGCCTGCTTCGCGGGTAGCCCGCGGCCCCGTACCCTCCAGGCCGAGCCATGTCCACGCCGCCCGCGCCGCCCGAGTACTTCAACTCGCACCCCGAGCTTCCCGACGGCCTCGAGCCGCGGCGCTGGCCGCGCTGGCCGCCGTGGGCGTCCGTGGCGGCGTTCGTCGCCGGGGCGGCCGCGACGCTGGTCGGCGCCTCGATCGTCGGGATCATCGCTGTCGTCGCGTTCGACGCGAAGACGTCCTCGCCGGGCGTGACGATCGTCGGCTCGGTCGTGCAGGACATGTGCCTGATCGGCGCTGCGCTCGTGTTCGCCCGCCTGGCGGGCCGCCCGCTGCCGGCGCACTTCGGGCTCCGGCGCACCGGCGTCAAGCGCGCCCTGGTCTGGATGCTCGCCACCTGGGTGGCGTTCTTCGTCTTCACGGGCGCGTGGGTCGCGGTGTGGGGCGCGCTGACCGGTGACCAGCCCGAGAACGACGAGGCGCTCGAGGGGCTCGGCGTCGACCGCAGCACCGCGGCGATGCTCGGCGCGGCGTTCCTCGTGTCGGTCGTGGCGCCGATCGGCGAGGAGTTCTTCTTCCGCGGCTTCTTCTACGGCGCACTGCGCAACTGGCGCGGTCCGTGGCTGGCCGCCGTGCTGACCGGCCTGGTCTTCGGGATCGTCCACTTCAGCTCGTCGAACGTCGCCTTCCTCGTGCCGCTCGCGTTCTTCGGGTTCGGGCTCTGCCTGCTCTACGAGCGCACCGGCTCGCTGTATCCCTGCATCGCGCTGCACTGCGCGAACAACTCGCTCGCGTTCGGCACCTCGATGGAGTGGTCGTGGCAGATCGCGCTGCTCTTCGTCTCCGCGCTGGGCGCGATCGGCCTGCTCGTGCTCACGGCGCAGCGCGTCTGGTCGCCGCACCCGCCGGCCGCCGCGCCGGCCGCCGCAGCGTGAGCGTCGACGCGGCGGTCGTGCACGCCCGTGGCCTGCGCAAGGCCTACGGCGCGATCGTCGCCGTCGACGGCGTGGACTTCACCGTCGGGCGCGGCGAGTGCTTCGGCTTCCTCGGGCCGAACGGCGCCGGCAAGACCACGACAATGAAGATGATCTACGGCCTGGCGCAGGTCGGCGAGGGACGCCTCGAGGTGCTCGGGCTCGACGTCGCCCGGCACCGGCGCGAGGTGAAGGCGCGGCTCGGCGTGGTGCCCCAGGACGACAACCTCGACCGCGACCTGACCGTCGGCGAGAACCTGCTGGTCCACGCCGGCTACTTCGGGCTGTCGGGCGCCGACGCCCGCGCCCGCCGCGACGAGCTGCTCGAGTTCGCGGGCCTCGCCGCGCGCGGGCGCTCTGACGTGCGTGAGCTGTCGGGCGGCATGCGCCAGCGGCTCCTGATCGCGCGGGCGCTCGTGAACCGGCCCGAGCTCATCGTGCTCGACGAGCCGACGACCGGCCTCGACCCGGCGGCGCGCCGCGGGGTGTGGAACGTGCTCGCCGGCCTGCGTGCGCAGGGCGTCACCTTCCTGCTCACGACGCACTACATGGAGGAGGCCGCGCGCCTCTGCGACCGGCTGGTGATCATGGATCGCGGCCGGATCGTGGACGCCGGCGCCCCGGGCGAGCTGACCGTGCGCCACGAGCAGCCGGACCTCGAGGGCGTGTTCCTGCACCTGACGGGGCATGGGCTGGGGGCGCAGGCGTGACGCTGCCGAGCGTCCGCGACGCCCTGCGCGTCTGGCGGCGCAACGCGCGGGTCTTCTCGCACGTGTGGAAGGGCGCGCTGCTGCCGCTCTTCCTCGATCCGCTGTTCTACCTCGTGTCGCTCGGATTCGGGCTCGGCACGTACCTCGCGAGCGTCAACGGCATCCCGTACAAGGAGTTCATCGCCCCGGGGCTGTGCGCGTCGGCGGTGATGTGGGCGGCGTCGTTCGAGACGACGTGGAACACCTTCTATCGCATGGCCGAGAGCCGCCAGTACGACGCGATCCTCGCGACGCCGGTCGAGCCCGAGGACCTCGTGCTCGGCGAGCTCCTCTGGGCGGCGACGCGCGCGCTCGTCTACGGGACGGTGTTCATGCTCGTCGTCTGCGCGCTCGGGCTCGTCAGCTCGTGGTGGGTGATCGCGCTGCCGCCGTTCCTCATGCTCGGCGGCGCCTGCTTCGCGGCGTGCGGGCTCGCGTACACGTCGCTGATCCCCAAGATGGACTACTACACCTTCTACTTCACGCTGTTCGTGACGCCGATGTTCGTCTTCGGCGGGATCTTCTACCCGTACGACCGGCTGCCGGACTGGGCGCAGGCCGCGGCGTGGCTGACGCCGCTCTACCACCTCGTCAACATCGCGCGCGACCTCGCCACCGGCCCCGAGGCGGCGGCGGTGGCCGCGAACGCGGCGTGGTTGCTGGCGGTCACGGTCGTGCTGTTCTTCGCCGTGCCGGCGCGCGCGATGCGCCGGCGCCTGGTGGCATAGGCGCCTGCCTAGGCGGGTAGATGCGCGCGCAATGACGCGCCGGTCAACCGCCTGCGCCATCGCCGGCGCCGCCATCGCCGCCGCGCCGTCCGCGGCCGCGGCCCAGGCGCCGCCGCCCGCGGCGCCGAAGCTGTCGATCACCACCGAGCGCGTGAACGTGAGCGGCGGGCGGGCGTCCGCGCTCACCGGGCAGGCGTGGCGGGTGCGCGTGGTGCTGCGGCCGTTCGTCGCGGGCCAGACCGCGGTCGTCCGCTTCTACCGCAACGGGCGCCGCGTGAAGGCGGCGCAGCTCCCGCTCGCGCCGTCGCCGACGGGACGCTCGGCGCACGCCGTCCTCCCGTTCACGTCGGGACGGCCCGGCCGGATCGTCGTCCGCGCGACCCACTTCGCGACGCCGCAGGTGGCGACGATCAAGGCGAGGGGCGTCGGGGTGTCGGTCGTCCGGCCGAGCGCCCGCCCCGGTGCGCGCGGCCCGCTCGTGCGGATGCTGCAGGCGGGGCTCGCGCGGCGCGGGTACGTCGTCGGCCGCGGCGGCCGGTACGACGCCCGCACGGCGAGGGCGGTGCTCGCGTTCCGCAAGGTGACCGGGATGCGCAGGACGAACGTCGCGAGCGCCGACATCTTCCGCCGCCTCGCGCGCGGCGGCGGCCGGTTCCGCGTCCGCTTCCCGCAGCACGGCAAGCACGTGGAGGCCGACCTCTCACGGCAGGTGATCGCGCTGATCCGCAACGGCCGCGTCGAGCGGATCTACCCCGTGAGCTCGGGCGCGCCGTCGACGCCGACGATCCGCGGGCACTTCCGCGTGTACCTGAAGGCGCCCGGGACGAACGCGAAGGGCATGTACATGTCGAGCTACTTCATCCGCGGCTACGCGATCCACGGGTACCCGTCGGTCCCGGTGTTCCCGGCCAGCCACGGGTGCCTCCGGGTGCCGATGTCCGAGGCGGTCTCGATCTTCCGCTGGCTGGGCCGCGGCGACGTCGTCGACGTCTACGCGTAGGGCCTCGCCGCCTCCGCGACCAGCGAGCGCAGCACCTCGGCCATGCCGCCCCGCGCGTGCGCGGCGCGCTGGCGGTCGGCGCCGTTGCCCTCGGAGAGGACGCGCTCGACCTCCTCGAGCTCGGCCTCGGAGCCCAGATCGGCCGCGTGCGGCCGCGCGAGCTCGAGGGTCGCGCGCGCGACCTCCCGGCCGGGGCGCAGCGCGCCGTCGAGCGGCAGGCGGGCGTCGAGGCCGTCGCGGTGCGCGGCGAAGGACGCCTCGAGGATCGCCTCGCGCGCCAGCCACGGGCCCGGGCGCTCCGCCTCGCGGCGCGCGAGCGCGTGGACGAGCGCGGCCAGGCCGGCGACCGTGCGCAGCGACGACTGGGCGTCCATGGCGCGCACCTCGACGGTGCCGAGCCGCGGGTGGGGGCGCACGTCCCACCACAGGAACGTGTAGTCGGGCACGGCGCCGGCGGCGACGACCTGCTCGACCGTCTCCGCGTAGTCGTCGTAGCCGGCGAAGGCGCGCGGCAGGTCCGCGCCGCGGTACGCGCGGAACAGCGAGGCGCGGGCGCTGGCGAGCCCCGAGTCCGTGCCGAACCAGAAGGGCGAGTTGGCGGCGAGCGCGCCGAGGACCGGAAGGTGCTGGCGCAGCCCGTTGAAGGCCCGGATCGCGGTGTCGGCGTCGGGCATGCCGACGTGCACGTGGACCGCGGCGGTGGGCGTGCGCCGGAGCAGCCCGCGCAGCTGGCGGGCGAGCGTGCGGTAGCGCTCGGCGGGGAAGTGGACGACGTCGCCATGCGCGCCGGCGGGGTGGATCCCCGCGCCGAGCACCGTGGCGCCGGCCGTGCGGACGCGCTCGCGCAGGCCACTGATCGCCGTCGTCGCCTCGGCGGCGCGGGCGGTGACCGGCGCGGTGAGCTCGACCATCGCGGCGTACGTGTCCGGCTTCGCGGTGCCGTCCGCGGCCGGGACGTCGAGGCGCTCGAGCAGCTCGACCGCCGTGTGCGACAGCGCGTGCGTCCGCGCGTCGACGATGAGCAGCTCGTCCTCGAGGCCGAGCGCGAACGCCGGGCCCGTGCCGAAGGCCGGCGTCCCGAGGCCGGCGCTCAATCCGCACCTCGGGCGATCCCCGCGGGCACGGGGATAGAGTACGCGCCGCATGGGCGCCCGCGACCGGCTGATCGACGAGCTCCGCGCGCACGCGCTCGTGATCGGCGAGGTGGTCCTCACGAGCGGCGCCACCGCCCAGTACTACGTCGACGCCAAGCGCGCGATCCTGCGCCCGGCGGGCTTCAGCGCGCTGGCCGAGCTGGTGGCCGAGCGGGCCCGGGCCTGGGACGCGACCGCGGTCGGCGGGCTGACCATGGGCGCCGACGCGCCCGCGTGCGCGGCGCTCGCGGGCGGCGCGGACGTCAAGGCGTTCTTCGTGCGCAAGGAGGTCAAGCAGCACGGCCTGCAGCGGCGGGTCGAGGGCCCGCTGCTCGATCCCGAGGACCGCTGCCTGATCGTCGAGGACGTCGTCACCACGGGCGGCTCGACGCTGCAGGCGATCGACGCCGTCCGCACGGCCGGCCACGAGATCGTGGGCGTCGTCGCGGTGCTCGATCGCCTGGCCGGCGGGGCGGAGCGCATCCGCGAGGCGGCGGGTGCGCCGTACGAGGCGCTCGCGACGATCGACGACGTCTATCCGGGGCGCCCCGACCGGCAGTAGGCGCCGCGCCGAGCGGATGCGCGCGGGCATCCGTGCCCACGCGGGCCTCGGCCTCAGGGGGGACAAAGGCCGGGCCGCACTCCACGGTATCGACACCGTGTCGAGCATGCACGCGCACGGACCGGCCGAGATGCGATCGGGCCGCTCGGCGTGCCGGCAGTCGAGGGTGGTCGAACGTGCCCGCCGAGGACGGGGGCAAGGTCGCGCAAATGAGCGCCGTCCAGGTTGCACCGAGCCACTACGACTGGTCGACGTACAACGTCAAGGGCCGGTGGGCGAGCTACCGGCACCAGATCGACGAGGTGCTGCGGTCGCGCGCCCGCAACTGCCTGGAGGTCGGCACCGGCAGCGGCATCGTGCGGGACACGCTGCGGCGGTTCGGCGTCGACGCCACCGTGGTCGACATCGACGAGACGCTCGGGGCCGACCGCGTCGGCGACGTCCGCGCGCTTCCCGCGGAGCCCGCCGAGTTCGACGTCGTCCTGTGCAGCCAGGTGCTCGAGCACCTTCCGTGGCAGGACGTCCCGAAAGCGGTCGGCGAGCTGCATCGCGTCTGCAGGACCGGCGCGATCGTGTCCCTGCCCCAGTCGGGCCGTGACCTGACCATCGAGCTCGCGATTCCGAAGCTCGTCCGCCACCGACGCGTGCACGCCCGAGTGAACTCGCCGAAGCCCTGGCGGTTCGACGGGCAGCATTACTGGCAGGTGCTCGCGCGCGGGACCGGCAGGCGCGCGGTGCGACGCATCCTCGCCGGTCCGGGATTCCGGATCGAGCGCGAGTACACCGTCCCGGAACTGACCTACCACCGGTTCTACGTGCTCACGAGGGCACGGCCGCGACAGTCGTGAGCCGGGCGGCCTGAGTTCGTATCCGTTCGACCAGACCGGCCCACATAAGCACGCCGCTCCGAAGCGCCGCCCGAGCGCCCCGAGCTGGATTCGAACCAGCGGCCTACTCCTTAGGAGGGAGTCGCTCTATCCGGCTGAGCTATCGGGGCTCGTCGCGGAGGATACGCGCCGGGAGCCTCGAATCGACACCTCGGCGAATGATCCGGCCCCGGGCCGAGCCGGCGTGGCCAACGGTGGCGCTGGGTAGCTTTAGCTGAGGATTAAGGCGTCGGCGCGGCTCCGGCGGATCTCACCAACAGGAGTACAGTCCGCGGTCGCTCCGGGGCGGGCGTGCCCGGATCTGGGAGAAGGACCAACATCGCCGAGAGGTACGACATGACAGGCGCGACCCCGTGAGCGCCGGCGCTCCCGAGCTTCTCACAGGCGGCGAGGAAGGCCTCAGGATCGAGGCCGAAGGCGCCGAGCGCGAGATCGCGGCGCGCTCGCCGATGCAGCTGTTCTGGCGCCGGCTCCGCCGCGACAAGGTCGCGATGGTGGCGCTCGGGTTCGTCGTCCTGATCGTCCTGACGGCGATCCTGGCGCCGGTCATCGTGAAGGTCGTCGGCACGCCCCAGCCGAACGTCACGAACGCGGATCTGACCGACGACTTCGGACAGCCGCTGGGGCCCCGCGACGGCCACCCGTTCGGGGTCGACAAGCTCGGGCGCGACGTCTTCAGCCGCGTCGTCTACGGCAGCCGCGTCTCGCTCGAGGTGGCGTTCATCGCGACGGGGCTCATCGTCCTCATCGGCGTGAGCGTCGGCCTGATCGCGGGCTACTACCGCGGCTGGGTGGACACCCTGCTGACCCGCGCGATGGACCTGCTGCTCGCCTTCCCGGTGCTGGTCCTCGCGATCGGCATCGGCGTCGCCTGCTCCGGGCGCGACGGCTGCTTCGGAGGCCTCATCCAGCCCGGCCTCCCCGTGGTGATCTTCGTGATCACCCTCACGACCTGGCCGTACATGGCGCGCATCGTCAGAGGCCAGGTCCTGTCGTTACGCGAGAAGGAGTTCGTCGAGGCGGCGCAGTCGCTGGGCGCCTCGGACCGGCGCATCCTGTTCCGGGAGATCCTGCCGAACCTGGTCGCGCCGATCATCGTCTACTCGACGATCCTCATCCCGCAGAACATCCTGTACGAGGCGGCGCTGTCGTTCCTGGGCGTCGGCATCGACCCGGGCACCCCGAGCTGGGGGGCCATGCTCGCCGACGCCGCGTCGATCTTCCGCGAGGCGTGGTGGTTCATGACCTTCCCCGGCCTCGCGCTCCTGCTCACCGTCCTGGCCTTCAACCTCGTGGGCGACGGCCTCCAGGACGCTCTCAATCCGCGAAACACGAAGTGATCACCTGCACTTGCCGTACGTTCAGCACGACCCGGGGCGTAGGCGCCCCGCAATGAAAGGAACTTGCATGACCAGAAGCCAGCTTCGACTGCTCCTCGTGGGCGTCGTAGCCGCGCTCGCGCTGGTGGTCTCCGCCTGCGGCGGCGGCGACGACGGTGGATCCGGCGGTTCCTCTGGAGGGGGAGACGCGGCCCGCCAGGAGACCGGCGAGGGCAAGACCGGGGGTGTGCTCAGGCAGCTGGGCGCATCTGACGTCGACTACCTCGACCCGGGCCACACGTACTACACCGGCGGCTATCAGGTCGCGTACGCCACGCACCGGCCGCTCTACAGCTTCCGGCCCGACAACGCGGAGGATCCGGTCCCGGACCTCGCTGCCGACAAGCCGCAGATCTCCGAGGACCTCAAGAAGGTCACCGTCAAGATCAAGCCGGGCGTGAAGTTCAGCCCGCCGGTGAACCGCGAGGTCACCTCCAAGGACATCAAGTACGCCTTCGAGCGCTTCTACTCGGTGAACGTCGGCGGCCAGTACGGCACCTATTTCAGCGCGATCCGCGGCGCGCCCAAGACGCCGACCAAGGGCGTCAAGCCGATCTCGGGCATCCAGACCCCGGACGACCAGACGATCGTCTTCAACCTCTCGCGCCCCGAGGGCGTGCTGATCGCGGCGGCGCTCGTCATGCCGATCACGATGCCGGTGCCCGAGGAGTACGCGAAGGAGTTCGACGCGAAGAACCCGTCGACGTACAACACGCACGTCGTCGCCACCGGCCCGTACATGGTCAAGAACGATGCGAAGGGCAACCTGGTCGGCTACCAGGCGGGCAAGTCGATCGAGCTCGTCCGCAACCCCAACTGGGACAAGTCGACGGACTACAAGCCGGCGTACCTCGACGGCATCCGGATGACGACGAACAACAGCAACGCGGCGGTCTCCGCCCAGCAGGTACTGAGCGGGTCGCATCTGGTGCTCGACACGAACCCGCCGGCCGCGCAGCTGCGCGAGGCCGTCACCAACCGCAAGGGCCAGTTCGTCCAGCTGCCCGGCGGCGGCTACCGCTACTTCCCGCTGAACACGACGATCAAGCCGCTCGACGACGTCAACGTCCGCCGCGCGATCGTCGCCGCGTTCGACCGTGACGCGGCCCTCAAGGCGCGCGGAGGCAGGTTCACGGGCGACATCCCGACGCACTTCCTCCCGCCCGGCATCCCGGGTTTCGAGGAGGCCGGCGGCATGGCGGGCCCCGGGTTCGACTTCCTCAAGAACCCGCGGGGCGACATGAACGTCGCGGCCAACTACATGAAGAAGGCGGGCTACGCGTCGGGCAAGTACGACGGCAACGAGGAGCTGCTGCTCGTCGCCGCCAACGCGGACCCGGGCAAGGCGCAGGCGGAGGTGGCCAAGGCGCAGCTCGAGAAGCTCGGCTTCAAGATCCAGTTCCGCACGGTGCCGCAGGACGCGGTCTACACCGAGTGGTGCCAGGTCCCGAAGAAGCAGGTCGCGATCTGCGGCTCCGCCGGCTGGTTCAAGGACTTCACCGATCCGCAGTCGATGCTCGACCCGACGTTCAAGGGCGCGAACATCTTCAAGGAGGGTGGCAACAACAACCTGTCCCAGCTCGACGTCCCGGCGATCGACCGGGCCATGGACAAGGCGGCCGGCCTCCAGGGCGCCGAGCGCCTCAAGGCCTGGGCGGAGATCGACAAGATGATCACCGAGCAGGCCCCGGCGGTCCCGTTCTCCTGGGACAAGACGACGATCATCTGGTCCAAGGACGTCAACGGCGTCGGCAACCCCTACTACAGCGCGCTGGACTTCGCGTTCACGTCGTTCAGGTAGTCCGGTGAGACTCGGCCTGGTCCGGTCGCCCCAGCGGGCGGCCGGGCCCGGCCCGGGCGCCCCTCACGACTGACTCACCATGGGCATCTACATCCTCCGCCGCCTGCTCTACATGGTCGTGGTGCTGCTCTTCGTGATCGCACTCACGTTCCTGATCTTCTACGTGATGCCGTCGGCGGACCCGGCCGCGCTACGCGCCGGCCGCTCGCCCACCCCGGAGACGCTGGCGGCGATCCGCGAGCAGCTCGGCCTCGACAAGCCGCTCTACGAGCAGTTCTGGCTCTACATCAAGAACCTCGTGCTCCATTTCGACCTCGGCAACTCCTTCGTCAACAACGCCGAGGTCCGCGACCTGGTGTTCGACCGCCTGCCGAACACGCTTTTCCTGATCGCCGGCGCCGCGCTGCTGTGGTTCTTCAGCGGCGTCCTCGTCGGCACGATCTCTGCCGTGAAGCGCGGCACGATCCTCGATCGCGCGGCCATGGGCAGCGCGCTGCTGGCGATCTCCGCTCCCGTCTACTTCACGGGGCTCGTGGCGCTGTACCTGTTCTCCGATGACATCGGCCTGTTCCCGCTGCTGCCCGGCGCGGGCGCCTACCAGCAGGCCGAGGGGTTCTTCGCCAAGATCCCCACGCTCATCATGCCGTGGATCATCCTCGCGGCGGCGTTCTCGGCGATCTACGCCCGCCTGACGCGCTCGAATCTGCTCGAGGTGATGTCCGAGGACTACGTCCGCACGGCACGGGCGAAGGGCCTCAAGGAGCGCCGCGTCGTCGTCCGCCACGGCCTGCGCGCGGCGATCACGCCGGTGGTCACCGTGCTCGGCCTCGACCTCGGCATCCTCGTCGGCGGTGCGATCCTCACCGAGACGATCTTCAACATCCCCGGCATCGGGCGCCTGTCGTTCGACGCCATCGAGCGCGGCGACCTCGCCACCATCCAGGGCACGACGTTGTTCCTCGCGCTGGCGGTCGTCCTGATGAACCTGATCGTCGACATCCTCTACGCCTTCCTCGACCCCAGGGTCCGCTACTGATGGCTCCGCTCCTGGAGGTCCGTGACCTCCGCGTCCATTTCGCCACCGACGACGGCCTCGTCCAGGCGCTCGACGGCATCAGCTACACGCTCGACCCCGGACGCGTCCTCGGCATCGTGGGCGAGTCCGGCTCCGGCAAGTCGGTCTCGTCGCTGACCGTCATGGGGCTCACGCGCTCGCGCAACGCTCGGATCTCCGGAGAGGTCCTCTTCGACGGCCGCGACCTGCTGCGCGCGTCGGAGGACGAGATGCGCCAGCTGCGCGGCAACGACATCGCGATGATCTTCCAGGATCCGCTGTCGTCCCTGCATCCCTTCTACCGGGTCGGCGACCAGCTCGTGGAGGCCGTCCGCGCGCACCGCGAC
>DATAAR010000123.1:0-12410 GCA_036259975.1 Solirubrobacteraceae bacterium | reverse complement strand
GCTCGCGGAGGCCGAGCGGCGCGCGCGTCTCTGCCACGGCCGCGGCCACGAGCTCGCGGCCGCGCTCGGCCAGCTCGTCCTCGCGATCGCGGTCCGGCGGCGGAGTGGGGTCGAAGCCGCCCATGCTCCTTAGAGGACGCTCTCGCGGTGTGGTTCCATCCCGCGCGCGACCAGTGCGCGGGCGCGGTACAGGCGGCTGGTGATCGTGGCCTCCTTCGTGCCGAGCACGCGGGCCGCCTCCGCATAGGAGAGGCCGACGACGTCGACTGCCACGAGGGCGTCGCGGAACGCGTCGGGCAGGGCCGCGATCTGCGCG
The DNA here is from genome assembly GCA_036259975.1 of Solirubrobacteraceae bacterium. Classification (GTDB taxonomy): domain Bacteria; phylum Actinomycetota; class Thermoleophilia; order Solirubrobacterales; family Solirubrobacteraceae; genus JAOPZW01. The sequence continues at coordinate 12,094 of DATAAR010000123.1, read as the reverse complement.
AAGATTTCGCGCGCCGCGACCGCCGCGTCGGGACGGGCGCCGAGCTGCGGGTCGACCGCCTCGAACTGCTCGGGCATCGCGGTGGTCGCCGGGCGGCGGCGGCTCGCGCGGTGACGACTGACGAACGTGTTGCGCAGGACGCGCAGGAGATAGCCGAGGTCGTCGTCACTGCGCAGCAGGCGCGGCTTGGCGAGCACGCGCGCGAAGGTGTCCTGGACGAGGTCCTCGGCGTCCTCGCGCGAGCCGCAGAGCGCCCACGCCGCCCGATAGAGGCGATCGACGTGATCGCCCAGCACGGCCGGGTCCAGGACGCGGGCTTGCGCAGCACGCACGGCGTCCTCAGCATAGGGACCCGCGCCCGGCCGGCGCGCAGCATCTCGGCCCCTCCTCGGCGGCTCGCACGAGCGTTGGTTGAAGTTGTCAACGATTTATCTCTGTAAGTACCATTGGCGCGATGGCATCACGCACCGCTGCGCGCCGGGGCTCGCCGGCCAGCGAGGCCTGGAGCCTCATGCACGAGCTGTTCCATGCCTCGCGGCGCCGGTTCCTCGCGGTCGCCTCGGAATTCGAGCTGTCGCCGCCGCAGGTGCGGGCGCTCGCCGTGCTCGACCCCGAGCGGCCGGTGCCGATGAGCGAGCTGGCCGAGGCGCTGCACTGCGACAACTCGAACGTGACCGGCATCGTCGACCGCCTCGAGGACCGCGGCCTCGTCGAGCGCCGGAGCGCCGCGCACGACCGGCGCGTGAAGATGCTCGCCGTGACGGAGCGGGGGGCCGAGATCCGCGCGCGGCTCGCCGACCGCCTGGACGAGGCGCCCGAGCCGCTCGCCCGCCTCTCGCCCGAGGATCAGCGCGCGCTGCGCGACATCATGCGTCGCGCGCTCGAACGGGACTGACGTCGCGCGGCGGCTGGCTTGCCGCGACCTCGGCGAGCGGCCGCGCCGGAGCCCCAGCGTACGCCGCCGTCGGGCGGACGAGCCGGCCCTCGCGCCGCTGCTCGAGAACGTGCGCCGACCAGCCCGCCATGCGCGCGCAGGCGAACATCGGCGTGAACAGCGCGGGCCGGACCTCGGCCAGGTCGAGCACGACGGCCGACCAGTACTCCACGTTCGTCGCCAGGACGCGGTCGGGCTTGCGCGCGCGCAGCTCGGCCAGCGCGGCGCGCTCGAGCGCCTCGGCCGCCTCGAGGCGCCGCGAGCCGAGCTCGCGGGCGGTGCGCCGCAGGACGCGGGCGCGCGGGTCCTCGGCCCGGTAGACACGGTGGCCGAAGCCCATGAGGCGCTCCCCGCGGTCGAGGGCGTCGCGCACCCAGCGCTCGGCGTCGCCGGTGCGCTCGACCTCGTCCAGCATCGCGAGCACGCGCGACGGCGCGCCGCCGTGCAGCGGGCCGCTGAGCGCGCCCACGGCCCCGGACAGCGCGGCGGCGACGTCGGCGCCGGTGGACGCGATCACCCGCGCGGTGAACGTCGACGCGTTCATGCCGTGCTCGGCCGCGCTCGTCCAGTAGGCGTCGATCGCGCGCGCATGGCGGGGGTCGGCCTCGCCGCGCCAGCGGGTGAGGAAGCGCGCGGCGAGCGAGCCTGCGGCCTCGACCTCGGCCCGCGGGACGGGCGGCCGGTCGCCGCCGCGGGCCGACTGGGCGACGAACGACAGGGCCAGCGCCGACGCGCGGGCGAGGTCCGCGCGAGCCTGCTCGGGCGAGGTGTCGATGAGCGGGCGCAGGCCCACCAACGACGCGAGCAGCGCCAGCGCCGCCTGCAGGTCGACGCGCGCGTCGCCGGCTCGTACCGGGAGCGGGTGCTCGTCATCGCCGCGCAGGCCCGGCAGCAGGGTCCCGTCGACGAGCAGTCCCCACACCTGCTCGTACGGCACGGCGCCGACGAGCTCGTCGAGGTCGACGCCGCGGTAGCGCAGCGCGCCCCCCTCGCGGTCGGGCTCGGCGATCCGGGTCGCGAACGCGACGACACCCTCGAGGCCGGAGCGGACGTCGGCCTCGCGGGCAGCGGCGGGGATGGTGGTCACGACGATGCCTCCATGGATCGAAGCTCGGCCAGGCGCCGCTCGCGCTCGGCGATCCGCGCGTCCTCATCGCCCAGCAGGGGCCGCAGGACGAGTACGGCGGCCAGCGGGGCCAGCGCGAGCACGGCGAACGCCCCGGTCCACGAGGTCGCCTCCACGATCGCGCCGAACGCCGACGGCGCCAGCGCGCCGCCCACGGCGAGGATGGTGTTCTGCAGGCCCATGGCCGTGCCCGCCCGGGCGGGCCGGAGATCTCGGCCGCCGCGGTGAACGCGAGGCCGTTCCAGGTCATGGTCGAGACCGCCGTGAAGAGGAGCGCGGGGTAGAGCAGCGCCCCGGGCGCGCCGGCGAGCGCGGCCGTCAGGACGAGCAGCAGCCCGAAGCCGGGCGCGAACGCGGTGCCGGCGAGCGCGAGGGCCGTCCCGGCCAGGCCGGCGGTCATCACCGGACGCTCGCCGACGCGGTCGGTCAGGACGCCCCACGGGACGAGCGTCAGCATGACGCCGACGGCGACCGCGGCGAGCGCCAGGCCGATCTGCGCCAGCGACAGCCCGTACTGGGTGCGCAGCGCGGGGCCGAGCGCCGGCAGGCCCATCTGCAGCGCGGAGAACGCGCCGGCCCCGGCCGCGCCGACGCCGAGGATCACCCAGCGGTAGCGCGAGGTCACGCGCCGCTCCGCGCGCGGGCCCGGTGCCGGCGCGCCTTGGCCTCGTTGCCGCACGCGCGCATCGAGCACCAGCGCCGCCGGCCCGCCGGCGAGCGGTCGTAGAAGCGAGCGCTGCAGGTGTCCGACGCGCAGATCCGGACCCGCGCCGCCTCGGCGGGCGTGCCGAGCATCCGCGCGGCGTCGAGCGCGATCGCGCCGAGCGCCCGCCGCGCGGAGTCGGCGGCCGGCCGCTCGCCCAGCACGGGGCGCCCGCCGTCATCGAGGCCCAGCTGCGGGCGGGTGCCGGCGTGGACGAGCAGGCGGTCGATAACGCCTACCGCGCCGGCGGGCGCCGGCGCGCCCTCTACGACAGCGCTCACGCACGCGTCGATCGCCTCACGCAGCACTCGCGCCTCGTCGAGGACCTCGGGCGCGACCGCCAGCGGTTCGGCGAGCACCCCCGCGCGCGTCAGCCACAGACCGAGGTCATCGGGCGTCACGAGCGTCTCGACGCGCCGCCGCCAGCGCTCGCGCAGCGTGTTGACGAGGTCGAGCGCCGGGCGCCCGCCCAGCCAGTACCACCACGGCTCCCCCGTGGCGAGCGGGAGCGCGAGTCGCTCGGGCAGGTCGTGGACCGGACGCATAACCGCAACATACCAGTCCAACCGGTTATACGGTGCTCAACCGGTTACCCGAGTGGGGCGCCGGCGCCCGGGTAGGCTGCGGCGCCCATGGCCGACACCACCGCTGGTACCGACCTCATGTTCCGCCCGGCGCTCGAGCTCGCGGCGCTCGTGCGGGCCGGCGAGGTCTCCAGCCGCGAGCTCGTGGAGGCCTCGCTCGCGCGCATCGACGCGCTGAACCCCGAGCTCAACGCGTTCGTCGACGTCTTCCATGACGAGGCGCTCGCCGCGGCGGCGGCGGTGCATCCCGGCGACGAGCGCCCGTTCGCGGGCGTGCCGGTCGCGATCAAGAACAACCGCGCCGTCGCCGGGCACCGGCTCACGTACGGCGCCGAGTTCATGGGCGACTGGCCCGCGCCGTACGACCACAACGTGGTGCGCCGGCTGCGCGCCGCCGGGTTCATCCTCGTCGGCACGACGACGCTGCCCGAGTGGGGCATCCTGCCGTGGACGAACACGAGGCGCTTCGGCGCCACGCGCAATCCGTGGGACCCGGCGCGCACGTCCGGGGGCTCGTCGGGCGGGTCGGCGACGGCGGTCGCCGCGGGCATGGTGCCCGTCGCCCAGGCCAACGACGGCGGCGGCTCGACCCGCATCCCGGCCGCGTGCTGCGGCCTCGTGGGCCTCAAGGCGCAGCGCAACCGCACGTCGTTCGCCCCCGAGATCGGCCAGAGCTTCCTCGCAGTCGACGGCGTGCTCACGCGCACTGTCGCGGACACCGCGGCCGCACTCGACGCGATCGCCGGCCCGGAGGTCGGCGACGCCGCGTGGGCGCCGCCCCCGCCCGAGCCGTTCGCGGCCAGCGCGGCGCGCACGCCGGAGCGCCTGCGCGTCGCGGTGACGACGTCCCCGCCGATCGACGTCCCAGTCGAGCCCGCGCCCGCGCAGGCGGCCCGCGATGCGGCCGCGCTGCTCGAATCGCTCGGCCACCACGTCGAAGAGGCCCACCCGCCCTGGCGCCAGCCGCAGATCGGCGAGCTGTTCACGGCGCTGTTCGCGCCGCTCGTGATGCTTCAGGTCGCGCAGGGCCGGCTGATCTCCGGGCGCGAGCCGGCGCCCGACCAGATGGAGCCGCTGAGCTGGGCGCTGTGGCAGCTCGTGGGCGGGATGACCGCGCTCGACGCGCACCTCGCCAGCGCGCAGCTCGAGATCTACGCCCGCGGGCTGCTCGGCTGGATGGATCCCTACGACGTGATCGTCACGCCGGCGCTGGCCGAGGCGCCGGTGCGGCTCGACGACGTGCACTGGCAGACCGACGACCCGATGGGGCTTTTCACGCGCTCGGCGGCGTTCACGCCGTTCACCGCGACCGCGAACGTCACCGGCCAGCCGGCGATCTCCGTGCCGCTCGCCGAGCACGAGGGGCTCCCTGTCGGCGTGCAGCTCTTCGGGCGGCCCGCCCACGAGGGCGCGCTGCTGGCCGTCGCGGCGCAGCTGGAGGCCGCCCGGCCGTGGGCCGAGCGCCGCCCGCCGGTCGGCTGACCGCGCGCGCCGGGCAGAGGGAACGCGGGTCGCATTCCATATGCTTCGGCCATGGCCTACGTGATCGCAGAGCCCTGCATCGGCACCAAGGACAACTCCTGCGTCGAGGTGTGCCCGGTGGACTGCATCCACCCGACGCCGGACGAGCCCGACTACGACAAGGTCGAGCAGCTCTACATCGATCCGGAGGAGTGCATCGACTGCGATGCCTGCGTCGAGGCCTGCCCCGTGGACGCCTGCTTCGCCGAGGACCAGCTGCCCGAGGAGTGGACCCGCTTCGCGCAGGTCAACGCGGAGTACTTCGCCTCGCAGGCGTAGCCCGCCGCGCACCGGGCGCGTCGAAACTCGGCAATACCGACCGGCTTTCCATAGGCTCCTCGGTGCGGAGCATCCCCGACCGAGGAGACCGTGGACATGAGCGTGACGGACGAGCTGCTGCGCAACGCCGAGCAGTACGCGTCGAGCTTCGACAAGGGCGACCTGCCGCTGCCGCCGGCGAAGAAGGTCGCGGTCGTGGCGTGCATGGACGCGCGGCTCATCCCGACGCGCGTGCTCGGGCTGAACGAGGGCGACGCCCACGTCATCCGCAACGCCGGCGGCGTGGTGACCGACGACACGATCCGCTCGCTCGCGATCTCGCAGCGCCTGCTCGGGACCGAGGAGATCATCCTGATCCACCACACCGACTGCGGCATGCTCACCTTCACCGACGACGAGTTCAAGCGGTCGGTCCAGGCCGACGTCGGCGTGAAGCCCGAGTGGGCGGCCGAGGCGTTCCCGGACCTCGAGGAGGACGTCCGCCAGTCGATCGCGCGGATCCAGGCGAGCCCGTTCATCCCGAACAAGAACGCCCGCGGGTTCGTCTACGAGGTCGAGACCGGCAAGCTGCGCGAGGTCAGCTGAACCTCGCCGGCGCCGGCGGTCAGCCGGCCATCGGCAGCGACATGCCGGCCGGCGCCGGGCCCGCGCCGGCCGGTGCCGCGCCGCTCGCCGCCATCTGCAGGATGGGCAGCTCGCGTGGGAACAGGGCGACGAGGCCGCGTGCGGCCTGGTCGATCGCCTGCGAGGCCGGGTCGTCCGGGTCGTTGAAGACCAGCGGCAGGCCGTTGTCGGCCTGCTCGCGGACGGGCATCGTGAGCGGCACCTTTCCGAGCAGCGGCACGTCGAGCTCGTCGGCCAGGAGCTGGCCGCCGCCCTCGCCGAAGAGCGCGTAGCGCTCGCCGGTGGGCGTCACGAAGCCGGCCATGTTCTCGATCACGCCGGCGATCTCGAGGTTGACCTTGTGCGCCATCTCGGCCGCCCGCCGGGCGACCTTCTGGGCCACCGGCTGCGGCGTGGTGACGAGCAGGAACTTCGACTGCGGCAGCAGCTGCGCGAGCGTCATCGACACGTCGCCGGTGCCGGGCGGCAGGTCGACCAGCAGGAAGTCGAGCTCGCCCCAGTCGACGTCCTCGAGGAACTGGGTGAGCGCCTTGTGCAGCATCGGCCCGCGCCAGACGACGGCCGAGTCCTCCTCCACGAAGAAGCCGATCGACATGATCTTCACGCCGTAGGCCTCGAGCGGGACGATCTTGCGGTCGGCGGACACCTGGGGGCGACCGCCGACGTGGAACATGCGCGGGATCGAGTAGCCCCACACGTCGGCGTCGAGGACGCCGACCTTCTTGCCCTGCGACGCGAGGGCCGCAGCGAGGTTCGCGGTGATGGTCGACTTGCCCACGCCGCCCTTGCCGGAGCCGACGCACACGACGTTCGCGACCTGGGCGAGCGCGCCCTCGGGCAGCGGCCCGCGGCCCAGCTTCTGCTGGAGGCCGGCCTTCTCCTGGTCGGACAGCACGTCGAATGCGACATCGACGGCGGTCACGCCCTCGAGCGCGCCGACAGCCGAGCGGACCGCGTTCTCGAAGTGGCTGCGGATCGGGCAGCCGGGCGTGGTCAGCGAGACAGTGACGGCGACCGTCCCGTCTGCGCGGGCATCGATCGACCGAACCATCTCGAGCTCCACGATGGAGCGGCGCAGCTCGGGATCGATGACGGCCGTGAGCGCCTGGAGGATCTCGTCACGAGTGGGCATGGGATTCATTCTGGCAAACGGATGGCGCTGCCCCTCGGACCGGGCCAGCTACGCCCGACGCGCCACGCGCTCGACCGCCCGGGCCGCGGCGTGCGTGCCGGCGGTGATGCCGCTCTGCACCAGGCTCTCGACCCGCGCGCCGACGAGCCCCGCCTGAGCGCCGACGTCGCGGCGGGTCGTGACGACGTTGCCGCGCAGGGTCCTGAGGTCGCGTCCCACGCGCGCGCGGGCGCTCTGGCCGCGACGCTCGAAGCGGCGCAGCTCGTTCTCGACGCGGCGCTGGCGCGCGCGCAGCTCGCGCTCGACCTTGTCGCGCGAGGAGTACCGCGTGGCGACCCCGACCACGTTGTCGCGTGCGACGAGCGCAGCGCCGACGGGGATCGTGACGGCCCGCCCGGCGTAGTCGACGTAGCGCTCGACCGGCCCGCCGGCGAGCTCGCGGCGCGTCGCCGCGACCTTCGTGGCGGCCGTCGATCGCCTGCTGGCCTCGGCGGCCTGGTTGCGCGCCCGGGTGGCGGCCGCCTTCTTGGCGACGGTCGAACGATCCGCCGCGGCGGTCTTGCGGCGGGTCTGGCTGCGGGTGCGCGTGGTGGCGGAGGTCTCGGCCAAGGTCTGCTCCATCCTCAGATAAGCAAGTTCGCGTATGACTCGGCGCCGACGATAACACCGAACGTGTGTTTGACAAACGCTCTGTGGGCAAGATCACAGAGCGAACACACGTTCCCGACGGCGTCGGCTTCTCGGTGCGCAGCGCAATGACGGCCTACGCGTACACCCCGTCCAGCCATGCCTTGAGCGCCGCCTCGCGCGCCGCGGCGTCGACGCCGTCGACGAACAGGTGCGCGCTCATCCCGACGACGCTGCCGAAGTGGTTGCGCCCGAAGAAGCGGTACAGGCCGTCGGCGGTGCGGATGCCGAGGAACTCGGGCTTCGAGTAGTCGATCACGCCGTCGAGGGTGCCGGCGACGCCGAGCGATGCGTGGACCGCATCGCCGACGCTTGCGTCGGAGGAGACGCCGAGGGCTGCGCGCAGCGCATCCATCGCGTCCGGCGTTCCGGCCCCCTCGGGCCCCTCGATCCCGGCCGACGGCTGCCCGACGTAGGTGACCGGGCGGCCGTTGAAGTGCTCCAGGTACTGCCCGAGCGTGTGCAGGTAGAAGTCGGTGTGGGCGCCGATGGCGTCGTACTGGTCCTCCCACCCGTCCGCGAGGATCCCGCTGTGGACGTAGCGCAGATGCGCCGTGCCGCCTGCGCGCGCCTCGATGTGGTAGTCGAGCGCGTTGAAGGTGCCGTCCGGCGACTCCATGCGGATCACGAGGCGGTGCGGCGGATCCCAGGTCGTGACGGGGGCGCCCTCCGGCGGCGCGGCGCCGGCGGGGATCTCCATCCCGGTCGGGAACATCCAGGCGGCGGGAGCGGCGGTGATCGCGGTCCAGACGTCGTCCGGGGAGGCGGGCAGGTCGACCTCGCGGCTGACCTCGAACTCACGGCTCATGGCTGGGCTCCTTGTCGTTCGTGATGGTGGGGTGTAGTGCGACGACGAACCGGTGCCGACGGCCACCGGGGGCGGCCTCGTCGTGGTACTTCGCGACGAGGCCGTTGACGGCGTCCGCGAGCTCGACCGCGAACGCGGCCCGGTCCCTCGCCGACGCGAAACGCACCTCGCTGTCGATACCGAGGGTTGCGAGCGGCTTGCCCGCCGCGCTCGCCCCGGTGATGAGCTCGCCGACCTCACGGACCAGGCGCCCCGCCAGCGCGAGCAGCCAGCGCGCGGAGCGCTGGTCCGGCTCGCGTGACGGATCCGGCGCGACCGCCGACAGGGCGGTGGGCGAGATCACGTAGGACGCGGCGGTCGCCTGGAGCACGCGCTCGGTGCAGTTGCCCTTGCGCCGCTCCTCGACGAGCTCCACGAGGCCGTGGCGCTCGAGCGCCCGCAGGTGGTAGTTCGCCTTCTGGCGGGTGAGGCCGACGCGCGCGGCGAGCGTGCTGGCGGACCCCGGCTCGGCGAGCTCGGCGAGCAACCTCGCGCGGATCGGATCCAGCGACGCCTCGGCGGCGGCGGGGTCGTCGATGACCGTGACGCCATGCATGGCGCGGCACACTGCCACCGACAAGTAAATTTGTCAAGGGCGATGTGGTTGTCGGCGATGCATGCCCGATCCGCGCTCGACCGCGAACCGCAGCCACACGAGGCCACCGTCCAGGGGCTCGGCGGCGATCCGCACGAGCGCGACCGGCGGCAGCGGGCCCGGGCCCTGCCAGCGGCGGTCACCGGCCGTGCCGGCGACCACCGGATGCACGAGCAGGCTGACCTCGTCGACGAGCCCGCGCGCGAGCAGCGCGCCGCTGAGGCCCCCGCCGCTGTCCACGCGGACGGTGCGCGCGCCGTGCCGCTCGGCGAGCATCGCGAGCGCGCGCGCGAGGTCCACCCGCCCGTCGGCGGCCGTCGCCCGGAGCGCGACGACGTCGCGCCAGTGCCCGCAGTCGCGCAGCGCCGCCCACGCTTCCACGCGGTGCCGCCCGTCGACCACGGCGAGCAGCGGACCGCCGGCGGCCGGCCCCGGCCGCGGCACCGCCGCGAGCGCGGCCTGCTGGGCGAGGATCGTGTCGGCGCCGGTCAGCGTCACGTCCTCGTTCCACGTCCTCGCCAGCGCGTAGAAGCGCCCGACGTCGGGCTCGTATCCGGTGGTCGCGCCGTCGAGCGACACCGCGGTGTGCACGACCACGTACGGGCGCGTCATCGCCGGCGCACTTCAGCGGCGGCCGGCTCCCACGGCATCAGCCCGGCGGCCCGACGACCCGGATCTCCGTGCGGCGGATCCACGCGCCGGGGTCGTCGAGCTCCTCGAGCGTCGGCAGCCGCTCGGGCGCCGTCCAGGCGCGGTTCAGCGCCGCGATGCCGCCGCGCGCGACGACCGCGTCGCAGAAGCGCTTGCCATGCTCGTACTGGCGTAGCTTGAGGTCGAGTCCGAGCAGGCGCTCGACGAGCTTGAACAGCGGCGGGCGCTCGCGCCGGCGGCGGTTCAGCGCCTCGCGCAGCTGCGCGACGTTGGGCAGGACCGGCGCGCCGGCCGCGTCCATCACGTGCTCGGCGTGCCCCTCGATCAGCGCCATCGCGGCCTGCAGGCGGTCGATCAGCGCCTTGCGCTCCGGCCCGGCCACTGCCGTCACCAGGCCGCCCTCGCGCACCGAGTCCCACAGGCCCTTGAGGTCCTCGACGGTGGGCAGCCGCAGCAGTGCCGACGGGTCGATCTTCACCTGCACCGACGCGAGCAGCTCGCGCAGCATCCCCGCCAGGTGCTCGGCGAGCCACGGCACGCCGTTGAACTGGACCGCGTGCGTGACCTCGTGGAACACGACCCACGGCAGCAGGTCGTCGAGCGCGACCTCCATGTTGCCCGCCGCCTCGCGCAGGTTCGGCGCCACGAGCAGGAGCCGCGGCGGCTGGGCGGGGTCGAGCAGCGCGAGCTCGTACTGGCCCATCACGTGGCGGCTCATGAAGCCGACGATGCCGCCGACCTCGGCCGCCAGCACCGCGCCGCCCGCGGCGCGCAGCGGCCCGGCCATCGGTCCGTTGCCGGGCGCCGCCTTCGCGAGCAGCGGGTCGAGCGTTCCGCGCATCGTCACGAGGTTCGCCTGCAGCCAGCCGGGCCGGTCGACGGCCTCGGGCGCCGGCAGCTCGCGGACGGGCTCGAGCCGCGCGTAGGCGACGACGTGGCGGCGCGCGTCGGCGGCCATCGCGTCGAGGTCGCCCGGCAGCGGCTTCGCCCCGTCGCCGTTCGGCGCGCCGGCCACCGCCCCGGCGACGCGCTCGGCCAGCACCCAGTCGATCATCCGTATGTCGTCCCCTCGAGGTCGCGCGACGGCACCGTCGCGAGCTCCGCGAGCGCGGCGTCGGTCCGCGCCGCGACCACCGGCGACCGCGGCTCGAGGTCGAGCGGCGCCGCGAGCGGATCGTCCATCGCGGTGAACGCGACGCGGCCGCCGCTCTCGCGCACGACGAGCTGCGCCGCGGCGGCGTCGACCGCGCGGCAGTTCCACAGCGACGCCATCCCGTCCACGCGCGTGGCGGCGACCTGGCAGAGCGAGATCGCGATCGACCCCATCGCGCGCACGCGGCCGGTGACGTTCAGCAGCGCGTCGGACGAGGCCGCCAGCCAGCGCGGGTTGGCCGACTCGATCGCGACGAGCTCGAGCTTGCCGTCGCGCCGGCGCCGCTCGGGCATGGGCCGGTCGAGCGGCTCGTCGTTGAGGTACGCGCCCTCGCCGCGCACGGCGCGCCACTCCTCGCCCGGCCCGAGGTCGTACACGTAGCCGAAGAGCACGTCGGCCATCGTCGGGCCGTCGGCGACGGCGACCGACAGCGCGTGGTGCGTGAGGCCGCGCTTGGCGTTCATCGAGCCGTCGATCGGGTCTATCACGACGAGCACGCCCGGGTCGCCGAAGTCGACGAGGCCGCGCTCCTCGGACACGGCGGTGAAGCGCGCGCCGTCCCGGTGGAGCCGTTCGAGCTCAGAGAAGACCGCGTCCTCGGCGGCGGCGTCGATGACCAGCGTGAGGTCGCCGCCCTCCCCGCGCGCGCCGGTCTCGACGACGCGCTGGGTGCTCGTCGGGTGCTCGCGCAGGACGGCTCGCAGGCCATCGGACGCTCGGCGGCAGGCTCCGAGCCAGTCGTGCGTGAGCAGGCCGTCCCGGGCCTGTGAACCGTCCGCCATGTGCCTCATATCCTAGGGACGTACCCCGCCCCGCCCGTGAGCCCCGCATCCATCGGGGCTCACGTGGTTTATGGGCGCCTCGTGGCAGCGTGATGGCAGCGAGCGGCGGAATTTTCAGGTCGCCATAGTGCTGCTCCTTTCGGTAGACAGCACCGGCTGACGGCAGCGGGACGTGTGCGCGGTTGCGGAGATCGTTCCGGGAGGCTGGGCTATACGGTTGGCCCTTTCTCAAGACGGTGCAAGACCCGTCGATCACCGGGGCGGCCCCGTCCGTCCGGGGGTGTGCGGGCGGGGCCACTGAAAAGCGAGATCCTTCTCTCGCTTGCGGGTCGGGTCGAAATCAGGGTCACGCATTCATGCGTCCTTCACACGGTCTTCGGTAGCGTCGAGCGCTCCAGCCGCCAACCCCCCGGCCGGCTGGGGCGTCCTCGCCGCCGACACGGACGACGCGGCGGAGACACAGGCGACCCGCTCGA
>DATAAR010000122.1:0-8594 GCA_036259975.1 Solirubrobacteraceae bacterium | reverse complement strand
GGAGCGTCGCCTTATCGGTCGTCGCCGCGGGTCCGCCGTGCAAGCCTGCGGGCATGAATGACTCCCGTCCTTCGCCGCGTGGCCGCACAGGCTTCGACCGCTTCGCGGAGGCGGTCTCCGACATCGCGAGCGGCGCGACGTTCTTCGCGATCTCCGCTGCGCTCGTCGCCCTCTGGCTGCCCACGATCGTGCTGTTTGCGAGCGTCGACACGTGGCAGCTCGTCATCAACACGGCCACCTCGATCCTCGCCTTTCTGCTGGTGGCGCTGCTGCAGAACTCCGAGCGCCGGACCGACAGGGCGGCCAGCCGAAAGCTCGACAGCCTCGCGGCCGCCGTCGCAGAGCTGCTCGAGGCACAGCTCGGCCACGGCGACCGCGACACCCAAGCGCGCCGCGTTCGGGAACTGCGCGAAGCGATCCGCCTCGAGGAGGAGATCTGAGGCGTCCGCAGGGCTTCGGGCGGGCGGTGCGGGCGCCGCGCTCTCCCGCGGGCCCGCCCGGCTGGACGCCGGACCCCGATGCGACCGCGGCTCGTCGGTCGTGGCGGCCTCAGCCGATCCCCTTCGTCTCGGAACATTCCGGCGTCCCGCCCGGGACATGGCGCCGAATGGCGGGTGATCAGTACGTCCGCTTGCACGCATCGGGCGCGGCGGCCCGCGGAGTAGTTTTCTGTGTACCCCGTAACTTTCGAGGAGGGCCGCCATGGAAGCCTCCGATCGCATCCGGAGCGAGGAGCCGGTCCAGAACACAATCCACAACTTGATCCAGACGCTCAGCGTCAAGCTGGACTCGTCCGCGCGCTACGGGCTGTACCAAGACGACGCGCGGAAGGACGGCTTCGACGACTGCGCGGAGCTGTTCGCAAAGCTCGCCGAGCGCGAACAGGGCGACATCCAGGGACTGCTCCGCTGCCTCCAACAGCACGTCGGTGAAGCGAAGCCCAGGGGGTAGGTCAGCCGTCCGCGGCAACGCTGGCGCGCGGTGGGTACCGAGTGGTTCGCAACGGCTTCTCGGTCGGCTCAGCCGCCGCCCATCGGGATAGTCATGATCACCAGCTCGGCATGGACGGGCAGTCTGCGCACCGGCTGGTTCAAGTGCGCGTTGTCGTCGTGCATGACCGCCACGTAACCGTTTTCAACCTCCTGGCAGAAGATCATCTCGGCCGCCTCGACCATGGCCGGGTCGGACGGCGACCACTCGATCAGCGTTATGTACCCGTCAGGCACTCGGCGGACGATCTTGCCCATGACGGACCTCCGTTCGCGATCGCGCGTGTTCCACCGCCATTCTCCTACCGCCACGGCCTCACCGCATACGCTTCCGCACCCACCGCCATTCGCGACCCAGCGAGAAGGGAGGGCCCGTCCATGGGCCCCGTGGGGGCCAGAAGCCGCGGCGCGGTGAAACGGTGGCGGGGCCGTTGTGCATGCCGCTGTTCACGATTCGAGCGACGGGGTCGGCAGCGGGGCCCGCGAGGTTCGCCGGCATCGGGCCCCGCACGGGAGGCGCCCGCTGCCGGGGCTGCCGTGCGACGCGGCGTGACCGTCCCGATCCCGATCCGGGAGAGCTGGGCGCCGCGTAGGTAAGCCGCCGGACGGCGGCGAACGATCGACGGCCAGTTCGGTGATAACCAGGCCATGACCCAAGATCGCAAGACGGATCCGCCCCCGCGGTCGTCAGCGTTGTGGGCCGTCCGCGTCGCGATGCCGGTCGGTATGGCCCTCGCCGGTCTGATCGTCATCGTGGCCGCAGACGCGGCGCTCGGAGCGATGCTGATCGGTGTCGCGACGCTCGTCGTGCTGGCCAACGCGTTCATCCGCCTGGGGATGTCGAGCGATCGCGACCGGGCGAGGGAGCAGCGCGCGCGTCGGACGTTCATGCGCACTGGAAGATGGCCGCACTCCCCACCCTGCTCCGAGCGCTGACGGCCGTCCCCGCCGCCCGTAGAACACGGCGCGCACGGCGGAGACACCGGCTGTGAGGTCCTGGCTGCCACCGCTCCGTCGGTCCGGAGGAGAGGGGCTTTGCTGAGGTCCGCTGCGGGTACGGCCGGGATGGCGACGACGGAGGTCCCGATCGATGCCAAAGACGACGAGCAGCGGCAAGCCCAAGAAGGAGGAGCTGCCCGGTCCGCTGAAGCGCTCATCCGCGAAGGCCCAGCGCACGTTTGCCAAGGCGCACGACAGCGCCGCGGAAACCTACGGCGAGGGCGAGCGCGCTCACCGCACCGCGTACGCGGCGCTCAAGCACACCCACGAGAAGCGCGGCGACCACTGGGAGCCCAAGGATGGAAAGGGTCCCTCTGATCCTCGCGCCAAGGACCCGCGCGCGAGAGAGGGCCGCGGTCGCACGTACGGCGGCGTGGACGTCGAGGGCAACTCCAAGCGCGAGCTGTACAAGCGCGCCAAGGATCTCGGCGTGCGCGGACGGTCGAACATGTCGAAGGAGCAGCTCGCCGAGGCGATTGCGCGCAAGCAGTAGCAGCGCGCGGCGGGGGCGGGCGGTCGACACGCACGCGCGCCCGGGGGGGACCTGCCGCTACGCGAGCCGCAAGCGCAGCAGCGCGACGCCGAAGCGTTCGGCATCCCGATCCGCGCCCAGCGCCATGCCGCCGAGCGCGTCGGCGCGCCGCGCTGAGATCCACGCGTTCGGCGACCCGACGAGGTCGCGCCCGGCGTGACCGCCATCCACTTGGCAAGGCGTCCGCGACGACGGCCTCCTCCACGTCGCGGCGGCAGAGGACCCTCAATCGGGAGACCGTCGAGGCGATCGGCCTGACCGGCGACGACCTCGAGGCGACCGTCGCGCGTGAGCGGGCAGCTCGAACGTCGCGAGAGGCGGGCCCGCGACGGCCGCCCGCCCGCGCGTCGAGGACCGCACGGTGATCCTCGTCGACGACGGGCTCCCGCCGAGCCGTTCCGTGCCGTCGGCGCCGGGTATGACGACTTCGAGCAGACGAGCGACGAGGAGGTTCCGCGCGATGCTGCTTCGTTCTCGAGGAGTTGAGCGGCCGTGACGGGCGGCGGGTCGCGGCCAGTGCCGCCGTGGATGCTGTTCGCGCTGCCGGCGGCCATCGTTGTGCCGG
Organism: Solirubrobacteraceae bacterium; assembly: GCA_036259975.1. Lineage (GTDB taxonomy): Bacteria > Actinomycetota > Thermoleophilia > Solirubrobacterales > Solirubrobacteraceae > JAOPZW01. The sequence goes on along the minus strand of DATAAR010000122.1, from coordinate 5,509 downwards.
TCGTCGCCGGCATCCTGCTCGCGGGCCCCGCCGTGGGGGCGGTGGTCGCCGCTGTGCTGGCGCTTGCGATCGTCACGGTGGCGATCCGTTCCCGGCCGCCCGGTCAGGCGGCCGAGCCGCCCACTCCCGCCGCCGAGCGGCGAGTCTGGACCGCGGCAGCCGCGCGACGGATGCTCGTGCCGGTCGCGATCGCGGTCGCCGGCATCGTGATCGTCTTGGCCGGTGGCGGCGGCACCCTCACGATCGTGGGCTGGGGCGTGATCGGCATCGCGCTGACGGTCGCGGTCAGTCTCGTCTTCCTCGAGGTCGGCTACAGCGAGGATCGCGCCCGCGCGCGCGGCACGGACGGCGCCGGCTCGGCGCGCCGCGGTGACCGCGGCACGGCGCGCTGACCTTCCCTCGGCGACGCGGGCCTACCCCGCCGCGGCAAGCATTGGTGCCACCGGATCGTCGACCGCGTCGACGCCGACAATTCGACGGTCTACGCCAACCGCACCAAGGACGAGATCAGGGTCGCGCCGGAGTTCGACGAGCCACCCACCGCGACGCCGGATACCCGCAAGGGGCTGTCGGCGCACTGCCGCCGCTGAGCGCCGGTGCCCGTGGCCCGGCCCGTACCGGGCGCGCGCCCGGCACGGGCTCGGACGGTGGAACCGGCGGCGCCGGGTCCGGCGGCACCGGATCGGGCACCGGCGGCCGGGGGTCGGGCACCGGGACCTCGGCGCGGCGCGATTGCGCCCGGACGCGAACCATCGTCGGCATGCCCACCACCTCCTATGCGACCAGAGCCTGTCGCTTGGCCTGGACGTCGTCGAAGAGCTGGTCGAAGGAGTCGGCGAAGCGCTGGACGCCCTGGCGCTCGAGCGTGGCGGTGACGTCGTCATAGTCGATGCCGGCCTTCGCGAAGGCCTGCAGCGTGCGCTCGGCCTCGTCGACGCGCGTGGTGAGCGTCGCGTGGACCTGGCCGTGGTCGAGGAACGCCGCGATCGTCTCGCGCGGCATTGTGTCGACCGTCTCGGGCCCGATCAGCTCCTCGACGTAGCCCACGTCGCGGTAGGCGGGGTCCTTGGTCGACGTCGACGCCCAGAGGCAGCGCTGGCTCGTCGCGCCGTCGGCCGCAAGCTCGGACCAGCCCGAACCGGAGAAGACCTGCCGGCAGGTGCGGTAGGCGAGCTTGGCGTTGGCGATCGCGAGCGTTCCACGCAGACGATGCAGCCGGGTGACCGTGTCGGGCATCAATACGCCTCCCCGATGTCGGGATCAAGTAGGGCCCTCCCCAAGCGGGCCCGGACCCATGCACATGCCCGTGTGCTGCATGACCGTTGGTGCATGACGACGGGGAGCTTCGGGCGACCCCCGTACCGCGGCTCGCCGGTCTTCGCGGCCACGATGCGCTGCGATGCGGTGCGGCGGCCGGCGCGCGACCGAGTGACGACGGATAGGGAAGCCGACGTCATGGTCCCGGAGCGCGTCCGCGACCAGGCCGGTCAGGGCGGACAGTCGGCCGGTGTCCGCACGCCTGTTCGCCGGCCGGTGGCCGGCGAATCGCAGCCGTCACATGGCGGCCACGCCCCGGAGGCCGCGGCGCAGATGCGCCACCTGGTGGTCGGCCTCGCCGCCCGCTTCACCCGCGTTCCCACATGATGACCTGCGGGTCATCGCGCGTGGGCGGCGCTCGACCGCCTCGTTGACGCGCCGGCGTTGATCTCGGCGCAGACCGGGCGCCGCTCGACGACCGGGTTGGGGGAAGCTTCGGGCGGTTGCTCCGGGGCGGCCCGGGCTGCGGCATCCCGCACATCATGACCTTGCCGCCACAACGTGCGCGTCGCCGGCGCACCCCCGCCGAAGCGCGAAACCGCGACGTCCGTATGCGGGCGGCGTCGGATGAGGCCCGCGCATCGTCGGGTAGCCCGTTCGCATGCGCGACCACAGCCTGTTCGCCGAGCTGGGCCAGCAGCTGCGCGTGGACTCCGTGCGCGCCGCCGCCGCGGCCGGCTCGGGTCACCCCACCTCCTCGATGTGGGCCGCCGACCTCGTCGCGGTGCTCATCGCCGGCCATCTGCGCTACGACATCGAGCATCCCGACGCGCCGGGCAACGACCACCTCATCTTCTCCAAGGGCCACGCCTCGCCGCTGCTGTACGCGGCGCTGAAGGCGATGGGCGCGATCGACGACGAGGAGCTGCTGTCCTTCCGGAGGTTCGGCTCGCGGCTCGAGGGTCACCCGGTACCGAAGCTGCCGGCAGTGGACGTGGCGACGGGCTCGCTCGGCCAGGGCCTGCCGATCGGCGTCGGGCTGGCGCTGGCCGGGCGCCGGCTGGACCGGCTGCCGTACCGCGTGTGGGTGCTCTGCGGCGACTCGGAGATGGCCGAGGGCTCGATGTGGGAGGCCTTCGAGCACGCGGGCTTCGAGCACCTGGACAACCTGACGGCGATGGTCGACGTCAACCGCCTCGGCCAGCACGGCGAGACGATGCATGGCTGGAACCTCGACGCCTACAGCGCCCGCGCGCAGGCGTGCGGCTGGGAGGCGATCGAGGTCGACGGTCACGACCCGGAGGCGATCGACGACGCGTTGGCGCGCGCGATCCGGACGGCCGGCAAGCCGACGGTCGTCGTCGCGCGCACGCTGAAGGGCCGCGGCGTCAAGGCGGTCGAGGACGCCCCTGACGCCCACGGCAAGCCCGTCCCGCACCCCGACGACGCGATCCGCGAGCTCGGCGGCGAGCGCAGCCTGACCGTGAAGGTCACCGCGCCCGAGGCGGGCGGCGCGCCGCACCGCTTCAAGCCCGTCAGCGCGCAGTGGCCGCGCTACGACCGCGAGGGTGACCCAGTGGCGACGCGCAAGGCGTACGGCGAGGCGTTGGCGGCGCTCGGCGCAGAGCGCGCCGAGGTCGTCGCGCTCGACGGCGAGGTCTCGAACTCGACCCACGCCGACCTCTTCGCCCAAGCGCATCCGGACCGGTTCTTCGAGATGTACATCGCCAAGCAGCAGATGGTCGCCGCCGCGGTCGGGATGCAGGTCCGCGGCTGGGTGCCATTCTGCTCGACGTTCGCCGCGTTCCTGACGCGCGCGTACGACTTCGTGCGCATGGCCGCCGTCAGCCGCGCGGACCTGCGGCTGTGCGGCTCGCACGCCGGCGTGGCGATCGGCGAGGACGGCCCCTCGCAGATGGGCCTGGAGGACTTCGCGTCCCTGCGCGCCGTCCACGGCTCGACGGTGCTGCACCCGTGCGACCCGAACCAGACCGCGCGCCTCGTCGCCGCCATGGCCGACGCCAAGGGCATCACGTACATGCGCACCAGTCGCGGCGCGAGCCCGACGCTGTACGGGCCCGACGAGGAGTTTGCGATCGGCGGGTCGCGCGTCGTGCGCGGCGGCGACCCGAGCGACGACGTGACGCTCGCCGGCTGCGGCGTGACCGTGCACGAGTCGCTGCGCGCGGCGGCGGGGCTGCAGGCCGACGGCATCAGCGCGCGGGTCCTCGACCTGTACTCGATCAAGCCGATCGACGTCGGAGCGCTCACGGCGGCGGCCGAGACGGACGGGATCGTCGTCGCCGAGGACCATTGGCCCGACGGCGGCCTGGGCGAGGCGGTGCTGGCCGCGCTCACGACGGCGAGACGGCACGCGCCTGTGGTGACGCTCGCGGTCCGCGGCATGCCGGGATCGGGCAAGCCTGCCGAGCTCCTGCGCGAGGCCGGCATCAACGCGTCCGGGATCGCCGACGCGGCGCGGAGCGTCGTCGGTGGGCGAGCGACCGCCGCCCACGCCGGGGGCTGAGTCGGTCAGCGGTTGCCGCGCGTCGTGCCCGTGTCGCTCTCGCGCGCCTGTCGCTCGGCCTCGGCCCGGCCGCGATGGCCCTTCGGGAGGTCGCGGGGCGTGATCTCGTCGTGGGCCTCGGCCGTGTCGCCCAGCGGACGCCCGGGATCGGGCGTCACGGGGCCGAGCGGCTCATGCGACTCCTGGTCGCGCGGTGGCCCGCGGTGCGTCGGCTCATCGGGCGGCGCCGCCTGCTCGCCGCCGATCTCGTTCGGTGAATCCGGGCCGTATACCGGGTCGTCGCGGCGGTCGTCGCGGTCGCGGTCCCGTTGGTCGTCGTGCTCGTGTCCCATCAGTACACGGTCTACCCGAGCGCTCGAGCCGCTCCACGGCCCATCACCGCAGCCAACGTGCCATGACGACGTTCGACGATGTCGTCGCGGCGATGCGTGACGCCCGCACGTATAGCGGCGCTGCGCCCGCCGACGTCGAGGTGCGCGAGACCGCGATCTCGATGGTCTTCCTCGTCGGCGCACGGGCGTACAAGGTCAAGAAGCGCGTCCGGCTGCCGTACCTCGATTACACCGACCCCGAGGTGCGCCGCGCGCTGTGCGAGGAGGAGGTGCGGCTCAACCGGCGCCTCGCCCCGGACGCGTACCTGGGCGTGCGGGGCCTGGTGCCGGCGGACGGCGGCCTGCGGCTCGCCGACCCGGATGACCGCGACGCCGTGGAGTGGGCGGTCGAGATGCGGCGGCTGCCCGCGGACCGCACCATGGCCGCGCTGCTCGACGCCGGCCGCCTGTCGCTCGACGACGCCCGCCGTGTCGGGGCGCGGATCGCGGCGTTCCACGACACGGCCGAGGCGCCCGAGCGCCCACCGGGCCCCGGCGCCGTCAAGCGCCCGAGCGACGAGAACTTCCAGACGCTGCTCGACCTCGAGCTGTCACCCGCGGAGCGCCGCCGCGCCGTGGCCGGGGCGCGGTTCGCCGACGCGTTCCTCGCCGCCCGGCGCGACGAGTTGCATGCGCGAGCGGCCGGCGGGCGGGTGCGCGACGGCCACGGCGACCTGCGCCTCGAGCACGTGCTCCTCGTCGACCGGGAGGTTCTCGCCTACGACTGCGTCGAGTTCGATCCGGACCTGCGGCGCATCGACGTCGCGGCCGACGTCGCGTTCCTCGTCATGGAGCTCGAGGCGCGCGGCGGGGGCGACCTGGCCGACGCGCTGCTGGCGGGTTACCGCGTCGCCGGCGGCGATCCGGGCGGCGACGCGCTCGTGCACTTCTACGCCGCCTACCGCGCATGGGTGCGCGCCAAGGTCGCCTACCTCGCCGGCCAGCGCCCCGCACCGCTCCTGGCGGCGGCCGAGCGGCTGCGGTGGCGCGCACGGACGCCGCTCGTCATCGCGATCTGCGGCGTCACCGCCAGCGGCAAGTCGACGATCGCGCGGCGCGTCGCCGACGCCTCAGGGCTGCCGGTCCTGTCGTCCGACCGCGTCCGCAAGGAACTCGCCGGCGTCCCCGCGACGGCGCGCGCACCGGCGACCGCCTACGGGCGGCGGGCGGGCGAGCGCACGTATGCGGAGCTTGGGGCGCGGGCGCGCGCCTGCGTCCGTGACCGCGGCGGCGTCGTGGTCGACGCGACGTTCCGTCGCTCCGGCGAGCGGCGGCGGTTCGTCGAAGCGCTCGGCGAACCGGTGCCGCCGCTGCTGTACGTCGAGTGCCGCGCGCCGCGCCGCGTGCTGCTGGA
>DATAAR010000121.1:0-14233 GCA_036259975.1 Solirubrobacteraceae bacterium | reverse complement strand
CGTCGCGCCCGGGCCGACGCCGTTGACGCGGATGCCCTGGCCGGCGTACTCGAGCGCGAGCGTGCGCGTGAGGTTCTGCATCCCGCCCTTGCTGGCCGAGTAGCCCAGGTAGCCCGGCTTCGGGATCAGCTGGTGGACGCTCGAGATGTTCACGATCGAGCCGGCCTTCTCCTCGTCGAGGAAGTGCCGGATCGCCTCGCGCGCGCACATGAAAGACCCGCGCAGGTTCACCGCGAGCACGCGGTCGAAGTCGTCGCTCGAGAGCTCCTCGCTCGGGCGCGAGATCTGGATCCCGGCGTTGTTGACGAGCACGTCGATGCCGCCGAGACCATCGATCGCGGCGCCGACCATCTCGACGACGTCGTCCTCGCGGGAGACGTCGCCCCGAACGAGGACGTCGCGGACGCCCATCTGCTTGACCTTCGCGGTGCAGGCGTGCACCTGCTCCTCGGTGTCGCGGGCCTCCTCGGGCCGGCGCAGGTAGTTGATCGCCACGTTCGCGCCGTACTCGGCGAAGCGGACCGCGATCGCCTGGCCGATCCCCGAGCTGCCGCCCGTGACCAGCACGTTCTTGCCACGCAGGCCCGGGAGCCCGGCCAGCCGCGACTCGGGCGCGGTGATGGTGTCTGCCATGAGGTTCTCCTCTCAGAGCGGGTTGGCGGTGCAGTCGCGCGGGCGCGTGCTGCGTTACATCGCCGTCAGCGGCACGGCCGGCTCGAGCTCGCGGCCCGGCTCGCCAGGCTCGCCGGTCGAGCCGGCGCGGCGCAGGAGCACGAGCGCGGCGACCGGGAACAGCAGGACGGACAGCAGCCCGGCCCCGACGAGCGCGGCGCTGGCGGCCGCGTCGAGGAGCCCGAGCTCCATCCCGATCGCGGTGGCGGCGACGATGAACGGCAGCGAGGTCGCCTGCATCAGCCCCGCGATCGCCGTGCGCGGGCCGTCGAGGACACGCCGGTAGAGGACGGCGGGCACGCCGCGCACGGCGAGCAGGGCGACCAGGAAGACCGGCACCATCGCGAGGTTCGACGCGGACGCGGTGAGCGCCTCGAGGTCGAAGCGCACCCCGCTCGTCACGAAGAACACCGGGATGAAGAAGCCGAAGCCGATCGCCTCGAGCTTGCGCCGGAAGTCCGGGTGCGTCATCACCCGGTCGGAGTCGACGAGCGAGATGATCGCCCCGGCGACGAACGCGCCGAGGATCGCCTCGAGGCCCAGCTGCTGGGCGACCGCCGCGAAGCCGACGAAGAGCGCCAGCGCGGCGCGGACGCGGATCTGGGCCGTGGTGTCCTGCAGGCGCAGCAGGTCGGCGCGGATGCGCGCCGAGCGCTCGGCGCCGCGGACCACGGCGTAGACGACGGCGGCGAGCGCGAACAGCGATCCGAGCAGCAGCAGCGTCGACCCGGTGCCGCCCTCGCCGGAGAAGAAGATCGTCAGCAGGATGATCGCGCCGAAGTCGGCGATCGACGCGGCGGCGATGATCAGCTGGCCGAACGTGGAGGAGATCTCGCCCGCGTCCTTGAGGACCGGCACGAGCACGCCGAGCGACGTCGCGCAGAGGATGATCGCGACGAGCAGCGGCGTGTCGACGAGCCCCGCGGCGCTGAGCCCGAGCGAGACGGCGATCGCCACGCCGAACGACAGCGCGAACCCGAGCGCCGTAAGGCGCAGGATGGGGCCGCGGAGCCGGCCGAAGTCGATCTCGAGGCCGGCGAGGAACAGCACGAAGGTCAGGCCGATGAGCGCCACGACCGCGAGCACCTGGTCGTCCTCGACGATGCCGAGGACGGACGGGCCGATGACGATGCCGGCGACGATCTCGAGGATCACCGAGGGCAGGCGCACGCGCGGGAACAGCCCGAGCACGAACGGCGCCGCGAACGCGACGACGGAGACGATGAGCAGGTTGGTCAGCGAGGGCATCTCTCCACCTCCATTTGCACGGCTGTCGCGCGGAGGCCGCCGTTCGTTACGGCGGTGGGTCTCAGCTGAGGACGTATCCGGCGATGAACCCCGCGACCGTGGCGGACGCGACCTGGCGGCTGACCGTCTGGAACGCGTGCGGCACGATCGCGATCGACACGACGGCCAGGACGGCGCCGGCCGCGACGGCCTGGGCCGCGCCGATGATTCTCGGGTCGGCGCCGGCGAGGACCGTGCCGCCGAGGACGGTGGCGAACGCCAGGGCGAGCCCGATGGCGAGGACGAGCGTGATCGCGAACCGGGCGGTTCGGCCCGAGGCGATGATCGGCTGGGCCGCGCCGTACGCCTCGACGCCGTTGCCGACCAGGATCCCGACGAGCAGCGCCACGCCGAGCTCGCCGTCGGCGAGGGTCAGCCCGAGGGCCATCGACTCGGGCACGCCGTCGACGAAGATGCCGACCGCGATCGACTCGCCGCGGGCCGCGGCGGCGCGGTCGATCCGCATCGGCATCCGCCGTCCCGCCGCGGTGGCGTGGCCCATCCGGCGCATCGCCATCATGTCCTCGTCGCGGCTCAGCCACGCGTCGGCGGCAACGTAGATCAGGGTGCCGGCGAGGAGGCCGCCCGCGGTCAGCGCGACGCCCGCGCGCTCGTCGGCCTCGGGCACGAGCTCGAGCGCGATCGCCGCGAGCAGGACGCCGCCGCCGAACGCGGTGACGGTCGCCGCCACGCGCGCCGGCAGGTCGGCCGCCGCCGCGACGATGCCGCCCGCGACAAGGCTGGTGGCGATCGCCACGCCCCAGACGACCGATGCGCCGAGATTCGTCATGGGCTCGGCGTCCTCGCTCGGGGGCGAGCGTTACGCCGGCCCGTAACGCGGCGCCGCAGGCGCCGACTGAACGGTCAGGGTTGTGGCCGGCCCGCCCGCAGCACCGCACCAACCCGCAGCACCGCACCGAAGGGGTTGAGATGAGCACGACGAGAGCAGAGACGAAGCCGCACCGTGGGCGCATCCGGCTGGAGGCCGGTGCCAAGCGCGTGCGCGCGTTCCTGGGCGGCGAGGTCGTCGCCGACACCGCGCGCCCGACGCTGGTTTGGGAGGTGCCGTACTACCCGACGTACTACGTGCCGCTCGCCGACGTGCACGCCGAGCTCAGCGCGGACGGCGGCAGCGTGCATTCGCCCAGCCGCGGCGACGGCCGCACGTTCACCGTCCGCGCGGGCGGCCGCGAGGCGCCCGGCGCCGCGCTGCGCTACGAGGACTCGCCGGTCGCGGCGCTGCGCGACCTGGTCCGGCTCGACTGGCACGCGATGGACGCGTGGTTCGAGGAGGACGAGGAGGTGTTCACCCATCCGCGCGACCCGTACACCCGCGTGGACATCCTGGCGAGCTCGAGGCATGTCCGGGTTGAGGTCGGCGGGGCGACGATCGCCGAGTCGACGAGCCCGCGGCTGCTGTTCGAGACCGGCCTGCCCGTCCGCTACTACGTGCCGAGGACGCACGTCCGGCTGGACCTCCTGATCGCCACCGACACCGTCACGCACTGCCCGTACAAGGGCCGGGCCGAGTACTGGTCGGTGCGGGCGCCGGACGGCGTCCACGACGATCTCGCGTGGTCCTACCGGACCCCGCTGCCGGAGAGCCAGAAGATCGCGGGGCTGATCGCGTTCTTCGATGAGAAGGTGGACGTCTACGTCGACGGCGCGCTGCAGGAGCGGCCGTCCACCAGGTTCTCCTGAGCCGGAGCCGTCAGCCGGCGAGCGCCCAGCCGTAGCGGCGCTTGAGGGGATGGGCGGGCGCGAGGCGGGCCCGCAGCCAGCGGATGGAGTCGAACGTGCCGCAGGCCTCGCGCCAGCCGCGGAGCATCTCGTCGAGCACCGCCGCGTCGGGCACGTGGGCCAGCAGCTCGACGCGGCCGCCGCCGGCGTGGGCGGGGCCGAGGCGAACGATGAACAGCTCCCCGGTGCCGGGCAGCCACGCCGCGCGGTAGGCGGGCCCGAAGCGCACGGTCCGCCACGGCCGGCCGTAGTCGACCTCCGCGGACGCCGCGCGGGCGGGATGGACGGCCTCGAACTCGCGCAGCGAGGAGAACCTGAGCGCCACGAGCGCCTACCCGACCTGACGGCCCGACAGCTCGCCGCGCAGGCTGGCGATCTCTGTCACGGCGAGGCCGACGTACGTCGCCAGGGCCGCCTCGATGTCGGTCTCGAGCTCGGCCATGTAGAGCGCGTTGTCGGCCAGGCCGGCGTCGGCGGCGTCGAGGCGCTCGGCATGCAGGCGATGGAGCTCGAGGCGGGCGTCGGTGGCGGTCATGAGGTGCTCCAGGGGGCGGGCGGGCGACATGGGCAGAGCGTCACAGCCGGGCGCCCGCGCGCCCATGCGGCAGTCCCGCGTCCTGGCGTCTGCCTGGCCCCCGTCCGGGGGTGGGGAAAGCCCCACGTGGGAGAGGCGGCCTACGCCTCCCTCCGGTCGTGGCCTTACGCTGTGTCGGCATGACCCAGATCGAGACGCGCCGCTGCCCGCACTGCGTCGGGCCGCTCTCCGCCGTCGAGCTCGACGGCATCGACTTCGTCGAGCGCGGCCCCGCGATCGTGTGCGAGCGCTGCGACCGGGGGCCCGCCGAGGACGACGCGCTCGTCCTGCCCAGCGACTGGGAGTGACCGGCGCGACCGCCGGCGGCCTCCGCCCGCCGGCCGGGCCCTTCGCCGGCGCGACCGTGGCGGGGCGGGGGCGGGCGCGGCGCGCCCGATCCGGTCAGGCGCGCTTGGCGTAGTCGGCGTCCTGCTCGCCGACGTCGACCGTCACGCAGGGCTCGTCGCCCAGCACCTCGGCGTCGTGCCCCGCGGGGATCGAGGCGACGTCGCCCGGGCGCAGCTCGACCTCGGTGCCGTCGTCCATGACCACGCGCATCCTCCCGGAGATCACGTGGAGGAAGTGAGCGAACTCGCACGACTCCGTGCCGGCGATCGGCTTGACGTCGGCGCTCCACCGCCACCCGGGCTCGAACCGGGCCCTGCCGATCTCCTTGCCCGCCACCGTGACCATCCGCAGCTCGCCGTGGCGCTCGAACGGCCGTGCCTCGTCCGGCGCGTCGAAGTTCTTGACCTCGATCGCCGTCGTCCTGCTGGTCATGTCCGCCTCCTCGGTCGTCGGCTCTCGGACGACCTCGACCGTACGTGCGCCGGCCGGCGGGCGCCTGAGGCAGTCGCCTCATCTCGAGCTCGCGAGGGCCCGGGGCGGCTCGGCGTCGGACAGCAGTCCGTGCCGGACCGCGAACACGCTCGCCTGCGCGCGGTTCGACACGCCGGCCTTCACGTAGATGTTCTGGACGTGGTTGCGCGCGGTCTTGCGCGAGATCACGAGCTGCTGCGCTATCTGCTTGCTCGACAACCCGCGGGCGACGAGCCGCAGCACCTCGATCTCGCGGGCGGTCAGGCCGGCCGGTCCCGGCCGCCGCCGAGGCGCCGAGTGGCCCGCCGCGCCGAGAACGGCGTCTGCCGCCCGCGCGTCGAGCCGCCCAGAACGCACCTCGTCGCGCACGGCGGCGACCGCCTCGGCGGCCGCGCGCGCCGCGCGGTGCGCCCGCGGCTCGGTCATCGCCGTGTACGCGTCCGCGACGGCGAGCACGCGCTCGGTCGCCGTCAGCGCGTCGCCGTGGAGCCCGCGCGGGTAGCCGGATCCGTCGAGGCGCTCGTGGTGGCGGCCCGCGACCGCCGCCAGCGGGGCGAGCGCGGGCGACGCGCTCAGCATGCGCTCGGACAGGTACGGATGCAGGCGCACCCGCTCCCACTCGGTCGGCGCCAGCGCGGCCGGCTTGTCCCAGATCGTGTTGGGAACGCCGAGCCGACCCAGATCGTGGACCAGGCCGGCGCGTCGCGCGAGCCGCACGTCGTCGGCGGGGCGCCCGCTGCGCTCCGCCGCCGCCGCGGCGAGGTCGCCGACCCGCCGCGAGTGCCCGAGATGGAACGGCGACTTGAGATCGGTGAAGTCCGCGATCGCCTCCAGCGCGCGCTCGAGGTGGGGGTCGGCGAGCCGGCGGTGCAGCGAGGGCTCGGCGTCGATCACGGCGTCCCAGGTGCCGCCGGCGTCGAGCCCGTCGAGCAGCGCGGGGGCCTCGTCGGCGAAGAGCGCCACCAGGTCCGGGTCGAACTGGGTCCCGCTGCGCTCGCGCGCCGCCGCGACCGCCGCGTCGACGCCGCCGACACGGTGGAACACCTCCACGACGTCCACCAGGATCGTCACGCGGGCGGTGAGCGGGCAGGCGTCGCCGCGCGTCTTCCACAGCCCCTTGCCGTCCCAGCGCTCGAACGTCTGCCCGAGGCTGTCGACGACCGGCTGCCCGAGGCCCAGCGCGCGCGTGAGCCCCTCCGTCGCGATCCAGTGGTTCTCGAACATGGCGTCGAGCGCGCGGCGCCCGTCGCCGCTCAGGTACGCCAGGCCGAGCCGCAGGCGCTCGAGCGGCGGGCGCCCCGCGCCCAGGTGCCCGATCAGGAACGCGACCTCGCGCCGGCCGCCGTCGAGGTCCGTGCGCCGGGCGTCTGCCTTCACGACGAGGTCGTCGCCCAGCCACTTCGCCTGCTCGTGGGCGTCGACGTGGCAGCCGACGTACGCCAGGAGCGCGGTGTAGTACAGGACCGCGCGCTCGTCCTCGTCGAGCTCGAGGCGGTCGGCGAGCCGCAGGGCGATGAGGCATTGCCGGAGCACGTGCTCCATCGGCTGTCCGAGTCCGAGATCGGTGCCGAGCGACAGGACCGCCACCAGCTCGGCGAGCCGCATGCCGCGGCCGTCGAGTGCGCTCACGGCGGCAGTCTACGAGCGGTGGACGCCGCGGTGTGGGGGTACCCCGGTCCCATGCCCCGCTCGATCTGGAACGGCACGATCGCCTTCGGGCTGATGACCGTGCCCGTGAAGCTCCACACCGCCACGGAGTCGAAGACCGTGCACTTCAGCGAGGTCCACCTCGACGACGGCGCGCGCATCGAGCACCGCCGCTTCTGCTCCAGGGAGGACAAGGAGGTCGAGTACAAGGAGGTCGTCAAGGGCTACGAGGTCTCCGAGAGCACCTACGTCGTGCTCGACAAGGAGGAGATCGCCGCGGCCGCGGGTGACCGCGGGCACGTCATCGACGTCGAGCACTTCGTCGACGCGGGCGAGATCGACCCGGTCTTCTACGAGAAGACCTACTACCTCGGCGCGGGCAAGGACGGCGCCGAGCCCTACCGGCTGCTGCACGATGCGCTCGACGCGACGGGGCGCGCCGGGATCGGGCGCTTCACGTTCCACGACCGCGAGTACCTGGCGGCGGTCCGCGCCGTCGACGGCGTGCTCGTGCTGCACACGCTGCGCTTCGTCGACGAGCTCGTACCGGGCGCGGACGTCGACGTGCCGGAGCCGAGCCGCGGCCCCGGCAGGCGCGAGGTCGAGATGGCCCGGCGGCTGATCGACACCCTGCACGAGGACTTCCGGCCCGACGGCTACGAGGACGAGTACCGCCAGGCCGTCCTCGATGTGATCGAGCGCAAGGCCGCAGGCGAGGAGATCGCCCCGTCCGAGGAGCCCGAGGCCGGCGACCAGGACGACCTCATGGCGATGCTCGAGGCCAGTCTCGGCGGCGCGAGGAAGGGCGGTCGCTGATGGCGCGCTCGCTCTGGACCGGCTCGATCAGCTTCGGGCTCGTCAACGTCCCGGTCGCGCTGTACAGCGCGGTCCGCGACCTCGACGTCCACTTCCGCCAGCTCCACGGCAAGGACGGCGCGCCGATCGACACCCGGCGCTTCTGCTCCGAGGAGGACAAGGAGGTCCCGTTCGAGGCCGTCGGCCACGGCTACGAGCTCGACAGCGGAGAGCAGGTCGTGCTGACCGACCAGGACCTCGCGGCCGCCGCGCCGCGCAAGACGCGGACGATCGACATCGAGGGGTTCGTCGACCTCGACGACGTCGACCCGATCTACTTCGACCATCCCTACTTCCTCGCGCCGGTCGGCGAGGCCGAGGGCAACCTGCGCGCCTACCGGCTGCTCGTCGAGGTCATGGCGAGCACAGATCGCGCCGCGCTCGGGCGCTTCGTCATGCGCACCAAGGAGTACCTCGTGCTGGTACGGGTGCGCGACGACCGGCTCGCGCTCACGACGATGCGCTTCCACGACGAGGTGCGCCCCGCGAAGGACGTCGACACGGGCGGGCGCAAGCCGGCGAAGAAGCAGCTCGACGCGGCCAAGGCGCTCGTCGAGGCGCTCGGCACCGACTGGGACCCCAGCCGGTACGAGGACTGCTATCGCAAGCGCCTGCTCGACGTCATCGAGCGCAAGCGCAAGGGGCGCAAGATCACGGTGGCCGAGCCCGAGCGGGCGGACACCGGCCCGCCGCCGGACATCATGGCCGCGTTGCGCGAGTCGCTGGAGCGCGCGCGGTCGGGGAAGGGCTTCGACCGTGACGAGGAGGGCGACGGCGACGGCGGCTCCCGCGAGGAGCTCGAGGACCTCAGCCGCGACGAGCTCTACGAGCGCGCGCAGGAGGCCGACGTGCCCGGCCGTTCGTCGATGAGCCGCGACGAGCTGGTCAAGGCGCTGTCGGAGTAGGCGGCCCTATGCGGCCCCGCCGTCGCGCAGCGCCGCGTGCCCGAATGCCACGCTGAACGCCCGGCACCAGATCACGACGGTGCGCCCGCCGATCTCGGCGCCGCGCGGCAGGTCGTACTGCTGGTCGCCGCGGTTGCCCTTGAGCGCGCCGAGGTCGAGCGCGCCGCCCGCGCCGCCGTTCGGGCCGGGCGCGAGGCGGACGCGCAGGTCGGGCCCCGCGGAGGTCTCGAAGCGCGTGAGCGTCAGCACGCGCCGGCCGCCGGCGAGGCGGACGATGGCGGCGCGCCCGCGCGTCGCGTGCTCGCCGGAGCGGAAGCGGCCCGCGGCGAGCTCGACGTTGCGCGAGGCGCGAGGCGCGCGCTCGGGCGCGCGCTCCCCCTCGGCCGCGGGCGCCTGCTGCAGTGGGACGCCGACCGCGACCTGCTCGTCGACGACGCGGTCGTGAAGGGTCGACCAGCCGAGGTAGCCGCCGGCCGCGAGCGCGGCGAGGACGTATCCGCCCGCGACCGGGAGACGGTAGGCGCGCCGGCGCAGCGCAAAGGCGGCGCACGCGGCCCCGGCGAGGACCATCCACGCGGCCGTGAGCGCCATCGAGGCGTGGAAGCTGTTGGTGATCGCGCCCCCCGCGACCCACACGCCGCCGATCACGACGGCGAAGACGGCGGGGAACGCGAGGACACGGAGCACGCGGTGCAAGGCGATCATGGAGCACGGTCTCCGACCGAAGCCGTCCGTTACGCGAGTCCGCGCAGGGGGGCGCGTCCCGCGCGAGAATCGCGGCCATGGGCGACGCCTCCCCGGAGCCGCTGTGGCGCTGCCCCGACTGCGGGCAGAGCTTCGTCACGCGCAACATGCCGCACTCCTGCGCGGTCCGCGACCTCGACGAGCACTTCGCCGGCGTCGGGCCGCATCTGCGCGAGACGTTCCACGCGCTCCTCGACGCGGTCCGCGCGCGCGGCCCGGTCACCGTCAACGCCACGCGCTCGCGCATCACGTTCCAGACGCGGATCCGCTTCGCGGGGATCGACGCGCCCCGCGGCGACCACCTGCTCGCGAACTTCGTCCTCACGCGGCCGGTGAGCAGTGAGCGCCTGAAGCGGGTCGAGCACGTGCCGCCGTACTACTACGTCCACCGGGTCCCGCTGCACGGGCCCGAGGACGTGGACGCCGACCTGCGCGCCTGGCTGGCCGAGGCGCGCGAGGTCGGCGAGCGCCGGCACGTGACCGACCCGGCCTGGCCGCGCGAGCGCGAGCCGCCCGAGTGGGTGCACGGGCCGAGGACGAACTAGGCGAGGACGGGATCGCGGCGCTCGAGCGCGTCCGCGGCGAGCATCGCGCCGATGCCGATCCAGTACGCGCCGGCGATCAGCGGGCCGCCGACGTCGGCGAGCGGGAGCGCGAACGCCTGCTCCGCACGTGCGCGTGCTCACGACGCTCGACCTCGACGAGTACGTCTACGAGGCGCTGCGCGCGGGCGCGGGCGGGTTTCTGCTCAAGGACGCCGCGCCCGGCCAGCTCGCCGAGGCCGTGCGCACCGTCGCCGCCGGGGAGTCGCTGCTGGCGCCGACGGTCACGCGGCGGCTCGTCGAGCGCTTCGTCGCCGCGCCGCCGCCGGGCAGCGCGGCCGCGCGCGAGGACTTCGCCCGGCTCACCGAGCGCGAGCTCGAGGTGCGCCGGCTCGTCGCGCGCGGGCGGTCGAACGGCGAGATCGCCGGCGACCTGTTCCTCTCCGAGGCGACGTGAAGACCTACGTGACCCGGATCTTCGCCAAGCTCGGCCTGCGCGACCGCGTCCAGGCGGTCGTCATGGCCTACGAGCACGGGCTCGTGCGGCCGGGCGAGGGCGAGGCGGAGCCGGTCTGAGCGGTCAGCGGTCGAGCAGCGCGTACGCCACGGCAGTCGCCACCGTGTAGACGGCGTGGTGCAGCGCATCGATCGCCACCTCGACCGCCCCCCACTCCCACAGCGGCGGCGCGACGCCGAGCGACGGCAGCATGACCTGCTCCGAGCCCCACAGCGCGGCGCCGTGCGCTGCCGTCGCCGCCGCCGGGTCGAGCCCGGCGCGCTCGAGCAGCGCCCGCGGCGCGCCCCACGACGTGCCGTAGGCCCAGTGCACGAGGGTGCTGAAGCGGCTCTTCGCGCCGTCGTCGCAGAAGCCCTCGATGCCGAGCAGCTTCATCGCCGCGTCGGCCGGTGCGGTGCTCGCCTCGCGCCCGCGCGCCCGCTGCTCGATCGTGCTCGACACGGTCATCGCCGCGGTGCCGATCGCGCCGGCGACCAGCCCGCGACCGAGGCTCGCGGCGAGGCCGCCGATGCCGGAGTCGGCGCTCATGCCACCGGGCGCAGGTGGCGGAACGGCCGCCCCTCGCGGAGCTCGCGCACGACCGCGTCGACGAGCCCCTCGCCGTCCAGGCGCCGCCCGTCGGTCACGGCGGAGATGTGGCTGCGCTTGGCCTCCACCAGCTCGGCCATCGTCTCGTCGATGGTGCCGGCCGCGAGCAGGTACCACGCCGTGACCGCGTCGCGCTGGCCGATGCGGTGCGTGCGGTCCTCGGCCTGGTCGTGCATCGCCGGCGTCCACTCGAGCTCGAGGAAGGCGACGTTCGATGCACGCGTGAGCGTGATCCCCTGGGCGGCGACGCGCGTCGCGCATACGATGAGCGGCGGGCCGTCGGGCTGCTGGAACGCCCGCACGGCGGCTTCGCGCTCGACGATCGCGTCCGCGCCGAGCAGGTGCAGCGCGTCGGGGAAGCGCTCGAGCACCGCGCGCTGGACGTCGACGTGGCGAGCGAACACGACGAGCGGCTCGCCGGAGGCGAGGAAGTCCTCGATCCAGCCCAGCGCGGCGTGCAGCTTGCCGCGCGCCGCGAGGCGCTGGAGGGTCGTGAGCTGCGCCAGGCGCTCGGCGCGCAGCGCCGCCGCGATGCGCGCGTCGAGCTCGGACAGCTCGAGCGGCTGCTCGCGCAGCCAGGCGATCACGTCCTCCTCGGCGAGCCGGTACTCGCGCCGGTTGCTCAGCTCGACGGGCACGACCACGCGGCGCTTGGGCGGCAACTGGGGGAGCACCTCGCTCTTGAGGCGCCGGACGAAGCAGCGCCGGCGCAGGTGCCAGTGCAGCCGCTCCTCGGTGAGCGGGCCCTGGAACTGGCGCGAGAAGCGCGCGCCCGAGCCGAAGTCCTCGAGGCGCCCGATCACGCGCAGCTGGCTGATCAGCTCGTCGGCGTGGTTGAGGACCGGCGTGCCGGTCAGCGCCAGGCGCAGGCCATCGTCGGCGATGTCGCCGGCCAGGCGGCGGACCGCCTTGGTCCGCTTCGCCGACGGGTTCTTGCAGTAGTGCGACTCGTCGACGACGAGCGCCTGGGGCCGGCGGCGCGCGAGCTCCTCGCGGTGCGACGCGACGATCTCGTAGTTGAGGATCGTGACCTCAGCGCTCGGCGGGACCGCGGTGCGGCCCTCCACGACCGCGAGGCTGCGGTGCGGCAGCCAGCGCCGCGTCTCGCGCTCCCAGTTCAGCTTGAGCGACGCGGGGCAGATCACGATCGCGGGAAACGCGCCGTCGGCCTCGAGCGCGGCGAGCGCCTCGACGGTCTTGCCGAGGCCCTGCTCGTCGGCGAGGAACACGCGCCGGGCGTCCAGCGCGTAGCGCACGCCGGCCCACTGGAAGGGCTGCAGCTCGCCGCCCAGGCGCGCCGCGACGTCCGCGATCGCCTCGCCGCTCGTCGCGCGCGAGCGCCGGATCGCCTCCGCCGCCTCGGCGTGCTCGGCGCGCAGCTCGCGCAGCGCCGCCCGCGCCGAGCCCCCGACCGCGACGCCGTGCAGCGACAGGAAGCCGTCGAGCGTGTCGACCACCCACGGGTCGAGCGGCATGACGCGTGCCGCCGGCTCGGCGCCGGGCAGCCTCTCGAACGCGGTGCCGGTCTCCGGGTCCCAGAGCACGTCGAGCTTGAGGCGGTCGCCGTCGACGCCGTGGTGCAGGACCAGTCGCGCGGGCGGGACCGGGTCCTCCCCGCGCTGGAGCGCCTGCACGCAGCGCTGGGCCGCGCCGTCCACCCGCGCCGAGCGCAGTGCGTCGATCGCCTCGGCGGCGGCCTCCGTGAGCGGAGCAAGCACGGTGCCGTCGTCGCGCTCGATCGAGCCCTCGAGCAGGGCTTTCGGGATGGCGCCCGCGCGCGTGTGCAGGACGAACCAGCCGCGGCCGTCGTGGCGCGCGGTCGTCACGCGCCCGACCCAGCGGCGTTCGACCGCCTTCAGCCACAGGTCGACCTCGGCGCTGGTCGTGAGCTCCGGGAAGCGGTCGACGACCTCCGCGACGTGGACGCCGGCCCAGTCGTCGACGGGCGCGAACCACTCGCGCCGGTCCCAGTCGAAGCGCCGCCCCGGGATCCGCCGCACGAGCGCGACGAGGTGCGGGTCGTACGGGAACGCGAGGACGACGACCGACGAGCCGCTCCCGTCGCGGCGCAGCTCGACGTTCGGGCGTTCGTCGACGAGCTGCATCCGCTCCACGGTAGCGCTCGTGCGCCGCGCCGGTCAGCGCCTGCGCGCCGCCTCGAGGACGCGCGCGATCTCGGTGTATCCGCGCCGGCGCGCGTGCTGCAGGGGCGTCACGCCGTCGCGGTCGGCCCGGTCCGGGTCGGCACCCGCGCCGACGAGCATCCGCACGATCCGCTGATGGTCGCGGCCGCCGTCGCCGAGGATCACCGCCTCGAGCAGCGCGGTCCAGCCGAGCCGGTTGACGTGGTCGCGCGGGATGTCGGTGCGCAGCAGCTCGCGGACGACGCCCACGTGCCCGCGGTCGCTGGCCGGGATGAGGGCGGTCCCGCCGAAGCGGTTCGTGCGCCGCAGGTCGGGCCCCGCGCGCAGGACGACTCGCAGCAGCGCGACGTTGCCGGTCTCGCCGCAGACGAGCAGCGGGTTGTTGCGCTCTTCGTCCTGCAGGTCGACGTCGGCGCCCGCAGCGATCAGGACGCGCGCCGCCTCGACGTGCTCGCCGAGCGCGGCGGCGGTCACCGCGGTGCGCCCGCGCGCGTCGCGCGCGTCGACGTCGGCGCCGGCCGCGAGCAGCCGCCGGACCGTCGCAGTGTCGCCGCGGCCGGCGGCCGCCACGAGCGCCGTGCCCGGTGGAGGGCTGGGCGATGGCGCGCGTTCGCGCTCGCCGCCGCAGCCGGCGAGCAGGACAAGGCACAGCGCGATGGCGGCCACGAGCGCGGTCAAGGGTTTTCAAGGTACGGCGGACACCCTTGCGCTCGACCGATCACGACACGATGCGCGCTCAGCTGGAGCTGGAGTTCGACGAGGACGTGGCACTGCGGATCGACGGGGTCTACCGCATCGGCGACGCGGGCCGGCGCCGGGGGATCGTGCGCGAGGCGCTCGGCGTCGCGCCCGGCGAGCGGACCGCGACGTCGGCTGCGGTCCCGGCTTCTACTGCGGGGAGCTGCTGGACGAGGTCGAGCCGACGGGCTCGGTCGTCGGGCTCGACCTCCGCCCGGGCGATGCGCCTACCCACTCCCGTTGCGTCGGCCCGCCGCGATGAGCTCGTACGCCACGCCGGTGGCGACCGCGTAGACGGCGTGGTGGAGGACGTCGATGGCGACCTCCGTGCGGCCCCAGAACACGAACGGCGGCGCGATGTCGAGCGCGGGCAGGGTGACCGCGGCGCTGCCCCAGACCGCGGCGCCGTGCGCGGCGGTGGCCCGGGCGGCGGAGATGCCGGCCGCCCCGAGCGCGCCGCG
>DATAAR010000120.1:0-40041 GCA_036259975.1 Solirubrobacteraceae bacterium | reverse complement strand
CGTTCCGCTCGCTCGGCGCGCCGCTCGTCGCGCTGTTCTGCGCCGCGATCGCCTTTCTCCTGGCTGTGCGGATCCTGCCGTGGGCGGGCGAGCGCGCCGCCGTCACGATCCCGAAGGAGGTGCAGCCGGTCATCGTCGTGCTGCTGCTCGGGCTGGTGACCGACTACGCGATCTTCTTCCTGTCCGCGATGCGCCGGCGGATGCGCCAGGGCGAGCCGCGCCTGGCCGCGGCGCGCGCGACGGTGACCGAGGTCGCGCCGATCGTCTTCACCGCGGGCTTGATCGTCGCCGCCGGCACGGCCGCGCTCGTGGCGGGCGAGCTCGACTTCTTCCGCGCGTTCGGGCCCGGGCTGGCGCTGACGACGCTCATCAGCATGGCCGTGGCGATCACGCTCGTGCCCGCGCTCGTGGCGATCTTCGGTGGGCGGCTGTTCGGGCGGCGCGTGCGCGAGGAGGGCGCCCGCGCGGCGGCGCGCGAGCCCGGCGACCCCGAGCCGCCGGCGCCGGGCGCCGAGAAGACCGGCGAGCCGCCGCGCGGGCGCCCTCCTCGCGCACGCGCCGCCCGAACAGCCGCCCACCGAAGATCGCCACGAGCGCGGGCACGAGCGTGATCGCCACGACCATGCTGATGAGCGTCGTCAGCGCCAGCCCGGGCCCGAACGCGCGGAAGAAGTCGAGCTTGCCCGCGACGAGCGCGGCGGTGCCGGCGGCGACGATGAGGCCCGCCATGAACACGATCGGCGCGACCTCGACCACTGTCGCGCGCGCCGCGGGCAGGCGCGGCTCCCCCTGTCGCACGCGCCGGCGCATCCCCGAGAGGAAGAAGATCGCGTAGTCGGTGACGAGCCCGAGCAGCAGCACGACGACGACCGGCTGTACCTCCTTGGGCACCGTGACGTCGGCGCGCTCGCCCGCCCACGGCAGGATCCGGACGACGAGCAGGTACGCGACGGCCGCGCAGAAGAGCGCGACGAGCGGCGCGCCGAGCGAGCGGAACGCGGCGGCCACGACGACGAAGATCAGCGCCACGCTCGCCGCCTCGATGATCGGCAGCGCCTCCGAGATCTCCTGGAACTGCTCCTCGCGCGCCGGGGCGGTGCCCGTCGCACCGACGACCGCCGCGCTCTCGCCGCCGAGCGCCCCCTCGCCGTACTCGCGGGCGGCCTCCGCGCGGCGGGCGATCGACATCTCGGGGTCGAAGAACAGGTACGTGACGCCGGTGGTGCCGCGCTCGCGCGCGGGCAGGCCGCGCAGGCCGTTGGAGAGCGGCAGCGCCGCGCGGATCTCGCGCGGGACGGTGGGCCGCCGTGCGAGCACGTCGCGCGCGGCGAGCACCTGCCGCTCGCGCGCCTCCGGCGGCAGGCCGCCTGCGGCGCGCTGCACGACCGCGGTGTCGGTGGCCAGCGGGAAGCCGAAGCGCTCGATCGAGCGGGCCTGGGCCTGGCTCGCGGGGCCGTTCTTCGCGGCCATGTCCTCCAGCGGCGCGGTCGGCGCCGAGGCCAGGTCCGGCAGCGTGAGCGACGCCCATACCACGGCGGCGATCCACGCCAGCGGGATCACGTGGCGAAGGCCGATGACGATGGCGGCATAGCCGCGCGCGACCAGGTGCCGACGCTCGTTCATGACGTACCGGGGGAGGCGGGGGCCGGCGCAACGGAATTGCCCATCGGAGGATTGGGGCAAACGCCGGCGGCCGCCTGCGCCGCCGCGCTCAGCGGTACCCCACCGCGCTCAGGAAGCGCATCAGCGCGCGCCGGAAGCCGGCGCTCACGCGCCCGTGAGCGACTTCGCGGGCGACGCGTCGGTCACCGACCGCGCGCCGGCCCAGCAGCCGCTGGTCGGCGGCGTACGCGGCCAGCTGCGGGCGCAGCGCCGCGCGCGCCAGCGCGCGGTTGCCCGGCCGCCGGCCGTCGGCGATCGCGCCGGTCTCGCGCAGCAGCCGCGACAGCCTGCGCACCTGGCGGCGGATGGGCGCGCGATGCACGCGGGTGACGTCCACGAGCGCCGGCCCGCGGAGCGCGAGGGTCTTGACCGGGAGCTGGAAGCCGACGCGCGCTGGGGCGAAGCGTTCGTAGAAATGCAGGTCGCCGGTCATGAGCTCGGGCCGGCGATCGCCGTCGAGGTCGGCGATGCGGTAGCTCTCGCCCCAGTGGCGACGGAGCTCCGCGTACGCGCCGGAGATCGGATCGCGGCGCAGGATCGCGGTCTCCAGCGAGCAGCACGGCGAGAACCCGTCGGAGCGGTCGACGAGCACCTCCGCCTCGCCGTCGCCGTCGAGGTCGGCGACCCGCAGCGTGGCCACCCGCGCGGCGGTCGGGTCCGGCGGCTCGGTGGGGTCGCAACCGAACCGGCACGGCCGCAGCGGGCCGTTGAACGCAACCGCGCCGCCCCGCGCGATCGTGAGCCGCAGGTTCGTGGCGACGCTCAGCGTGTGGCCGCCGGCGGCCCCCAGCCCCGTCAGCGTGGCGGTCACGGGGCCGGCCGTCACGGTGACCGAGACGGGGGCCAGTGCGGCGACGGCGGCCGCGGACAGGGCGGCGATCACACGGCCGACCCTACGCCGTTACATTTGGTGCGTGAGCGCTGAGGGCAAGAACTTCGAGGCGATCGTCAAGGCGAAGGCCGACCACAACAAGCACTGCCCGTTCCCGCCCCACACGGTGCGGATGAACCCGTTCGAAATCGAGCGGATGCAGTGGGAGGAGGGCGACACGATCGCCGGCCTGGTGCTCGAGGCGGACGGGAAGATCGGCACCGGTGCGTTCCGGCTCGTCTGCGACGGCATGGAGCCGCCGGAGCTCGAGACCGAGGACTTCGAGGTCATCGAGGCCCCCGCCGCGCCGCTCGAGGTGCCGGTCGGCCCGGGCACCGGGCGCGAGGGCGAGCCGCGCTTCTGAGCGGCGCGGCGGGGCGCGGGAGGCTAGGCGACCTCGAGCGGGCGGCCGAAGGCGCGGTCGAACAGGTCGACCTCGCGGCGCGCCGCCCACCGTGCGACGCGGACGTCGCCGTCCGCCTCCAGCCCCAGGCGCACCGCGCCGTCGTCGACCGCGACGTGCGCGGCGCGCACCTCCTGGTCGCGGCTGCGCTCGAGGTCCTCGGCGAGGCGCAGCAGCGCCGCGATCCGGTCGAGGCGGCTCTCGTCGCCCTCGTCGCCCAGCGGCTCGAACGGGCCCAGCGACGGCATGCCCTTGCGGTGGTAGCGGACCGCCTGGCCGACCAGCGCCATCTCGCGCTGCGTGAACCCGGGGAGGCCGGCGTTGAGGACGAGGTAGCGCGAGTGCTTGTGGTGGTCGTCGTAGTCGACGGTCATGCCGATGTCGTGCAGCGCCGCCGACGCCCACACGAGCTCGCGCTCGAGCGGCTCGCCCGGGTGCAGCCTGGCGCCGGCGAGCTCGTCGAACAGGCCGAGAGCGAGCTTCGCCACGTGGGCGGTGTGCGGGTTCGCGCGCGGGTCCATCCCGTACTGCGCCGCGAGGTTGACCACGGTCGCCTGGCGCACGTCGTCGAACAGCGGCGGGTCGCCGTTGTGCTCGAGGTGGCGCGCGAAGAAGACGCCCTCGCGCAGGCCCGCCTCGGTGACGTCGAGCGCGTCGAAGCCGCCCTCCTCGAGCACCGTCTGCACGACGAGCGCCCCGGCCAGGATGATGTCCGCGCGCGACTCCTTGATGCCCGGGACCTTGGCGCGCTCGGACGGGGGGTGGCGCGCGAGCTCCTCGATCAGGTCGTCGAGCGCAGCGCGCGTGAGGACGTAGCCCTGCACCCCGAACTCGGGAATGCCGGCCATGCGCTGCGCTGCGGCGGCGAGGTTGCGGACCGTGCCGCCGATGCCGACGATCCGGTCGCCGGAGCGCTTCAGCCACGGCGCGCTCGCCAGCCCGCCGGAGATGAACTGGCGCAGGTCGCGCATCTGGCGCCCCTTGGCGGGTTTGTCCTCGGCGAGGAAGCGCTCGGTCATGCGCACCGCCCCGAGCGGCCAGGACTCGAGCTCGCGCGCGTGACGGGACTCGACGTGCACGAGCTGCATCGAGCCGCCGCCGAGGTCGAGCATCACGCCGTCGGAGAGCGTCGTCGAGTTGACAGCGGCGAGGTAGCCGTAGCGCGCCTCCTCCTCGCGGCTGAGGACGCGCACCTTGAGGCCGGACGTCTCCTCCGCGCGGCGCAGGAACTCCGGCGCGTTGCGCGCGTCGCGGATCGCGCTCGTCGCCACCGCGTCGACCTCGTCCGGCCCCAGACCGCTGGCGTGGCAGAAGTGCGCGAAGACCTCCATCGTCGCCTGCGCGCGCGCCATGCCCGCCTCGCCGAGCTCGCCGGTCGCGGCCAGCCCCTCCCCGATCCGCACCGCCTCGAAGATCTCGACCGTGCGCTTCCACCAGCCGTCGCGCGCGGTGAACACCACCAGGCGAAACGAGTTCGAGCCCAGGTCGATGACCGCAAGGCGCTGCTCTGCACCGGCCGACAAGGCGGCAAGCGTATACGCCGGGGGCCGCTCGCAGCGCGGCCGCGCGGCTACGCCGTCGCCGCGCCCGGGGCGAGCCACCCCGCGCGTGCGGGCGCCGCCGCGCCGTGGCCGAGCAGGTTGGTGAGCGACTCGACGCAGGCGCCGTCGAATGCGGTGCCCGACTCGCTGCGCAGCAGCGCGAGCGCGCTCCGCGGTCCACGTGTCGCGGTACAGGCGGTCGGAGACCAGCGCGTCGTAGACGTTGAGGCGGACGCCGGTGCGCTCGGCGACCGGCCCACCCGCGGCGATCACGACGTGATCACGAGCTGCGGCTTGTTCGTGTTCTCCTTCGACTGCACGGAGACCAGTGTCGAGGAGCTCCGCGTGATGACGAACGTCGGCGAGCTGCCGGGACTGAGCTGCGCCACCGGGATGTCGACCTCGTTCCAGCCGAGGGTGATTGACGGCTTCGTGACGAACGCCGTGCCGAAGGGCGGCGCGTTGCGGAAGGTGAGCGTCGATTCAACCCACGTCGACGCGGTCGTGCCCGTCGCCTTGGAGACAGACACGCCGCTGCTCGACGCGCTGGTCGCGTAGAAGCGCAGCTTGGCGCTCTTGGGCGTCCCGGCGGGCTGGACGAACCGCAGGTAGACGCGCCGCACCGGCGAGCCGTCGAGCGACAGCAGCGTCGCGGTGCCGAAGTTCGCGGACGTCGATCCGCCGTCGACGTAGGCGTCGTGGGCCGGGGTCAGCGTGGTCGTCGTGCTCGGGCAGGCCGCCGTCGTCACGCCGAGGGAGGCCGAGGACGCGGAGACGTTGCCCGCCGCGTCGTACGCGCGGATCTCCGCCCGGTGCGTCGTCCCGCACGACAGGCCGTTGTAGGTGAAGGCGAGCCCCGCCCCGGCGTCGGCGACCTGGACGCCGTCCAGCCACGCGAAGTAGCCGGCCACGCCGACGTTGTCGGACGCCGCGTCCCACGCGATCGACACCGTTGTCTGGGTCGTGCTCGTCACGCGGAGGTTGGTCGGTGGGCTCGGCGCCACGCTGTCGCCGGCCGGGCACGAAGCGGTCGTCGCGCCGGGGATCTCCGCGGCCGGGCTCGTGTTGCCGGCGGCGTCGTAGGCGACGACCTGCAGCGTGTACGACGTACCGCACGTCAGCCCCGTGAAGCTGTGCGACGTGCCGGCGGCCTCCGCAGTCGCCGCGCCGGTCCGCGACACGCGGTAGCCGGCGACGCCGGTGTCGTCGGTCGACGCGTCCCACGACACGTCGATCGAGGTCTGCGTGCTGGCCGTGACGGCGAAGTTCGCCGGCGCCGTCGGCGCCTGGGTGTCGGCAACCGGGCACGCCGCGGTCGTGGTCGTGATCTCCGAGCGGGCCGACACGTTGCCGGCGGCGTCGCGCGCCTGGACGCCGAGGACGTGCGGGGCGCCGCAGGTGAGGCCGATCAGCGTGAACGACGTGCCGGTGACGTTGGCCATCAGCGTGCCGTCCGCGAAAACCTCGTAGCGGTCGACCCCCACGTTGTCCGAGGACGCGCTCCAGCCGAGGGTGGCGCTGCTCTGCGTGACGTTCGTGGCGGTCAGCCCGCCGGGGGCGGTGGGGGCGGTCGTGTCGGTGGTGGGCGGGGCGGCCTCGGCGTGCGTCCAGTCGGTGTAGCCGATGTTCTTGCCCGGCGATGACGGCGTGATGGCCGCGAAGGTGCTGTGGTAGGCGCGGTTGACCAGCCACGGGATCCACGTGTCGTCGCCCTCGGGCGGATACGTCCTGCCGTCGGAGAACGTCGTCCGGTAGAGCCAGTCGACCGCGCGCTGGACCGCCTTGTTGCTCCAGTTCCACGAGTCGTAGCCCTGGCGGGAGAGCAGGTCGGCCTGCACGCTCGCGCCCTGGAGCGTCTCCCATGCGTAGTTGGTCTTGCACGGCGGCCACACGAACGTCCCGCAGCGGCGCTGATCGTCGGGCACCACGCCGTCGATGTCCCTGCCGTTCTTCGTGCACCCCGTCCGGTTGATCCCCACGGGGGCGGCCGAATCGCACTGCCACGACAGGTCCCCGTACCTGAATCCCGCGTACACGGAGCGGTCGCCGACCCAGCCGCGGAACACGCTCGCCGCCGCCGCGAGGTCGACGGTGTCGCCGAGGTAGACGTCCGCCGCGATGCGGCTGGCGCCGGCGTGCGTGCCCCAGTTGTTGGGCCGCGCCTCATGGCACGCCTTCAGGTTCGAGCACTCGGTCATGCTCTCCGTCCGCACACCGCTGAGCCACGTGCGGAAGGCGGCCTCGTCAGAGGCCGAGTAGTCGGCGAGGTTGATGAGGTCGGCGGCGAGGACGTATCCGATGAGGTTTCGCGCCAGGGCGAGCACGCGACCGCCGTTCTCGGTCTCGCGCGCCGCCATGATCCCGTTGCGCACCTTCGTCCGGATCGCGCTGTCGCCGGTGCGCGCGTAGTACAGCGCCCCGGCGAACACGTACGTGCTGTGCTGGTTGTCCTGGTCTGAGATCTGCGGCGCGGGCCAGGTGCCCGTGGCGTCGGAGGACAGCTTGCTCCACGCCGCGCCGGTCACGGGCAGCGACTGGATCTCGGACTGGCTCTGCCAGGCCGCGGTGTACGGCGCCGCGGCGTCGGCCGCGTGGGCCGGCGACGGCAGCAGCAACAACAGACAGCCCGTGAGTCCCCCCAGGGCGCGGGTGGCGAGCCCGGCCATGCAGCGACTGTAGACCGGTGAGCAGCCCTGATTCCAAGCGTGTGCCTACGTACTTCACCTAGCCACGTTGGTCTACGAACGGCCCGCGTCAGGCGTGGCCGGTCGCTCGGGGGCGGTTACCAGCCGCGGCGACCCGCTACCCGCCGGTCTCGATGATCTCGACGCGGTAGCCGTCCGGGTCGCGCACGAAGCAGATCCGCGAGCCGCCCTCGCGCACGCGGTACGGCGGCTTCTCCGGTTCGATGCCCTGCTCCTTGAGCTGGGCGAGCGTCTCGTCGAGGTCGTCGGCGGTGATCGCGATGTGGTTGTAGCCGGTGCCGAGGTCGTAGGAGTCGACGCCGAAGTTGTGGGTCAGCTCCAGCCGGTCGCCGTCGCCGGGCAGGCCCATGAAGACATTGATCGCCTCGTCGCGGATCGGCAGGCGGCGGCGCTCCTCGAACCCGAGCGCCTCGTAGAAGGCGACCGAGCGGTCGATGTCGCCGATGCGGTAGCAGGTGTGGATGAGCGCAGGCATCGCACGGATCATGCCAGTAGCGTGTCGCCGATGGTCGTCGAACGCTCCATGAACTCGGATTACCTGTCGAACACCTACCTCGTCGGGGAGGCGGGCGGCGAGGGCTTCTTCGTCGACGCCGGCGGGCCGGTCACGCCCCTGATCGCCGCGGCCGAGCGCCACGGGATCACGCCCACGCACGTGCTGCTCACGCACCACCACGGCGACCACGTGCAGGAGCTCGGGGCCCTCCTCGAGCGCTGGCCCGACCTGCAGGTGCTCGCACATCCCGACGAGCCGATCACGGGCGTGACGGGCACGATGACGCCGGGCGAGCCCGTCCGCGTCGGCTCGCTCGAGGTCACGCCCCTGCACACCCCCGGCCACACGAAGGGCATGCTGTCGCTGCTCGTCGAGGGCAACGTGTTCACGGGCGACACGCTGTTCAAGAACTCCGTCGGCGGCGTGCGGGCGCCCGGCTCGACGAGCTACGAGGACCTCCGCAGCTCGATCATGGACACGCTGCTGAAGCTGCCGCCCGAGACGGTGATCCGTCCCGGCCACACCGAGCCGACGACGGTCGCGGAGGAGTGGGAGACGAACCGCTTCGTGCGCGTCTGGCGCGGCCTCGACCCCGAGGGCGCCGAGCCGTGCACGGCGCTCGGCGAGCAGGCGACGCTCGTGCTGCTCGGTGACGACTACGACGGCGGGCACAAGGCGTGGGTGCGCTGGCCGGACGGGCGCGACGACATCGTGCCCGGCTCAAAGGTCCAGCGCGGCTGAGGCCCATGCGCGCCGGTCCGCTCCCGCATCGCGATGAGACGGACACCGAGCGGCTGGACCGCAACCTCATCGAGCTGCTCCAGGAGGTCCGCGTCGTCCAGACCGGCGTGCAGGTCCTGTTCGCGTTCCTGCTAACGGTCCCGTTCTCGGCGCGCTTCGACGAGATCACCGGCTTTCAGCGCGGCGCCTACTTCACCGCGCTCGTGGGCGCGACGGCGGCCTCCGTGCTGCTCATCGCGCCCACCGCCCTGCACCGCATCCTGTTCCGGATGGGGCAGAAGGAGTACATGGTGGACATGTCCAACCGGCTCGCGCTCGGCGGGCTGGCGAGCACCGCGGTGGCGATGGTCGCCGTCATGCTGCTCGTGGCCGACCTCATGTTCGGGATGGGTGTGGGCATCGCGATCGCGCTGCTCACGGCGCTGGCGTTCGCGGCCCTCTGGTACGCGATCCCCGCCCGTCGCCGGCGCGCGGTCCTGGCCCACCACCGACGGCCGAGGAGCTGAGCGGTGGCGCCCGCGGACGCGGTCCGGGCCGCGCTGCTGCGCGGCGTGGCCGAGGCCGCCCGCGCCGCGCTCGACGCGCGCGCCGCGTCGATCACGCTCGTCGATCCGGGCACCGGCGACCTCGTGTTCGAGGCGGTGGCCGGCGGTGGCGGGCCGGAGCTGCTCGGCGCGCACTTCCGCGCGGACGAGGGGCTCGCCGGCCACGTCGTCCAATCGGGCACGGCGGTGTTCGTCGAGGACCTCGCGCGCGACCCGCGCTTCGCGCACGACATCGCGGTCGAGATCGGCTACGAGCCCGACGCGCTCGCGGCCGCCCCGATCGGCCGCGGCAGCCGGGTCGTCGGCGTGCTGTCGGTGCTCGACCCCGGCGAGCCGCCGGCCGGCGGCGTGCTTGCCGTCCTCGACGCCCTGTGCATCCACGCCGCTGCCGCGCTCGAGCTCGGCGACGCGCTGGGCGCCCCGACGACCTAGAGCTGCAGCCGGCGCAGCCGCTTGCAGTTGCTCACGCGGGTCGCCGGAGTCGACCGTCACTGTGTCGCGGCCCGGGCCGCAGTTGACCGTGTCCACGCCGTTGAACTCGGAGTGGACGGTGTCGGCGCCCGCGCCGCCGCTGACCCGGTCGTCGCCGCGGCCGCCGAACAGCCGGTCGCTTCCGCCCGCGCCCTCGACGTCGTCGTTGGCCGCCCCGCCACGGCACGTGTCCGCGCCGGACGTGGCGATCACGGTCTCCGACTCGTCGGTGCCGCCGAGCGGGCACTCGCGGCTGACGACGCCCCCATCCTCCTGGTGTCGTTGCCGGTCCCGCCGTTGAGGCGGTCGCTGCCGCCGAGGCCCTGCAGGCGGTCGTTGCCGCCGAGGCCCGTCACGTTGTCGCTGCTCCCCGTGCCGGTGAGGCGGTCGACGCCGGGGCCGCCGTTGCGGTCGGCCGCGATCGCGACGGCGACGAGCACGACGAGGCCGAGGAGCGCGAGGCCGAGTGCGGGCCGCGGACCGGGTTGATGACGCGAGATGTACCGGAATCCGGGCCGTGCGAACCGCGGGTCGCGCGGGCCGAGATCGGCCGGGCGGCCGGCGCCCGTACCATGGGTCGCCGCATGGCCAAGGACCCGATCCCCACCTCGCGGCTGCGGCGCTCCGCCACCGTGGGCCGGCTCGCCGCCGAGCAGGCCGCGCGCCAGCTCGGCACGCGCGCGGCGAACGTGGCGCGCAGCGAGGAGGGCGCGAACCGGGCGCTCGCCCGCCGCCAGGTCGAGACCGCCGAGCAGATCGTCGCCGCGCTCGGGACGATGAAGGGCGCGGCGATGAAGCTCGGCCAGGTGATGTCGTTCTTGGACGTCGGCCTCGTCCCGCCCGAGTACCGCGAGCAGTTCCAGGCCAAACTGGCCGAGCTGCGCGACGCCGCGCCGAAGGTGTCCTTCAGGGACATGAAGAAGGTCATCGAGGGCGAGTACGGCGAGAAGCTCGAGAACGTCTTCGAGACCTTCGACCCGGTGCCGATCGCGGCCGCCTCGATCGGGCAGGTCTACCGCGCGCGGCTCGACGACGGGCGCGACGTCGCGGTGAAGGTCCAGTACCCGGGCGTGAGCGCCGCGGTGCGGGCCGACATGCAGAACCTGGGGATGATCCTGCGGCTGATGAAGTCGATCGCGCCCGGCCTCGACCCCAAGGCGATGGCCGAGGAGATCCGCTCGCGCATCGACGAGGAGCTCGACTACGAGCTCGAGGCCCAGAACCAGCGCACGCTCGCGCGGATCTTCCGCGGGCACCCGTTCATCGTGATCCCGGACGTGATCACGTCGCTCTCACACGAGAAGGTGATCGTCAGCGAGTACGTGCAGGGGCGCGGCTTCGAGGAGATGAAGCAGCTCCCCGACGCCGAGCGCAACCGCATCGCCGAGATCATCTTCCGCTTCTACTTCGGCTGCATGTACCGCCATCACCAGTTCAGCGGCGACCCGCATCCGGGCAACTGCATGCTGCTCGACGACGGGTGCATGGCGTTCCTCGACTTCGGGCTGTTCAAGCGCATCCCGGCGTCCGTCGCCGAGTTCGAGCTCGAGACCCAGCGGCTGGGCGTCCAGCGCAGGGGCGAGGATCTGATCGCGCTGCTGCACTCGGGCGGCTTCATCGGCGACCCGTCGTACTACGACGCCGACGGGATCCTCGAGCAGTTCGACGACTTCACCTGGTGGTACACGCGCGACGAGGAGATCCACCTCGAGCCCGAGGTCGCCACCGAGGTGATCATCCAGATGTCCGATCCGCGCTCGCGGCACTTCGGCAAGATGCGCCGCGAGACGCTGCCGCCCGACCACCTGTTCGGCCGCCGCCTCGAGATGCTGACGCTCGCCGTGATGTCGCAGCTGCGCGCGACGGGCAACTGGCACCGGATCGCGCGCGAGTGGATCTTCGGCGACACGCCGGTCACTGAGCTCGGGGCCGCCGAGGCCGAGTTCTACGCTGGGCGCCCCGCGCGGGCGTAGCCGGCGCCCGTCCGGCGCCGGCATGGGCCCGCAGACGCACGGGAGCGAGAACCCGGTGGGCCCGACCCGCGCCTCGGCGGGGCTGCGGGTCGCGGCGCTCGGCGTGGCGCTCGCGACGTTCGTCGCCGTCGTGCTGCTCAGCGGCGGGCTGTCGGCCGAGCGGGTGCGCAGCTGGGTCGACGGCTACGGCGCGGCCGGGCCGCTCGTGTTCATCGCCGTCTCGGCGTCGCTCACCGTTTTCCTGTTCCCGGGGCCGGTGCTGGCCGCCGCGAGCGGCCTGCTGTTCGGCACCGCTCTGGGCACGCCGGTCTCGATCGCGTCGGCGACGCTGGGCGCGACGCTCGCCTTCTCGCTGTCGCGGTGGTGGGCGCACGACGCGGTCGTGGCGCTCGCCGGGCCGCGCCTGGCGGCGCTGCGAGCGTGGGTCGGGCGGCGCGGGTTCCTGACGGTCCTCTACGCGCGGATCGCGCCCGGCGTGCCGTACACCCTGGTCAACTACGCGGCGGGGCTGACGCCGATCCTGCTGCGGTCGTTCGTCGCGGCGACGGCGATCGGCGTCGCGCCGCGCGCGTTCGCCTACACCGCGCTGGGCGGGTCGCTCGGCGACCTGAGATCGCCCGAGGCGCTGGTCGCGGTCGCCGTGCTTGTCGGGATGGCGGCGGGCGGCCTCGCGCTGGCGCGGCGCGACCTCAGGCGGGCGGGGCCGGCGGAGCGCTGAGCGGGCGCCGGCGGTGCGGGCCGCCGACGACGCGGACGGCGACCTTCGCCGGCCGGGCGGGCGCCGCAAGCGAGAGGAAGTCGCGGACCGCGCCGGCGTGGAGGCAGAACGGGCACCCGAGCAGATCGGCCGGCGCGAGCGGGCCGGCGGGCGCGACGGGCGCGTCGCAGCGCGGGCAGGCGAGCGTGCCGGTGGCGATCCGGGTCGACCGCGCGACGCGGCGTTCCTCCTCGGTCCCCGACATCCGCCCGACCGGGTCGGGGCGGACGGGGCCGGAGTCGAATGGGCGCTCGATGCTCACAGGGGTGAGTGTAGGCGCAGCTTCGCATCGGCCTCCGGCAACCTTCCCTCGATACAGCGAGCCGGCGCGTCAAGCGCGGACTCCGAGCGGGAGCGCCACCTACAGCTGCTGCACCTGCAGCAGGCTCGTCGTCCCCGGCCGCCCGCTCGGCAGGCCCGCCGTGATCCCGACCCGCTGCCCGCGCTTGCACCACCCGAGCTCCACCACGCGCGCGGCCGCGTCGGCGATCAGCGCCTCCGTGATCTCGTGGCGGCGCATCGACGATGCCTGGACGCCCCACATGAGCCCGCACCGACGCACGGTCTCCTTGCCCGGCGAGAGCGCGTAGATCGGCACGTTCGGGCGGTGCGCCGAGATCAACCGCGCGGAGCGCCCCGACAGCGTCGGGACGACGAGCGCGTCGAGGTGCAGCTCGCGCGCCGCCACGCAGGCGCTGTGGGCGAGCGTGTACGCGGGGTCGCGCTCGTCGCGGCGCACGCGCAGCTCGTTCCAGCGCTCGTACGGCAGCTCGGCCTCCGTGACGCGCGCGATCTGGTCCATCATCTGGATCGCGCCGACCGGGTGGCGGCCGACCGCCGACTCCTGCGAGAGCATCACCGCGTCGCTGCCGTCGAGGATCGCGTTGGCCACGTCGGCGACCTCCGCGCGCGTCGGCCGCGACGACGTCACCATCGAGTCGAGCATCTGCGTCGCGGTGATCGACGGGCGCGCCAGGGCGCCGGCGATCGCGAGCAGCTTCTTCTGCACGATCGGGACCTGCTCGATCG
The DNA here is from genome assembly GCA_036259975.1 of Solirubrobacteraceae bacterium. Lineage (GTDB taxonomy): Bacteria > Actinomycetota > Thermoleophilia > Solirubrobacterales > Solirubrobacteraceae > JAOPZW01. The sequence goes on along the minus strand of DATAAR010000120.1, from coordinate 26,847 downwards.
GCAGCTCGATCCCGAGGTCGCCGCGAGCGACCATCACGCAATCGGACACCTTGAGGATCGCCTCGGCGCGCTCGACGGCCTGCGGCTTCTCGACCTTGACGATCAGCGGCGTGCGGGTGTGCTCGCGTACGAAGAGCACGTCCTCGGGCCGGCGCACGAAGCTCAGCGCGACGAGGTCCACGCCGATCTGCGCCCCGGCGCGCAGGTGCTCTAGGTCCTCCTCGGGCACCGCCGGCAGGTCGGTCGCCTCCCCCGGGATGTTGAGCCCCTGGCGCGACGCGACGGTGCCGCCGACCTCGACCTCGGTGTCGATCTCGCCCTCGCCGGCCCGCGTGGCGGTGACGCGCAGGCGGATCGAGCCGTCCAGCAGGTACATGACCTCGCCGGGCTCGACCGCGGACGCGAGGCCCGGCCACGTGATCGTCATGCGCTTCTCGTCGCCGAGCTCGCCGGCCTCGCCGTCGCACACGAACGTCAGGCGGTCGCCGATGCCCAGGTCCGCGGTCCCGTCGCGCAGCGGCCCGATGCGGAGCTTCGGGCCGGGCAGGTCCTGCATGATCGCGACCGGCCGGCCGACCCGGCCGGCGGCGGTGCGCACGCGCTGGGCCATCTCCGCGTGCTGCTCGGCGGTGCCGTGGCTGAAGTTCAGGCGCGCGACGTCCATCCCCGCCTCGATCATCCGTGCGAGCACCTCGGAGTCGCTCGAGGCGGGCCCGATCGTGGCGACGATCTTCGTGCGGCGCGGCATGTGCGGCGGAACGGTAGTTGATGCGCCCGCGTGCGTTGGGCGCGCGGGGCGGCTCAGCCGCGCAGGAACGCGAGCACCGCCAGGACGCGGCGGTGGTCGGCGTCCGAGGGCGGCAGGCCGAGCTTGCCGAAGATGTTCGAGACGTGCTTCTCGACCGCGCCCTCGGTCACCACGAGGCGCTCGGCGATCGCGTGGTTCGTGCGCCCCTCGGCCATCAGCCCGAGCACCTCCCGCTCGCGCGGCGTCAGCTCGTCGAGCACGCTGTCCTCGGTCTTGCCGCCGAGCAGCTGGGCGACCGCCTCGGGGTCCATCGCGGTCCCGCCCTCGGCCACGCGGCGGACGGCATCTACGAACTCGCGCACGTCGGCGACGCGGTCCTTGAGGAGGTAGCCGACGCCACCGCGTCCGTCGGAGAGCAGCTCCGCCGCGTACGTGCGCTCGACGTACTGCGACAGCACGAGCACGGGCAGGCCCGGGTGCTGGGCGCGCGCCTCGAGCGCTGCGCGCACGCCCTCGTCGGTGAACGTCGGCGGCAGCCGCACGTCGACGATGCAGACGTCGGGCTTGTGGCCGTTGACCGCGCGCACGAGCCCGGGGCCGTCGTCGACCGCCGCGACGACCTCGAAGCCGCTCTCGCTCAGCAGCCGGCGCAATCCCTCTCGCAGCAGGGCGAGGTCCTCGGCGATCACGACGCGCACGGGATCTCCGCGTGCAGAAGGGTCGGGCCGCCGCGCGGGCTGGCGATTCGCAGCTCGCCGTCGAGCGCCTCCAGGCGCTTGCGCAGCCCGGTCAGGCCGCTTCCCGAGGGGTCGGCGCCGCCGTCGCCGTCGTCGGCGACCTGGACGACGAGGAGGTCGCCGTCGCGGGCCACGTCGACCGTCAGGCGCGTCGCCCGGCTGTGCTTGACCGCGTTCGTCAGGGCCTCGGCGACGACGAAGTAGGCCGCGGACTCGACGGCCGGCGCGAGCCGGCCGCCGGGCTCGACGGCCACCGTCGTCGGCAGCTTCGTGCGCGCCGCGAGCGCGCGGATCGCCTCCTCCAGCCCTCGCTCGGCGAGCAGCGCCGGGCGCATGCCGCGCGCGAGGTCGCGCAGCTCGGCCAGCGCCTGCTTGGCCTCGTCGCGCGCCTTCTCCACGAGCTCGCGCGCGCCGTCGGGGTCGCGCTCGAAGCGCTCCTCGGCCATGCCGAGGTCCATCGCGAGCGCGACGAGCCGGGCCTGCGCGCCGTCGTGCAGGTCGCGCTCGATGCGCTCGAGCTCCGCGGCGGCGGCGTCGACGGCACCGGCCCGCGTCTCGGTGAGCACCTCGACGCGCTCCTCGAGCTCCTCGGCGTCGGAGCCCAGGAGGAGCCGCGCCAGCGCGCCCGTGCCGGCGGCGGTGCCGCGCAGCAGGGCGACCGTCAGCGGCAGCGTGACGAGCCCGACCGTGAAGACGAGCAGCGCCCACCACCACGTGTCGAGCGTGAAGTCGCCGAAGTCGGCCGCGGCCGGGGTGATCTTGAACCAGAGCGGGAAGGTCAGGCACCACAGCGACCAGCACCAGACGACCACGGCCACGGTGAACCCGACGAGGCCGATCGGCAGCAGCAGCAGATGCCAGCCCAGGTCCTTCCAGGTCTGGCGGTCGGCGAACACGGCCTTGAGGCGATCGATGACCCGGCCGGTGGGCGGCGGCGGGTAGCGGGCGCGGATCGGCTCGCCGAGGACGAGCGCGGCGCGCCAGCGCTCGGCCTGCGCCATGCCGCGCGAGACGAGGATGGTCGCGAGCGCGATGGGCAGGCCGATCAGCGTGATGGCCAGGCCGAGCGCGGTGGCCCAGCCGGTGACGACGACGGTGAAGGTCAGGACCCCGGCCGGCAGGCCGAGCAGGAGATAGGCGGTGTCGAGGCCGAGGCGTGTCGCCCAGGCGGCCAGCCATTCGGGGCGCGACCGGCCGCCGAGGGCGATGGTCGGGCGTTCGGAGACGAGGGAGTGCATGCTGCCAGCGTCGGCCACGGGCGGGCGGCGCGCCATGGCGGAGACGGGCCACGGATGATGCGGCCAGCGGGCGTCCGCCGCGATGGGGATAGCCCTACTTCGCCGCCGCCGCGCCGGCACGGACGGCCTCGATAGACGGCGGCCGGCGCAGCGTCTGCAGCACGGTGCAGTAGCGCTCGGTGCGCGCGATGAGGCCCTCGAGGTCCTCGTCGCTCGCGTCCGGCGCGTCGATCTCGAAGCGCAGGCGGATCGCCTCGAAGCCGGCCGACACCTCGCGGTCGACGCCGAGCGTCCCGCGCAGGTCGAGGTCGCCCTCGACGACGACCTCGATGCGCCGCGCGTCGAGCCCCATCGCGGTGGCGACCATCTGGCAGGTGAGCTGCGCGCACGCCGCGAGCGCGCCGAGGAGCAGGTCGCCCGAGCATGCCCCGGTGCCCGGGCCGCCGACGCCGGGGTGGGCCTCGGCCTCGTAGATCGCCCGCCCGAGGTCGACCGAGCACTGGGTGGGCATGCGCTCGGCCGCCTCGCCGCCGCGTGCGGAGAGCGTGATGCGCGACGCGGACGGGTCCGAGCGGTAGCGCTCCTTCAGCGGTCGCTGCAGGTCACGAAGGTCCATGGCGCTCCTTGTAGCGGAACTCGACCGCGCCTGCGCGCGGCTGCGGTTCATCCGCCAGACTGACGAATCGTCAGTCGCGACGCCATCGTCGTCGGCGGCGGCCACACCGGGCTGGCGGCCGCCGCGTACCTGGCCCGCGCCGGGCTGCGGGGTCTGCGTGCTCGAGCGCCGCGAAGGTGCTCGGCGGCTCGATCGTCCACGGCGAGCAGGACCTCGCCCAGCTGGCGTTCATGCCCGAGGCCGGCGCTGGCCGCTACGGCACGCCGGTGCGCGCCTGCACGTCTGCGGCGCGGGCACGCACCCCGGCGGCGGCGTCATGGCGCCCGCCGGGCACAACACGGCCATGCGGGTGCTGCGCGACCGCCGCCGCCCGCGGATCGTGCGCCGGCTGCGCCTGCGGGCGGCGGCGTAGCACACGCCATCGCTGTTCTCGGACGCTTTGTCGAACCGCCTGCGCGCCGCCGGTCGGGCGACCGATCATCCCGGGCATGCCGAGTCGTGATGCCAAGCACGGCGAGCTGCGCGCCGTCCTCGACGCCGCCCTGGCGGGCCAGGCGACCCTGGGCGCCAACGATGTGCGCCGGCTGATCAGCTCGTGAGCTGATGCGCCGCGCGCTCGCGGGCGCCCCGCCGCCCCAGCTCGCGATCGATTCCCATGAGCTGCCGCACACCATCTGGTACCGCGGCGACCGCAAGCAGGCGCTGGACGCCCTCGCCGACGGCACGATCCTCGAGCGGATCGACGGCATGCCGGCCGGCGCCGCGTCGCCGGACGCGATCCGCCGTGACCACCGCAGCCGCGTCGAGGCGGCTCGCGCGCTCGGGCGCAGCTGGGAGGCCGCCCACGGGCCGCTGCCGGCCAGCGCGACGACGTCCGGCCGGCGTTAGGAGCTGAGCGAGGTGTCGTTCCTGCACGACCACGGCGCGGTGCGCCTGTCGCTCAGCACGGCGCGGCGCAGAACCACAACCTGATCCCGCGCCCGCCGTGCGCGCTCCTGATCCTCGACATCGAGAACCCGTTCCGCTACCTCGAGGTGCGCGGCACCGCGCGCATCGAGCCCGACGCGGACCGCTCGTTCGCGCGCAAGGTGGCCGACAAGTACGGCATGGACGCGTCGGTCGCAGGACAAGCCCGGCGAGGAGCGCGTCGTCGTCACCATCGAGCCGGCCCGGATCCGGCCGGTCTACATGACCGCCTGACGGTTCGCGCCCGCGCGCGGCGGGAAGCCCCGGCCCACGATCCCAACGACGAGGAGGCTTCCCCATGGCGTCTGCGACAGAGCTCGGGACGGCCGGCCTGCAGGGTTGGCGCGCGAAGGTCGGCGACGCGGTCGCCAAGCCGGTGTCGCGGCGCACGCCGCTCGACGACGAGCAGGTCCGGGCCGCGGTCGGAGCGCTGTTCTTCGTGCTCGCGGTGATGTACGTCATCCGCGCCCTGACCGCTGCCTCGCAACGCGTGCGCGAGAGCTGACCCGCGCTGATGAAGCAGCTCGCCTACATCACGCAGGGCCGGTCGGACTACGACGAGCGGTTGCGGGCGATGCTCGAGGAGTCGCGCATCGACCCGCACGAGTTCGTCGGGCTGGACTGGTTCTCGCTCGTGCCGTTCTTCGTGCTGGCCGGCGCGACGGTGGCCCCCGACGTCCACGCTCACGGCACCGACGCGCACGTCACCGGCGTGCGCGTCACCGTGCCCGAGGAGCTCGAGGAGGCGTTCCTGGCCACGCTGCCGCCGATCCTCGAGGACGCGTACGCCGACGAGGAGTGACGGCGGCCGGGGCGGCGCCGGATGGTCGTAGACGATGGTCCCATAGCCCCTGCGCGAACTGACAGGACCGCTGTGCGGGCTGCCGCCTTGGCGCGCCCCCCAGCCGAACCGTAGGGTTCGCGTCGACCACGGAAGGTCGCGACGCCGGCTTCGAGGCGTCGCCAGACTTGCGGTTTCAGGGAGGAGATTCGATGCACACGTCCGGAGGGCGCCGTGGCGCCCGGCACGGCGCTCAACACCCCAGTGCCACACGCCTCGCGTGCCTGCCGCGTTCGCGCGCGGCGGCCGACCGGTGGCCGCCCGTCGTGTGCACCCGCCCTCACAGGATCGCGGCCGGCGGCACGCCGGCCGTTCATGCGTCGATGGTGCTCAGCTCGCGGCAGGCCGTGACGGCGGCCATCGCGCCGGGGCTGGCTCACGACGGAGCAGGCGAGGGGCTCACGCGGGGCAGCTGACGCCCGGTGAGCGTCGCGGCGGTGTGGCTCGTGCTAACCCCCTGGGGGCCACACCGCCGCACCTCGCCATAGCCACCCCCCGACGTCGAGCCGCCCGCCACGGCCGCGTGCCGCGCCGAGCCCGGCCATGGCGTCAGCGCGCCGAGCCCGGCGTCTCCGGTCGCCGCGGCGGGCCCTGGGAGCGCTCGGCGACCTCCCCCAGCCGCCGGTGCAGCCGCTCGCGCAGCTCGACCGGGTCGTAGTCGCGCTGGGCGCGCCGCCGCCGGGCGACGACCGCGCCCGTGGCCGCGACGCCGGCCACGCCGGCCAGGCCGACCAGCTTCCAGGGGATCCGCATCGCCTCGTACGTTAGGGGCGTGACGGAGGCCGGGCTCTCCCTCGACGACGCCGTCGCGACGGCGGCGACCGCCGACATCTGGCTGTTTCGAGGCCGCTCGGTCGCGGACCGGGCGATCCAGGCGTTCACGAACAGCCCGGTCAACCACGTCGGCATGGTCGTCGCGCTCGACGATCTGCCGCCGCTGCTGTGGCACGCCGAGCTCGGGCGCTCGCTGCCCGACGTGTGGACCGGGGAGCGCCAGCGCGGCGTGCAGCTGCACCTCCTCCGCGACGCGGTCACGACGTGGACCGCGCGCTATCGCCAGCGGGCGTGGGTGCGCGCGCTCGAAGGGGGCACGCTCGAGCGGGCGCACGAGGACCGCCTGATGGAGGTCATCGACCGCTTCGACGGGCGCCCGTTCCCGACGACCCCGGGCCTCGTGCGCCAGTGGATCACCGGTCGGCTCCGGCGCTCGTCCTCGCGCGAGACGATCTACTGCGCCGAGCTCGTGGCGACGACCTACCAGCACATGGGCCTGCTTCCGCGCCGCCGGCCGGCGAGCTGGTACGACCCGGGTCGCTTCTGGAGCGGCGACCGCGTCGCGCTCGTCCCTCCGTTCGCGCTCGGCGGCGAGGTGCCGGTGCACTGAGGGCGGCTCAGCCCGCCAGCCACTCCGGGATCCTCCCCGCGCCGGTGAGCGCCGAGAAGTCGCCCTCGTCGCGGATGCGCTGCGCTGCGTCGGCCATGGCGTTGACCGCAACCCACGTGAGCGCACCGCCGACGCTCACCCGCCGGCCGCCGGCGCCGGCGATCTCGCGCATCGTGAGGCCCCTGTGGGCGAGGACGTTGACCGGCCTGCCGACCGCGGCGCACACCGCGCGCACCTCGTCGGCGGTGCGCAGGCCGGGCGCGTAGAGGACGTCGGCCCCCGCGCGCTCGTACGCCTGCAGGCGCGCGATCGTGTCGTCGAGGTCGGGATTGCCGCGCAGGTGGTTCTCGGCCCGGGCGGTCAGCGTGAACGGGAAGCCCAACGAGCGCGCCCTCTCGGCGGCCGCCGCGATCCGCTCGGCCGCCTCGTCGAGCGGGTACAGGAGCTCCTCGTCCGGATCCCAGTCCTCGATCGAGCCGCCGACGGCGCCGGCCCCGGCGGCGCGCGCGATCGCGCGCGCAGCGTCCTCCGGCGCCCGGCCGTGGCCGTGCTCGAGGTCGACGGACACGGGCACGCGCGTCGCCGCCGCGACGCGCGCGGTGTGCGCGATCACCTCGTCGAGCGTCGCGCCGCCATCCGGCCGGCCGAGCGTGAACGCGAAGCCGGAGCTCGTGGTGGCGAGCGCGGGGAAGCCGAGCGCCTCGAGCACGCGGGCCGAGCCGGCGTCCCACGGGTTGGGGATGACGAACGGCTCGCCGGCGTGCAGCGCGCGGAACGCGGCGCCCTTGTCGGCCTGGGTGGTCTGGCTGGCGTTGGTCACGGCTCGGTACCTTGCCTGGCATGGGCACGAACGAGAAGCCCCAGGTCGACGTCCCCGGCGGCCCGCCCTCCTACCAGCTCGAGGTCGAGGACATCGTCGAGGGCGACGGCGAGGAGGCGAAGGCCGGGCGCGTGGTCGAGGTCCACTACGTCGGCGTGTCGTGGTCGACCGGCAAGCAGTTCGACGCCTCGTGGGACCGCGGGGACGCGTTCAAGTTCGGCCTCGGCAAGGGCCAGGTGATCCAAGGCTGGGACCAGGGGGTGGCGGGCATGCGAGTCGGCGGCCGGCGCCGGATCACGATCCCGCCGAACCTCGCGTACGGCAAGCGCGGCGCGGGCGGCGTGATCGGGCCCGACGAGACGCTCGTGTTCGTCGTCGACCTCGTCGGCGTGCGGTAGGCGCCGCCGTGCCGAAGCGGTCGTCGTCGCGCGTCGTCTGGTCGAGTACCGACGGCGACCTGCGCAAGGCTCCGGACCCATCGAGGGCCCGCGCCCGCGCGACCGCCGCCGCCGGCGGCCGCGTGAAGGTGCGACGCGAGACGAGCGGTCGCCGCGGCAAGGCGGTCACCACGGTGGCGAACGTCCCGCTCGACGACGACGGCCTGCGCGAGCTGGCCGGGCGGCTGAAGAAACGCTGCGGCGTCGGCGGCTCGGTGAAGGACGGCGTGATCGAGCTCCAGGGCGACCACCGCGACGTCGTGGTCGACGTGCTTTCGGGCGAGGGCTACGACGTGGTCCTCGCGGGGGGCTGATTCACCCCTTTCGTCGCCGACGACGGCGAGCAACGACGCTGCTTCACGAGGGCGTGCGCCGCGGCGAGTGGCTGACCGCGGCCGAGCGCGCCGAGGCCGACCGCGTCGAGCGCGAGTTCTGCGCGCTGGCCGGGACCGGCGGGCGCGCCGTGAGCTCGCGGACGGCGAGACGCTCCGCGCCGAGGCGGTCGTGTGCGCGCTTCCCGTGAGGCCGCTGCGGGCGATCGACGTGCGCGACATGCCGGATGAGCGCCTGCGGCCGCTGCGCCGCCAGCGGTAGGCGCTCGCGGCGAAGGGTCGTCGTCGCCTACGCGGGGCCGGTGTGGCGCACGGCCGGGGCGAACGGCCTCGCCTACGGCGAGGGCGTGGTCGGCTCGAGCTGGCCGGAGGGCGACGGCGTGCTGTCGGTGCTCGTCGGGCCGGAAGCGGCTCGGCGTCCTGCTCGCCGCGCCCGGCGACGCGGCCGCGGGCGCGGACGTCGCGGCCGCGCTCGAGCTCGCGTTCGGGGCTGCGGCGGGCGCGCCCGACGCGGTCCACGTGCGCCGCTGGGGGACCGACCCGTGGACGCTCCGCTACGTCACGCACTGGCGGCCCGGCGACGTGATGGCGGTCGGTCCGCTCCACGGCACGCACGAGCCGCCGTTCTGCGTCTGCGGCTCGGACCAGTGGGTGGCGGGCTACATGGAGGGCGCGGTGCGCGCCGCGGCGGCCGCGCTCGGCGCGCGCGCCCGGCGTAGCGCGCTTGCCCGACGGCTCAGTCGGCGCGCTCGCGGCGCGCCGCGCTCGGCTCCGCGCCGGGGCCCGTGGTCACGAACAGCGCGCAGGCGAGCGTGATGCCGAGCATCAGGAGGATCGCCACGAGCATGCCCTCGGCCTCGAGCGGACGCAGGCCGAGGCCGACGTCCCGGGGAAGCTGCGGCGAGAGCGCGACTGCCACGAGGAGGGCGTACGCCACGAGCGACCCCCAGTCGGCCACGGCGACGAGCGCCGGCCACGCCCGGAGCACGCGCATGCCGCCGACAACGAGCGCGGATTCGACGACGCCGACTGCGCCCAGCACCGCGAAGACGCCGCGCCAGATCGTCGGCTCCTGCGCGGCGAGCAGCGCGCCGAGGCCCATCATCCCCGGCAGCAGGAAGTACAGCGAGATGTCGTACACGGCTCGCCGGTAGTCGACGTCGGCGAACCACGCCTCGTAGCGGATCTGCAGCAGCACCCACCACAGGCCGAGGAGCGTGAAGGAGGCCTGGGCGACGGTGGCATAGAACTCCTGTGCCATTCCTTCGCAATCCTGCACGCCGGGAGTCCGCGGTGCAAAGGCGCCGCGCCGGGCACGGCGCTGCACGAGACACTCGCCTGTCCGCGGCAAAGGGAGTACCGTGGGTCGCGAGCTGACCTCGCGGGCGAGACTTCACCCGCGAGCCCGACAGCAGCCGAAGCGCGTAACCGCGGAGGCGAGGAGCTTGTCGGCGTGATCGACACCCGCGGGGCCGGCGCTGATGTCGCCCGCGGGGCTCGCGCCCTCACTCGCCGGCGTGACCGCGTGAGGGCGGGAGGGTCGATTGGAATGCAGACCGGCGTCGGTACCCGGGTGCGGACGGCGATGCGCACGCTCGCCGGCCGCGCGCGCAACCGGTGGGAGCGTCGCGGCGGCGCGTCGCCGGCGGAGCAGCCGTGGCGCCGGCACGTCGCGGCGCTCGAGGCGCGCCTCGATCATGTCGAGTCGGAGCTCGAAGGCCTCCAGGATGCGGTCCACCGCCAGGCCGTGCGCGAGCGCGAGACCGTCGAGGACCTGCGCCGGCGCCTGGCACCGGAGCGCATCGCCCGGGAGCTCAGCGACGACGCGCGCCGCCGGGGCCTGTGACGTCGCCCGGGCCCGAGCGCATCGAGGACCTCGAGGCGGAGGCCCGCTACCACCGCGAGCGCTACGACCTGTACCGCGCCAAGACCTACGGCCCGCGCCCCACGAGCGTGGCTCGGCTGCGCGAGCTCGAGCGCGCCCGCGACGGCGCCGAGGCGCGCCTGCGCCGGGCCCGCGAGCGCGCGCGCGAGGAGGGCGCCGGCTAGCGCGGCGCCGACGGGGCGCCCAGGACCTCGCGCACGCCGCGCAGGCGTGTGCGCAGCAGGCCGCGGGCGCGCGAGCAGTCGAGCGTGATGTCACCGGGGCGCCCCGGCGGCCGCGTCCCGGCCCGCACCGCCATGGGATCGCGCCCGTGCGCGGCCGCGACGAGCCGCGCGAACTCGAGGCGGCTGACCGCATCGGCGCCGGCCACGTGGAGCGGGCCGCTGATGTCGCGGCGCGCCGCCAGCTCGAGGATCGCCGCGGCAAGATCGCCGGCGGCGATGGGGCACCGGATCTCGTCCTCGTAGAAGGTCATCGCCGGGTCGAGCGCGCGCCGCTCGTGGTCGGACGGTTCGGCGCCCCCGTAGATGAGGCTCGTTCGCACGAGCACCGCGCCGGGGTCCGCGGCGGCCACGGCAAGCTCGGCGTCGGCCTTCGACCGGCCGTACTCGGTCATCGGCGCGACCGCGTCCTCCTCGCGGACCGGACGGCCGAGGTCACCGGGGAACACGAGGTCGGACGAGAGGTGGACGAGGCGCGCGCCGGCCGACCTCGCCGCTCGCGCCACGGCGGCCGAGCCGTCGACGGTGACCGAGCGCGCCTCGTCGCCGTGCTGCACGTAGGCGGTGTGGATGACGGCGTCGGGCCGCGCCTCGGCGAGGGCGGCGCGAAGCGCCGCCTCGTCGCGGACGTCCACACGCGACGCGCGGGTGCCCGCCGGCACCGGGCGGCTGCGTACCGTGCCGCCGACCACATCGCGCCCGGCGGTCGCCGCTATCGCGCGCCCGAGATAGCCGCCCAGCCCGGTGACGAACAGCCGCACGCTCGGTCGCTACAGCGAAGCGAAGCGGCCGTTCTCCATCAGCACCTCGCCGTCGGCCGTCAGCCGCCCGCCCGCGCGCAGGTCGCAGATGAGGTCCCAGTGCAGCGCCGACGCATTCCTGCCGCCGGTCTCGGGATACGAGCGCCCGAGCGCCAGGTGCACCGTGCCGCCGATCTTCTCGTCGAACAGGATCGTGCCGGTCGGGCGGTCGATGCCGAAGTTCGTGCCGATGCCGAGCTCGCCCAGGAAGCGCGCGCCCTCGTCGGTCTGCAGCGCGCGCTGCAGGTACTCGTCGCCGACCTCCGCCCGCGCGCCGACGACCTCGCCCGCACGCAGCTCGAGCTCCACCCCGTCGACGTCGACGCCGGCCGGCGCACTGCGCACCGTGAACCGGATGCGGCCCTCGGCGCTGCGCTCGTGCGGGCCGGTGAAGACCTCGCCGCTGGGCATGTTGCGCCTGCCGTCCGAGTTGACCCAGGTGCGCCCCGCGACGCGCAGCGCGAGGTCGGTGCCGTCGGCCTCGATGCGCAGCTCGTCGGCGTCGCACAGCTGGGCGATCAGCCGGTCCTGGAACGCGCGCAGGCCGCCCCAGGCCGCGACCGGATCGGGCTGGTCGAGGAACAGCGCGCCGCGCACGAACGCCTCGAAGGCCTCGCGCGACATGCCCGCCTGCTCGGCGAGCGCGTCGGTCGGCCACAGCGTCGAGCACCAGCGCTTCTTCATCGTCGCCTCGCGCACCGGCCGCCGCGCTCGCGCGAGCCGGGCGATGCGCTCGGGGTCGACACCGGCGAGCTCGGTCACGTCGCCCGGCGCCTGGATTCCCAGGGTCGCGTCGATCTTCTTCGCCTCGGTCAGCGCGAGGTCGGGAACGTCGTCGAGGTGGCGGTCGTGCGCATGCTCGTAGAACGCGCGCCCCTGGCCGGGCAGCTCGACGCGCAGCAGCGGCCACGCGTCGCGGTCGAGGATCGCGCGCTGGAGCTCCAGCAGCAGCGGCGCCGCGAGCGTCGTCGAGCGGACAAGCACCTGCTGGCCGGGCTTCACGTCGAGGCAGTAGCCGGCGAGCAGGTCGGCGAACCGGCGGGGGTCGAGGGCGGTCACGGCGCCTGGAGCTCCGGGAAGTGCTCGGCCGAGTGCTTGCGGAGCGCGTCGCGCACGAAGTGCCGCTCGTCCTGGGTGGCGACCCGGAAGCGCATGAGCAGCGCCTTCTGGCCCTCGGTCGGCACGCCGGAGATCTCCCAGCGGACGGCGAGGCGTTCGAACAGGAACTCGACCGCCCGCTGCCAGGCGTCCTCCTGCGACAGCGGGCTGCCGGCCAGGACGGCGGCGTACTCCCGGCGCGTCTTCGGCGTCATCGCGCCGCGCAGCGTCAGCACGGCGGTGCCGTCGGGGGATCGGTAGTCGCTGGTCGGCGCCTCGAGCTTCTCGGCCCGCCCGCGCGCGCGGCTGCGCTTGCCCATGGGACAGGTCTTAGCAGGCCGCGTATCGTGCGCGCCCGATGCCAAGCTCAGCCCGCAAGCGGGAGGTGGGGCGCGGCGAGCGCGTGCTGCCCGGTGTCTGGCGGCTGCGCCTGCCGCTGCCGTTCCCGGGCGTGCCGCACTGCAACGCGTGGGCGGTCGCGTCCGGCCACGGGATCGTCCTCTTCGACTGCGGGATGCACGAGCCGGGGTCGCTGGCGCACCTGGAGCGTGCGCTCGAGCAGTGCAACCTCCGCCTACAGCACGTACGGCTGCTCGTGTGCACGCACGCGCACCCCGACCACTACGGCCAGGCGGCCACGGTCGTCGAGCGGACCGGCTGCGAGCTGTGGATGCACCCCGACCACGGGCACGCGACGCGCGCGGCGCAGGACCCGGAGGCGGTGCTCCAGCAGCGCGTCGAGATCGCGCGCTCGGCCGGCGTGCCGCCGGAGCCGCTCGCGCGGTGGACGCAGGCGCGGCGCGAGAGCGGCTCGGGGGTCGCCGGCCACGTCGAGCCGGACAAGCCGCTGCTGCCGGGGATCGAGGTGCGCAGCGACCTCGGCGCGTGGCTCGTGATCGAGACGCCGGGCCACGCGCCGTCTCACGTCTGCCTGTTCCAGCCCGAGAAGCGGCTGCTCATCTCCGGCGACCACCTGCTCGGCCGGATCTCGCTCTACTACGACTACGGCTACACGCCCGATCCGGTGGGGGAGTTCCTGCACTCGCTCGACGCGGTCGAGGCGTTCGGGGCGCGCCTCGCGCTGCCCGGCCACGGGCGCACCTTCGCGGACGTCGGCGCGCACATCGACGGGAACCGGGCGCTCGTCGCCGAGCGGCTCGAGCGGCTGCTCGGCGTGGTGCGCGAGCACGGGCCGATCACCGCGTTCGACGCGGTCCCCTACCAGTACGGCGAGGAGCCGACGGCGGCCACGGCGAGCTGGTGGCTGCAGGAGACGCTGTGCTACCTGCGCCATCTCGAGGTCACGGGCGCGGTCGTGGCCGAGCGCTCAGAGCCCGACGGTCCGGAGCGCTGGCGGGTCGGCGACTGACCGACCTTCTACTCTTGGCGACGTGCGCATCGACGAGCTGCTGGCACAGAACCACCGGCCGGTGTTCTCCTTCGAGTTCTTCCCGCCGAAGACCGAGGACGGCCTGCGGAACCTGTTCGAGGCCGTGGGCGAGCTGCGACATCTGCGGCCCGACTACGTCTCGGTCACGTACGGCGCGGGCGGGAGCACCGCCCAGAAGACGATCGAGATCGTCTCCCGCATCAAGGAGGAGTACGGCATCGAGGCGATGGCGCACTTCACCTGCGTGGGCTCGACCGTCGAGGAGCTGCGCGACACGCTCGACGCGATGGCCGCCGTCGGCGTCGACAACGTGCTCGCGCTGCGCGGCGATCCGCCCGCCGGTCAGGAGGAGTGGGTCAAGACCGAGGGCGGCCTCGAGTACTCGCGCGAGCTCGTCGAGCTGATCCGCGCGGGCTACCAGTTCTCGATCGGCGCGGCCTGCTTCCCGGAGACGCACATCCACGCGACGAGCGCCGAGGACGACCTCTACTACCTCAAGGAGAAGGTCGACGCGGGCGCGCAGTTCCTCATCACGCAGTTGTTCTTCGACAACGCGACGTACTTCGATTTCGTGCGGCGCGCACGCGACATCGGCATCGAGGTGCCGATCGTGCCGGGGATCATGCCGATCACGAACGTCAAGCAGCTGGAGCGGATGACGTCGCTGTGCGGCGCGACGATCCCGGCCCGGCTGCGCCGCGAGCTCGTCAGCCGCTCCGACCAGCCCGATGGGGTCAAGGACTTCGGGGTCGCGTACGCGACGATGCAGTGCGCCGAGCTCCTGCGCGGGGGCGCGCCGGGCATCCACTTCTACACGCTCAACCGCTCGCCCGCGACCCGGGCGATCCTCAGCGCGCTGAAGCTGCTGCGCCCCTGGGAGGACAGCCCGTTCTACGGACGCAGCTCGATGTCGAGCTTCTCGGCGACCGCGGGCGTCCCGTCGGCGCGCTCGTAGCGGACGTCGACCGAGTCGTCCTGCCGGTAGGTGCCGACGCCCCAGGCGCCGACGAACCAGCGCCACTTCGCGATGCGGTCCTTGCGCAGCTCGCGGTCGAAGACCAGTGCGCCCTTCTCGACCGTGAAGTCGGTCCCCGGCCGCTGGCGGACGCCGTTGAGGTAGACCTCGTACGGCGGGCGAACCGCAGCGGGCAGGCGGACGACGGAGCGGGCCACGAGCTGATTATCTCGGCTCCGTGCTGGAGCTCGAGCGCCAGGACGCCCTCGTGCTGATGGCGCGCAACACGCACCACTCGGTGATCAACGCGCTGAAGGCCTGGAGGGCTTCCGCGGTGAGCTCCAACGCGGTGGAGTACCTGCGCGCGGCGCGGGACTCGGACGGGTCGATCGTGGCGCGGGACACGTCGCTTCGGACGTTGCGGGTGCTGTAGGGGTTCGTTCCGCTCGGGCGCTGTCGTGGGCGCCACCTTCGGCGGACTGCGCACCGAGGCCGTGAGGGAGCGGACGCGCTTGTTCTGCCGCTGTCGCCGCGCAGAGTTCGAACGCTCGCGTGCTGATTTGTCACATCTTTTCCGTCACAGTGCAGGTGTGAATGATAATCGTGAGTAGTTCACCAAAATCGTTCGCGGCCCCGGTCGATGAGCGGATCGCGGCGCTCGCCGCGGCTCAGCATGGCGTGGTGGCGCGCCAGCAGCTGCTCGCACTGGGCCTCGATGCCAACGCGGTCACATACCGCCTACGCATCGGGCGGCTTCACCGGCTGCATGCGGGCGTGTACGCGGTGGGGCATCCCGTCGTCGGCCGGCACGGACGATGGATCGCGGCGACGCTGGCGTGCGGGCCAGGTGCGGCGCTCAGTCACGCGGCTGCCGGAGTGCTCTGGGGACTGCGCCCGAGCAGCGCGGTCTACATCGACGTCACCGTCCCGGCCACGACGCGCCGCAGGCACCGGGGCCTTCGGGTGCACACTGCCCGCAAGCTGCACGCCGACGTTACGACGCACGACGGCATCCCGGTCACCACCCCCGCGCGCACGATCCTCGACCTCGCCGCCGTCCTCCAAAGAAGACCGCTGGAACGCCTCCTCGACCAGGCGGAGAACGCAAGGCTCACGGACGTCGCGGCCCTCGATGCCCTGGCCCGAGCGCACGCGGGCCACCGCGGAGCAAGCAAGCTGCTGGCCGCCCTCGACACCCACACTCCTGGCACGACCCTCACCAGGAGCGAGCTCGAGGACCTCTTCCTCGGGCTGTGCGACCACGCCGGGCTGCCGCGGCGCCTCGTGAACACGTGGCCGGAAGGCTACGAGGTCGACTTCCTCTTCCCGCAGGCCAGGCTCATCGTCGAGACCGACAGCTGGCGCCACCATCGCACCAGAGCGGCCTTCGAGCGCGACCGGCAAAGAGACGCCGTCCACGCGCGGGCCGGCTACCGCACGCTGCGCTTCACCCACGCGCAGCTCACGACACAGGCAGGCACCGTCGCGGCGACCGTCGCGGCCGAACTCGGCGAGCGCCGAGCGGCGTGACGCCCGCACGTGATGCTGACCGGCGCCGCGGCCGTCGGCCGCGCGCCGCGCCGTGCGAGTTCCTCGTCTTCCGCAAGTCGCTCTGAGACATGATCGACCGCCGCGCCGCGTAGCCTCCACCACCCGCCGTGCCGCACGACGACCTCGACTACACCATCCGCCGCTCCAGCCGCGCCCGGCGCGTCCGCGTCCGCGTCGACCCGCACGCCGGCATCGAGGTCGTGCTGCCCGCCCGCGCGCCGCAGCGGGAGGCCGCGCTGGCGATCAAGGAGCTTCGCCCCTGGATCGACCGGCGCATCGCGGAGGCGAACGCGGCCCGCGAACGCCTGCTCAGCCCACCCGGCACCGTGCCGTTCCTCGGCGCCCATCTGCGCCTGCGCCGCGACGAAGGCCGCACCCGCGTGCACCGCGCGGGCGACGAGCTCCGCGTGCCGGCGACCGGCAGGCAGGAGGCGCTCGAGCGCTGGTACCGCGCTCAGGCGCGCGCGCACATCGCCCCGCGCCTCGACGCCGCCGCGGAGGCGCTGGGCCGCCCGTACACGAAGCTGACCATCCGCAACCAGCGCACCCGCTGGGGCAGCTGCTCGGCCACCGGCGCACTGAGCTTCAACTGGCGGCTGCTGCTCGCGCCCGAGGCCGTCCTCGACTACGTGATCTGGCACGAGGCCTGCCACCTCGTCGTGCTGGACCACTCGACGCGCTTCTGGTCGCTGGTCGAGCGCCACGTCCCCACCTACCGCGAGCCGCGCCGCTGGCTGCGCCGGAACGGCGCCGCGCTCGTCCTTCCCGGCCCGTCATGACGCCGAAGGTGGGCGTGGTCGGCCACGTCGAGGCGGTCGAGTTCCTCGTCGTCGATCGCCATCCACGCCCCGGCGAGGTGGTCCACGCGCGCGAGTGGTTCACGCAGGCCGGCGGCGGCGGCGCCGTGGCGGCGGTGCAGCTCGCCAACCTCGCCGGCCGCGCCACGTTCCTCACCGCCCTCGCGACCGACGTGGTCGGCGACGCGCTCAGGACCGAGCTCGAGGACCACCGCGTCACGCTGCATGCCGCCGCCCGCGCCGGCCGCCACCGCCGCGGCATCACGCACCTCGACGCCGCGACGGGCGAGCGGACGATCACGATCCTCGGAGAGCGCATCGTCCCGCGCGGCGACGACCCGCTGCCGTGGCCGGCCCTCCGGACCTTCGACGCCCTGTACTTCACCGCCGGCGACGCCGCTGCCGCGCGCGCCGCGCGCGCCGCCCGGATCCTCGTCGCCACCGCCCGCGCCGTCGACGCGCTGGCCGAGTCCGGCGTCGAGCTCGACGCGCTCGTCGCGAGCGGCGCCGACCGTGCCGAGGACGTCGACGCGAGTCGCCTGCTCCGCCCGCCGCGGATCACGGTGCGCACCGAGGGCGCAGGGGGCGGGACGTGGACCGCCGCCGACGGCACGACCGGCCGCTGGGACGCGACCGCCCCGCCGGGCCCGGTCGTCGACGCCTACGGCTGCGGCGACGCGTTCGCCGCCGGCCTGACGTTCGGCCTCGGCGCCGGCCTCGACCTGCCGGCCGCGCTGCGCCTCGGCGCCCGCTGCGGCGCGCACTGCCTCGCCGGCCGCGGCCCGTACGCGGGCCAGCTCGAGCTCGTGCGACGATGACGCCTTCCGACCCGAGGAGCGCCATGCCCGCCCAGGACCGCGCCGCGATCGTCCGCGCCTGCTTCGCCGCCTTTGCCGCCGGGCACCGGCACGTGGTCGAGGCCGCCCTCGCCGACGACTTCGTCTTCTCCAGCCCGGCCGACGTGGGGATCGACAGGACGCGGTTCTTCGAGCGCTGCTGGCCCGGCCACGAGAACCTGCGCGGGTTCGAGCTCAAGCGCGTCCACGAGATCGGGGACGACGAGGTCGTCGTCACCTACGAGGCGGAGCGCAGCGACGGCAGCCGCTTTCGCAACACGGAGGTGTTCCGCGTCGACGGCGACCGCATCAAGTCCGAGGAGGTCTACTTCGGCTGGAATATGTAGCGCTCAGGCGCCCACGGCGCGGCGCAGCGCCTCGAACGCGGTCTCGCCGGTTCGCCGCTCCACGAGCTGCCGCCGCCAGCGCCCGGTGAACGCCTCCGCCGACCCATCGCCTCGCAGGTCGACCCCGGCGCGCAGCCGCCTCGGGCCGGCCACCTCACCGCGGACCGCCACCTGCTGGACGGGCTCGTACTCGCGCCCGAGGCCGCGCTCGGTCCGGCGCCGCTCGGGCTGCGCGAGCTCGTCGAGGCGCGCCTCGAGCGCATCGAGTGCGTCGCCGAGCGTGGCGAAGCGCTCGCGCTCGGTCGCGCCTCGGCGGCGGACGGTCAGCGTGTAGGCGGCCACGGCCGGGACCCTACGGGCCGGCCGCCGCCGCCGGATCGAGCTCGACGCGCACTTCGTGCATGCCGCCGTCGACCCGCATCGTGACGGTCCCGATCCGCGCGGCCAGGCGGTGCGCGGCCACGTTGTGCGGAAGCATCGTCGCGACGAAGCGCTCCACGCCGCGCTTCCGCGCCGCCTCCGCGAGCGCGTCGGCGAGCGCCGCGCCGAGGCCCTCGCCGTGCAGCCGGTCGGAGACGAGGAACGCGATCTCGGCGGTGGCCGGCTCGTCGGGGCTGCGCACCCACCGCCCGACGCCGAGCAGCGTGCCCGGGCCATCGGCCGGTAGCGCGATGAGCGCGACGTGGTCGCGGAAGTCGACCTCGGTCAGGTAGCGCAGCTCGGCGGGCGTGAGGCGCGTCTTCGGCGCGAGGAAGCGCCGGTACGCGCTCTCGGCCGACAGCGCGGCCATCCCGGCGCTGAGCAGGGCCTTGTCGTCCGGCCGGATCGGCCGGATCCTCACCTTCTCGCCGTTGCGCAGGCGCACGATCACGCACCTGACGGTACGGCTCGGCCGCCGCCGTTCTGTGTCCGCGATCACAGGTCCACGCGGCCGTCGCCAGCGATTAGCATTGCGTCCGGGGGAGCGAGAAGAGCGACGACGCCGACGCCGCCGCGCGCGACCGCGCCGCCACGAAGCGCGACGTCGCCGCGGGCGTCCGCGACCACATGGCCGACGAGGACATGCGCGTCACGGAGCGCGATGCGCGCCGCGACGCCGCGCAGGACCGGATGGCCGCGATGCGCGACCGTCACCGCGCCGCCGGCGACGAGCGGCCGGACGGCAGCGACGCCTGACCGCCGCCCGGGCCGCTACTTGCGCTGCTCGACGGGCACGTAGTCGCGCGTGCGCTCGCCGGTGTAGATCTGGCGCGGGCGCGCGATCTTCTGCTCCTTGTCCTCCACGAGCTCGAGCCACTGGGCGATCCAGCCGCTCGTGCGGCCGATGGCGAACATGACGGGGAACATCGCGACCGGCAGGCCGAGGGCCTCGTAGATCAGGCCCGAGTAGAAGTCCACGTTGGGGTACAGCTTGCGCGAGACGAAGTAGTCGTCCTCGAGCGCGATCCGCTCGAGCTCCGTGGCGATCTCGAGCAGCGGGTTCTTGCCGGTGACCGCGAAGACGTCCTCGGCCGCCGTCTTGATGATCTTCGCCCGCGGGTCGTAGTTCTTGTACACGCGGTGGCCGAAGCCCATCAGGCGCTCGTTGCCGTCCTTCACGCCCTGCATGAAGTCGGGGATGTTGTCCTTGGTCTCGATGCGCTTCAGCATCCGCAGCACGGCCTCGTTCGCGCCGCCGTGCAGCGGCCCGTACAGCGCGGCGACGCCGCCCGCAATCGCCGAGTACGGGTCGACCTGGGTGGAGCCGATGCCGCGGACGGCGCTCGTCGAGGCGTTCTGCTCGTGATCCGCGTGGAGGATGAACAGGATGTCGAGCGCGCGCTCGAGCCGAGGGTCCGGCTCGTACTTGAGCTCCGTCATCTTGTACATCATGTTCAGGAAATTGCCTGCATATCGCAGGTCGTTGTCGGGATAGACGTACGGCTGGCCCTGCGTGTGGCGGTAGGCGAAGGCCGCGAGCGTGGGCATCTTGGCGATCAGCCGGATCGTCTGGAGGTGCCGGTTCGCCGGGTCCTTGATCTTGTTGGCGTCCGGATAGAACGTCGACAGCGCGCCGACCGAGCCGAGCAGCATGCCCATCGGGTGGGCGTCGTGCCGGAAGCCCTTCATGAAGTCCTTGACGTTCTCGTGGACGAACGTGTGGATCGTGATCTCGTGCACCCAGTCGTCGAGCTGCTGCTGGGTCGGCAGCTCGCCGTGGACGAGCAGGTAGGCGACCTCGAGGTACGTGGAGTGCTCTGCCAGCTGCTCGATCGGGTAGCCGCGGTACTCGAGGACGCCCGCGTCGCCGTCGATGTACGTGATCGCCGACCGCGTCGACGCCGTGTTCGTGAACGCGGGGTCGTACGTCATCACCCCGAAGTCGTCGTCGGCGACCTTGATCTGGCGGAAGTCCATCGCACGGACGGTCCCGTCCGTGATCTCGATCTCGTATGTCTGGCCCGTGCGGTTATCTGTCACCGTCAGCGTGTCGCGGCCCTCGCGGGCTGCATCCCCGGCGGCGGGCTGGGTCTCGGTGCTCATCGCGTCTCCTGGATGGGGGCCACGGGGGCCGGAGTCTACGGCGTCGCCCTCTCCTCCCCGCCCGCCGCAGACGGACGGCCGGCGGGTCTCGAGCCCAAGCGATACCCGCGTCGGGCCGATGCGACCCCTCGACCGGCCTACGCGGTGATCACGGCGGTGGCCATCGCGGCCGCCGCGAGCACGACGCTGATCGCCATCACCCCGCGCGCGCCACCCGGGCCGCGCGGGAACTCGGCGCTGCGGAGGCCCAGGAACGACACGACGACGGCCCAGATCGCGAGCGCGCCGCCGGCGACGTAGTAGCTCGTCTTCGACGGCTCGGCCTCCGCCTCCTGGGCCAGGAGGAGCAGTGCTTGCAGCATGCGCGCGGAGCCTATCCGAGCGCCCGCCCGCCCGCGGCCGCCGCGGGTGCGCCAGGCCCGCCTTCGTACCGGCTCTCCGTCGCCTCGATCTGGCCGTGGTAGTGGCTGCCGAGCTCGGGATGACCGTACGGGCGCTCGGCCGGCCGGTCGAGCGTCATGAACGAGAGCTGTGCGATGGGCAGGCCCGGTCGCAGGATGATGGGCACCGAGTTGAAGTTCGCCAGCTCGAGCGTGAGCGTGCCCTTCCAGCCCGGGTCGCAGAAGCCGGCCGTCGCATGGACGACCAGCCCGAGGCGGCCGAGCGAGCTCTTGCCCTCGATGCGCGCCACCACGTCGTCCGGGAGCTCGACCCACTCCTCGGTGCGCCCGAGGCAGAACTCCCCCGGATGGATGACGAACGTGCCCTCCTCCTCGACGCGCACCTGCTCGGTCAGCTCGGACGGCGGGTCGCCGAGGTCGACCGCCGTGATCCGGTGGTTGTGGAACACGCGGAACGAGTTGCCCAGCCGCAGGTCGACGCTGGCGGGCTGCACCATGCCCGGATCCCACGGGTCGATGCGGATGCGCCCGGCCTCGACCAGGGCGCGGATCGTGCCGTCCGAGAGCACGGAGGTGGCGGTCATGGCCCTGAGTGTGGCAGGGCGACGGGACGCTCGGACCGCCGAATTCGCCGGTCTATGCGCGCTCGGCGCGCTTCGCGCGCGCGACGACAGTCCGTGTGCGCGGCGGCGGCAGCGGCAGCGGGTCGCCGTGCGGGCCGCGACGGGGGCGCCGCGGGAACGGCCGGCGCGGGTGGCGCGGACGGACCTTCGTGCCGCCGTTTCCGTCGGCCTCGACGTCCGGCGTCTCCGGAACGGAGCGGATCGCCCACCAGACGATGAACAAGAGCGCCGCGATCGGGATCTTGAGGCCGAACATCAGATAGATGAATGCCCAGTCCATCCGCCGCGATGCTACCCCTCGCCGCCGCAGAAGGACACCTCCCGTGTCCGGCTCGGTAGCGAGAAGCGCGAGGAGGAGAGGGCGCGGCCGTCCGTGGCCCACGCCGGTCGGGTGATCGGCCGCGCCGCGCGGGGCCTGAGCGCGGGTGGACGTTCGTCAGCCGCGCAGCGCGACCGGCGCCTCGGAGAACGCCGTCATCCGGTGCAAATCGCTGACGCGCTCGGCGATCTCCTCGGCCGTCAGCCGCGCGACGCGCTCCACGCCGAACTCCTCCACGTTGAACGACGCGAGCGCGGTGCCGTACGCCATCGCGCGCGTGAGCTCGTCGTGGCCGAGGTCGTCACCGCCCTGCGCCGCGACGTAGCCGACGAAGCCGCCGGCGAACGTGTCGCCCGCGCCGGTCGGGTCGACCACGTGCTCGAGCGGATAGGCCGGCAGCGAGAACACGTCGTCGGGCGTGAACAGCGCCGCGCCGTACTTGCCCTGCTTGGCCACAACCGCCTTGAGGCCCCAGCCGAGCAGCTCCCGTGCGGCCGCGACCGTGGTCGGGCGCCCCGTCAGCATCTCGAGCTCCTCGTCGTTGAGGATGAGGCAGTCGACGGTCTTGATCGTGCGCACGAGCGCGTCGTGCGCGATGTTGATCCACAGATCCATCGAGTCCATGGCGACGAACTTCGCCGCGGTGCACTCCTGTCGCACGGCGAGCTGCAGCTCGGGCTGGATGTTGGCCAGGAAGAGCACGTCGCTCTGGCGCGACGCCTCCGACAGCTTCGGCACGAAGTGCTCGAACACGTTGAGCTCGGTGACGAGCGTCTCGCGCGAGTTGAGGTTCTCGGCGTACTCGCCGCTCCAGAAGAACGTCTTGCCGCCCGGCACGCGCTCGACGTCGTCGGTCACCGTGCCGCGCGTCTGCAGGACCGCCATGTCCTCGTCGGTGAAGTCGTCGCCCACCGGACCCACGGCGCGCACCTCGTCGAAGAACGATGCGGCCAGGGCGAAGTGGGTCGCGGCGCCGCCCAGCATCCGCTCGCGTGAGCCGAACGGGGTGCGGACGGCGTCGAACGCGATGGATCCGACGACGGTGACGCTCATACGTGGCGTCACGGTAGCGCCGGCGGCGGAGAACGGGACGACGGGTGGCGGCCCGGGCCGGATAGGGTCCGTCCGCCATGCGCGCAATCCAGGTCCGGCGGTTCGGCGGCCCCGAGGTGCTCGAGCTCGTCGACCTGCCCGCGCCGGAGCCGCGCCCCGGCGAGGTGCTGATCCGCGTCGCGCGGGCGGGCGTCAACTTCGCCGACACCCACCAGCGCCGCGACGAGTACCTCGCCGCGGCGGAGCTGCCGCTCGTCCCGGGCGCGGAGGTCGCGGGCGTGCGGGAGGACACCGGCGAGCGCGTCGTGGCGATGACCGGCACCGGGGGCTACGCCGAGTACGCGACCGCGCCGGAGGCGCTTACCGTGTCCGTCTCCGACGGCGTCGACGACGGCACGGCGCTCGCGCTCCTCCTTCAGGGCCTGACCGCCTGGCACCTTTACCGCACGAGCGGCCGGGTGGCCGCGGGCGAGAGCGTCGTGGTGCACGCCGCGGCGGGCGGCGTCGGCTCGCTCGCGGTGCAGCTCGGGCGAGCGATGGGCGCCGGGCGCGTGATCGCGACCGCCTCGACGGAGGACAAGCGCGCGCTGGCGCGCGAGCTCGGCGCCGACGCGGCGGTCGACGCGGCGCCCGAGGGCCTGGCCGACCGGCTCGTCGAGGCCAACCTCGGCCGGCGCGTCGACGTCGTGTTCGAGATGGCCGGCGGCGAGGTCTTCGAGCAGTCGCTGCGCGCGCTCGCGCCCTTCGGGCGCCTGGTCGCGTACGGCAACGCCTCGGGCGAGCCCAACGAGGTCGGCACAGGGCGCCTGATGCGCCGCTCGGTCTCGGTGGTCGGCTTCTGGCTCGTGCACTGCCTGTCCCGGCCCGAGATGGTGCGCGAGCCGCTGGCGGACCTGTTCGAGCGCGCGGCGCGCGGGGAGCTGCGCCCGATCGTGGGCGACACGTATCCGCTCTCCGAGGCGGCGCGGGCGCACGCGGACATGCAGGCCCGGCGCACGACCGGCAAGCTGCTGCTCGACCCGGCCGCCTGATCCCCCGGCCAAAACTTCCGTGGTGTGGCGGGCGTTCGCGACCCGAGGGACCGGCGAGTACCTCGTACCCTGCATGCACGTGACCGCCTTCGCCGACCTGGGCCTTTCCGAGAGCACGCTGCTGGCGCTGCAGGACGTCGGCTACGAGAAGCCGAGCCCGATCCAGGAGCAGGCGATCCCGCCGATGCTCGAGGGCCGCGACGTGATCGGCCAGGCGCAGACCGGCTCGGGCAAGACCGCGGCGTTCGGCCTGCCGATCCTCGAGCACGTCGACCCGACCGTGCCGGAGGTGCAGGCGCTCGTCCTCACGCCGACGCGCGAGCTGTGCATCCAGGTCACGCAGGCGCTGCGCACGTACGGCCAGCGCAAGGGCGTCGACGTCGTCGCCGTCTTCGGCGGTGCGCCGATCCGCTCGCAGCAGGCGCAGCTGCGCGCCGGCGGGCACGTGGTCGTCGGCACGGTCGGGCGCGTGCTCGACCTCGCCCAGCGCGCGTCGCTGATCCTGCACGACTGCCGGTTCGTCGTGCTCGACGAGGCGGACGAGATGCTCGACCTCGGCTTCCTGGAGGACGTCGAGCGCATCCTGAACATGACGCCGAACAGCCGCCAGACCGCGCTGTTCAGCGCGACGATGCCGCCGCCGATCCGCGCACTGGCCGACCGCTACCTGTACGACCCGGCCCACATCAAGGTCAGGGCGGCGACGCTCACGGTCGACTCCGTCGAGCAGTTCGCGCTGGAGGTCAAGCCCGCCGACAAGGCCGACCGGCTCGTCGAGGTCCTGTCCGCCGAGCGCCCCGAGCAGGCGATCGTGTTCGTCCGCACGAAGATCCGCACCGACCAGCTCTACCGCAAGATGCGCGACCGCGGCCTGGACGTCCGCGCGCTGCACGGCGACATGTCGCAGGGCCAGCGCGACGGGGTGATGCTCTCGTTCAAGGGCGGCCGCGTGCCGATCCTGATCGCGACCGACGTGGCGGCGCGCGGCCTCGACATCTCGACCGTCACGCACGTCATCAACTTCGACGTCCCCACCTCGCCGGACGTGTACGTGCATCGCATCGGGCGCACCGGCCGGGTCGGGCGCTCGGGGCGTGCGATCACGTTCGCCGAGCCGCGCCAGCGGCGCGAGCTCGAGGCGATCGAGCGGCACGTCGGCGTCCCGATCACGCCGTGGGCCGCGGGTGCGCACACCACGCCGGCGCCGATCAGCGAGCGCCCGCGCCGCCACTCCAAGCCGCGCCTGTCGCGCAACGGCGACGAGCCGTACGCGAAGCTGATCGCCGGCATCGGCCGCGCCGACCGCGTCGAGGTGGCCGACCTCGTGCACGCGGTGACGGCGGCGGCGGGGATCGACGGCGAGGCGGTCCGCGACGTCCGCGTGCTCGAGCGGTTCTCGCTCCTGTCTGTGCCTCGCAGCGAGGCCGAGCGCATCGTCGACGCCGTCGACGGCACCGCGGTCAACGGCGCGTCGCTGCGGCTGGAGGTCGCGCGCGCATGATTGCGCCGAGGGCGTTCGTCACACGCTTGTGCAACCCTGAGGCCCGATGAAGCTGCTCGAGCTCCAGCCCGAGCTCGCTCCCGGCGTTCCGCCGGAGCCGCCGGAGGACGCGCCGCGCGAGGAGCCGCAGGCCGATCCCGGCGCGCGCACGTGCACGAGCTGCGGCGCGGAGATGGAGCCGGGCCAGGACTGGTGCCTGGCCTGCGGCACCGCCTCGGGCCCGCTCGGCGAGCGCGCCGGCTGGCGCCCGGCGATGACCGTGCTCGGGCTGACGCTCGTCCTCGTGGCCGGCGCGGTGGCGGCGAGCTACGCCGCGCTGCGCAGCGATCCGGCGCCGCCGGCGACGTCGACCGCCCAGGTCGCGCAGGCGCCCACCGTCACGACCCCGCCGCCGACCGCCACGACGTCGCCGCCGGACACCACGCCGACAACGCCCCGGACGAGCACGGGCCGGCTGCCGAAGGTCCAGGTCCCATCGAACCGGCCGTCGACGACGGCGCCGCGGTCGGCCACGCCCGCGCCGGTCACCCCGGCGCCCGCGCCGCGCACGAGCACGCCGCCGGCCCAGACGTCGCCGGCGCCCTCGAGCGGCAGCAGCGGGCGGACGAACTCGACGACGACCGACACGACCCCGAGGACGCCGCCGCCGGCCGCGATCGACCTGGACGCGAGCGCCGCCTCGCTGTACGACCCGTACCGCCGCGCGACGGCCGTCGGGGTGCCCGGCAAGGCGCTCGACGGCGACGGCGGCACCTCGTGGTACGTCGACCCTGCGCCGGGCGACACCGTCGCGCTCGGCTACGCGCTGGACCTGGGCCAGAGCCGCGGCATCAAGTCGGTCGACATCACGACGCCGACGCCGGGCTTCCGCGTCGAGGTCTACGCGACCGACGAGGCCACGCCGCCGCCGACCATCCTCGACACCCGCTGGGCCCACATCAGGAACAAGAGCAACGTCGGCGAGGGCGGCAAGGCCCACATCGTGCTCGGCGCCGGCACGAGCAAGTACCGGACGCTGCTGCTCTGGATCACGGAGCCTCCGGCCGACGGCGCCCGCGTGCGCATCTCGGAGCTCAAGGTCTTCGGGTAGCACGCCCGCAGCAGCACTGCACTCCCGCTCCCAAGCCGAAGGAGGAGGACCGACCGTGTCCACCGCCACGATGAAGACGAGCGAGGGCGACATCGTCCTCGAGCTGTTCGACGAGGACGCGCCCAAGACGGTGAGCAACTTCAAGAAGCTGGCCTCGGAGGGCTTCTACGACGGCCTGATCTTCCACCGCGTGATCGCGGACTTCATGATCCAGGGCGGCTGTCCCCAGGGCACCGGCACCGGCGGCCCGGGCTACACGTTCGAGGACGAGATCAACCAGCACAAGGTCGTGCGCGGCGCGCTCGCG